>JAZUSP010000049.1:0-13549 GCA_045606805.1 Elusimicrobiaceae bacterium | reverse complement strand
GGTAGTGGCTTTTAACGGCCTGCGTGGAAGATGCCGAAACAAGTTCGGCAATAATTTTTATAGATGTATTTTTGTCTAAAAATAGTTCAAAATCATTTCTAAGACGGTATTACCAACAAAAAGTTCCATTAGGCCTAAATTTGAAAAATCAGCTTGCTAAGAGTTTTGCCCGGTGCTGGGGGAAGTACTGGCCGCTCTACAGGTGGAGGGAAAACATAAAAAACACCCGCCGCAAGGGCGGGTGTTAAAAGCTCTACTAAACTTAGAAGTAGAAACGGCCGGTTAAAGCAGCACCAAAGCCGGAACGGTCAGATAAGACGGCTCCGTCTTTTTTTACTTTAGCAGCAAAATTGTAGCGGGCTTCTAAGCCTAACGCAAATACTTGCGTAAAGCGATATTCGCCACCGGCTACGAGGTGCGGAAATACTTTGGTCTTGCTTTCGTCACCGTTTACATCAATCGTGTTGATATATCCTGTACCTTCCACTTTGGTGCGGATAATGGTGAAACCTGCACCGCCGAACCAAGAAAGTTTTTTGATACCGTTATCACGCTTGTAGTACACGGTAAAAGGGAAAGAGTAGGTAGTTTCTTTCAATTCTCCATTGCTAAGGCCGCCATGTGCTTTCACTTTGTTTTCGCCATACATATCCCAACCAACTTTGGCACCGAGCTTGTTGGCTTCGTCGTTAAGCGCCCATTCATGCAAAACTTCTAAGCTAAAGTAGCCGGGGTTTTTGTCTAGTTCTTTGTTGGCGATGGCCGCATCATAGATATTTTTGAGGTCTTTCGGGTCGTTTTGACCGGCACCGAGTTTTACACCAATACCCCAGTCTTTAGCCATCACGGCCGGGGCGACACACAGTACTGCGAGTACGGCAATGAGTAGTTTTTTCATGTTATCTCCTGTTTATAAGTTGTATTACCCACATACTGTAACAAAAGAGTAGAGAAAAAGCAAGAGGGGGAAAATGACTCTTCTGCGCGAAGTTTCATTAGACGCACAAAATTTAAAAATAACAAACAGCATGCGTGGAAGATCCGCAGTCAAGTTCAGGATGACAATATGATTTTCCCCGGTGCTTGGGGAAATACTAATAGCTATACAGGCGAAGAAATTTACAACGGTGGGAGGGGGCCGACGCCGTCCGCGGGAACGGTATAGGGCTTTTTTAAATAGCTTTTGGCTAGGTCGTCAAAGCCCCATTTATCCTTAAAAGAGAGCACGTACTTATATTGCGCTTGCGCCTTTTGGCGTTGGCCTAAAACATCATATACTTGGCCGAGGCGCAGTTCGTTCCATACGCCCCAGCGGCTGGGATCTTGGTTGCGGATTTTTTGGCGGCCTTCTTCAAAAATTTCGCGCGCTTTCTCAAAATTGCCTTGCGCCATTTGCGCGGTGCCTAAGGCGGTGTAGGCGCGGGGAATGTAAATGTCTTTATAGAATTTGTCCGTGCCGATGAGTTGTAAAAATTGGTTGGCTTGCGCGGTTACGTCATCCAAATGGCCCGTTTCGTACAGGCAGATAATTTCCACGTAGCGCATCAGCGGATTTTGGGGAAATTTGGCGCGTACTTGGCGGATATATTCAAGCGATTTTTCCGGCGCGTAAAAGGCGCTGTCGCGGGTGTTGTAGACGTCAATTAAAATGAGTTTGGCGGAATCGGCCGTGAAGTGGGCTTTTTCGCGCGCAGTGTTTAACAAGGCGACGCCCTCGTTGGGGTCTCCTTTAATGGCTACAATTTTGGCGAGCACTTTTATCACGGAAGGGAGTGTGCCCGCATAATACTGGTAAATGCCCAGACCGAAAAAGGCGTCGTAATACGTAGGGTCCAACTTGAGGGATTTTTCCAAATTGCTAATGGCTTTGCGGCCCGCAAAATAAGACGTTATCCAATTGCGGTTGCGCATATTAAACAGCGCGCGCAGGCCGTAGAGCGCGCCGATGCCCATGTAGCCGTTGGAATCTTGCGGATATTTTTTAATCCAGCGTTTGATGCCGGCAATGGAATCGTCCAAAATTTTTTCAAAGACTTTACGTTGGGCGTCGTCGCTGGTTTCAAATTCGTACTCGTAGCGGCTCCAGGCAATCATCGCATTGCCGAAGTGCGCGAAAGGGTGGTCCGGGTAGTGTTCAAAGACCCAGGCAATGTGCTCTTGCGCAGTGTCAAAATCCAAACTATACACGCCGTTAATGCCCACGGTGGCGTGGTGCATCACGTCGGGCGGGAGCGTAAGTTCCGCGCGCGCGGGGCCCAAAGAAGCCGTAACAAAGAAGAAAATGGTCACCAGTACGTGCAACAGTTTGCGCATTATTTGACCTCAATTTTATCTTTGCCAAAGTACGGGCGCAGGGCTTTGGGGATGATGACGGAGCCGTCTTTTTGTTGGAAATTTTCCAAAATGGCGGCAAACGTGCGCCCGACGGCCAGACCACTGCCGTTTAACGTGTGGACATATTCCAATTTGCCTTGCGCGTTTTTAAAGCGCAGGCCCATGCGGCGGGCTTGGAAATCCAAACAGTTGGAGCAGGAAGAAATTTCGCGAAATTTATTTTCGCTGGGCATCCATACTTCAATATCGTACGTTTTGGCCGAGGAAAAACCAATGTCCCCGCTGCACAGCTCTACGACGTGATAGGGGATTTCCAGTTGTTTGAGGACGTCTTGCGCGTCTAAGACCATTTGCTCTAACATTTGGTACGAGTTTTCGGGCTTAGAGAGCATGACGAGTTCCACTTTATCAAATTGATGGTTGCGGATGAGGCCGCGCGTGTCTTTGCCGTAGGTGCCGGACTCTTTGCGGAAACACGGCGTGTAGGCCGTAAGTTTAATAGGCAGTTCCGCCTCAGCCACGGTGCGGGTGCGGTTTAAGTTGGTAAGCGGAATTTCGGCGGTGGAAACGAGAAATTGTTTCGGCTCGCCGGTGAGTTCGTACATATCTTCGCGAAATTTAGGCAGTTGGCCGGTGCCGACTAAAATGTTTTCATTGACGATAACGGGCGGCAGAATTTCAGTGTAGCCTTTTTTAGCGTGTAAATCTAACATAAAAGCGATAATGGCGCGCTCTAGGCGGGCGCCGTCGCCTTTAAACAGGGCAAAGCGGCTGCCGGAGAGTGCGGCGGCGGCTTCAAAATCCAAGATGCCCAGTTTCTCGCCGACGGCTTGGTGGTCCAGCGGTTTAAAATCAAATTGCGGCAAGGGAATGGTGCAGGGAACGACTTCGGGATTGTCGGCATCGCTGGTACCAAAGGGAATTTTTTCGTTGGGCAAGTTGGGAATACTTAAAAGCAGGTTGTCAATTTCGGCCTTGGCGGGTTCCAACTGGGCTTCTTGGGCGGCCATTTCTTCTTTGAGTTTTCCCACTTCTTTCATGGTTTCTTGGGCGGCGCCGTCCCCTTGTTCTTTTTTGATTTTGCCGATAGATTTAGACATTTCGTTGCGTTTGGCGCGCAGCTCTTCCACGCGCGCTAAAATCTTCTTATACGCTTCATATTTAGTTAAAACGTTGTCAATTTGCGCGGCCAGTTCGGGCTTGCGCAAGGACAGGCGTTTTTTGATTTCTTCGGGATTTGCAACGATTTGTTTAATGTCTAACATAAGTTCCTCTTATTTTTGTTCAAGTTGAATTAGGTACGGCTCGGGAAAGTATCCACGGTAGGGTTTAAATGTGACCACCGCATATTCCATAGCATAGGCCGTGAGCAAATTTACACTGACGGGAGCTACGCGGCTTTGCCCCGCTATTAACACGCCCACAATCAGCACCAGTGCCACAAACACCGCCTTTACGACGGCAAAAAACGTGCGCAAAGCGACAGCGGCGGATTGCTCGGCGAACGTGGGGTTCATCTTTTATTCTCCCGTTTGGCCAGTTCTTTGGTAAAGCTTTTGACCAGTTGGCGGGCCATATAGTCGGCCGCGTCTAACGGGCGGGAGCTTTCCTCGCTGTCCGAGCCGATCCACACGATTTCGGCGGTTTCCACGTCAATGAGTTTGGCAATGAGCGCCACTTTGGCGTTAATGGTATACTCCGTCGGGCGGACATCCACCGAGTTGGAAACTTGCGTGCCGGCCGGACGTTGGTAGCCTATGTACGTGCCGTCAGGCATGCGCATGACGTCTTGGCGCATCACGGGTTTAGACTCGGTGCGGCGCGAGGCCGTCATGGCCAGTTCGGTGCGGGCGGGGGAGTAGGAGCTGACCTCGCCCACAAGTAGTACATCTACGCCTAAAATGCGACCGATTTCGCACGTAGTTTCGGGCGCGAGATAGCCGGAGACGGAAATGTTATGCTCGCGCAAAACGCTTTCAAGTTGGGCGCGTTCCACCACTTTAAAACCGCTGCGAATTAAGTATTTGGCAAACAGGTTTTCCACCCCGTTGAGGTCCGCCCAAGCGTTGGAAAAAGCCATAATGCCGATGCGGTTGATTTGGCTAAAGTCGTAGGTGGGGCTGAGTACGGTTTTGGGCGTACAGGCGGCCAGGAGAATAGTGACGAGAAAAGCGGCCCATTTCTTCATAGTGATATTATATCAATTTATGAGAGGAAAACGATTAGTTTTAACAGCCTCCGTGACGTTGCGTTTACGCTGACCAACAATTTGCCAAAATCTTTCCATTTCGCGCCGATTTTCGCTCGCGTACTTGCGGCGCTTTGCGCCGTCCGCAAGACGTACGCCACGCTCAACTTAGGGTTAGCAAGAAGCTCTCTTTGCCTTTGCGCCGCTGGACTTTTGCGGTTAGTACGCACTTTATTTTGCGCGGGCATAGTTACTATGCCAAGCAAAAAAAGAATGTAATAGCCCAAAAGGACGCGGCCCGAAGGGTTTAGCCGTTTTTGAGTTTGGCTTTGTTAAAAAAGTTTGTCAATGATTACATTGCCTACACTTTTTTGCCGCGCCTCACCATACAAAAACGGCTAAACGCAAAGAGCAATTAGAACTTCTTGCTAACCCTTGGCAACTGGTTTGATTTTGACAAATCAGGGTACCAAAAGTTTGGCCCGGTGCTTGGGGAAGTGCTGGCAGTTGTGCGGGCAGGGAAAGAACGGCGGGCGCGAAGTTACGTTGGACGCACGAATTTTACAAACAAAAGATTTGTAAAATTCGTTGCTTGCCAGCGATACAATTTTCCACATTTGGCCGTATTTGCGGTCCCTTGCCCTTGACGTACCTGTCAGTACGTCTATGCGGGCAACTTGCCCCGCAAATACGGCTCAAATCTGAAAAATCATCTTATCCTCCATTGTGCCTTGTACTTGGGGAAGCGAGGACCATATTGTTTCTATGAGTCAAAGACGGCTATTAGGAGTAATTATTCTCCTAATTGGTAATCAACCGCAATGCCAGCAATCTTTCCAGTAGTAGCACCGCTAACAGCTTGGCAAATTTTTTGATGAAAAGGGGTACGGGCACTACAATATTTTTTGTTATCTAAATGATTAAAATACCAGGCAGGAAGAGGTGAATTTTTTAGGGTATTGTCATTGATTGTTGTAGAAGTTCCGTAGTAACAACCAATGCCATCTGATCCATTAAAAAAACAGAGAATATCCCCAGTTTTAATTTTATTACCGGATATTTGTTCAGAGGCTGGAGAAAGATCTAATTGATTAAAAGTTGTAGCCCATTGTCCATTAGATAGGAAATAAATTTGTTGGCTTTTCACAAGAGCATCGCCTTCTGTTTGCAAGGGAACAAATTTCGCCTTAGCAACGGCTAGCTTATATTGCGGCACGGCTACGGCGGCCAGGATGCCGATAATTAAGACGACGACTAAGAGCTCAATGAGGGTAAAACCCCGTTTGTTACATAAAGCTGTCATTCCAAACTTGATTTGGAATCTTCCACGCAGGTTGTTTAGTAACGACAAGCGTTGAAGATCCTGAATCAAGTTCAGGATGACTTTATTTTTGATTGAGTTATGTCTTTTGTTTTGCATAAGTTTTCTCCTGTTATTTTGTTTTTGGAAAACGCATGCAAAAACGGCTGTAAGTTGTGAGTATATTCGAACCCTCCAACAAGCAGCCGTAACTTTCCGCCAAAACGAAAAGCATTCAACACACGCAGATGGCCGTCCGTGTGTGTTTGATTAGGCTGTTTTTGAATTCGAATATATCTCTTACGAGAGGTCCGCTTGGTTGCGGTTTCAAAAACAATTAAAATTTTTTACATCACTTTTATTCTAACATAATTTCTACGAGATTTTGGAAAATTGTTGCCTAGGACAAACGCAAGTTCGCGCCCGCCGTTTATAAATTTTGTTGTAAAATGAACGGAAAATATTTACAATATATCTATCTTAATCTATAAGGAGCTGTATGAAAAAACTACTTTTGTTAGCAACGTTGTTATTTGCGTTTTCGGCCGCGTCTGCCCAATACTATTACCCGGTAGACGATTACGGCTTGCGTGCCGGTACTAACCGTGTGGAATTTTACGGTGGTATGATATTGCCCCAAAGCAACTGGACCCATAACGGGCAAACGGTAGATATTGGCAACCTCGGCTGGACGGCCGGCATGGGTTTTTACCGCAATCTTTCTAGCGTTTTGGCGCTGGGTTTGGACGGCAACTATGCCCAATTAGGTGACGGCGACACCGTAAATAAAGGTACCGCCAACGAGTATTATTTGCGCACCGGCGTTGCCACCGGTTTAGTGGCTGCCCGTGTGAATTTCTTCCCGCGTCATGCTACGCGTTTGTATATCCCGTTTGGGATAGGGGTCGGTCACACGTTTGTGCGCAGAAACAACGGCGATGGTTCCCACAAAACGTTTAGCGATACCGATATGGCCGGTATGTTGGGCGTTGGGTTGGAGTTTGATATGGACGAAACCTGGATTTTGGGTGCCGAGGCCCGCTATTATATGGTCCGTACGCGCGACGAAATCAAAGATGCCTTTGGCAAAAAACACATCCGCTACGGCGAAATTATGCTCAAAATCGGTTGTCGTTTTTAAGTAGCATTTAAGTCAACAAAAACCCCCGGTTATGCACTGGGGGGTTTTTTTTGCTTACACGTAAAAATAGCGGTGCGCAAAGAATAGGCCTAATGGCCAAAAAATAGATGTTTTTTCTTGTTTTCAAAATTGTGCGCTCAAAGAAATTTTGCGCAGAACTGTTATTTCGTGGCGACAGAATCTTCGTTAGAAAGGGTTAAGTTACCGTCGGAAAGACAAATTGTGTAGCCGTAAAATTTGTAATATTCCACGAGCTCGTTTTTCGGCACTTCCACTTTCGGGTTGCGTTTGTGGCGTGCTTGCATGACGTAATAATACGGCACGGTTTTGAGCGGGTCGTTATCCGTGGTGCGTACAAAGTAACGGTAATGTTTTTGGCCGATTGGGAAATAATACACGCCCAGTTTATTTTTAAGTGTGTCTTCGGAGCAGAGTGTTTGGGTTTCTACGAGTTTAAGTTCCGGGCGGGAAATTTCGGTATATCCTTTTTGCGTGAGGGCCTTTGCGCGGGCATTTAGTTTTTGTTTTTCGGTCTGTGTGAGCGGAACCATTTGGCCGGGGCGTAAAAATGTTTTTTTGCCGGCCAGCGCTTGTGTGTAAACGGCAAAGCCTTCTTCGGTCAGTGTGGAATTTTTGGTAAACACGGGGGCGCCTTGTAGGTCGCGCAGTTCAAAGACCTCTTGCACCGGGACCCCTAAGCGGCGCAAGGCAGCCACCGCATCTTGCCCCATATTTTTTTGCAACGTGTTGTAGCCGTTTAACGTGAGGATTTCGCGCGCAAAATCGGTCCCTTTGTTTAAGGTAATAACATAATCTTTTGCGTTTTTGCCGTATTTGTTTTTTAAATAGTCTACGCCGCGGCGTTGTTCGGCCTGGTGGATTTTAGTAAATAATTCACGGTTAGCTTGCGTGAGTTCGGTTTGCTCGGGCTTGACGGCGTAGCGCTGTTTTAGAGCGGTAAGGATTTCGTCATCCGTCATGTATTCGGGCTCTAAGCTGATGAGGCGCTGGCGGGCAATGACGTTAAGCGGCTCCACGGCCAGGGCCGAGGTGTATGCCTCTGCCGCCCCTTGGTAGTTGCCTTGGTTTTCCAAAATGACGCCTTTGCCAATCAGCGAGTTTACATTGGCCGCGTTATATTCCAGTGACTTGGAATAAAAGGTAAGTGCCTGTTTGGGGTTGCGCTGTTTGAGCGCAATATCACCGAGCATAGAGTACGTATAAGACCAATACGGCGAGGTGCGCTGCATGTTCTTAAGCGCGGTTTCAAAATGAGACTTGGCTCCGGTTAAATCATCTTGCGTTAAAAGCACCCCGGCCACGGAAAGATGCGCATCCACGTTGTTAGGGTCCAATGTTAAACAGCGGTTAAACGTGGAGAGTGCTTCCTTATACTGCGCGTTGGTATATTGCAGTTTTCCGTCGTCCAAACAGGCGGCCAACGTTTGCGGCGCTGCGTTTGCGGCGGCGCAAGTGCTTAGTAATAAGGCGGTGCTAAAAAAGCGTTTTGAAAATTGCATAAAGTACCATTTGCAGTTTTTCCGGTTTACTTAGTTTAATCGTTTGCGTAAACGAAAAACCTGTTTTCTCTATTTTAGCAAGATTTTTTTGGTACGTATAGCCCATAATGCGGCACGGGAGCATTTTGGTCGGCCAAAAGCAGTCCATACATTCAAACGCGCGGATGTAACATTCGTGTGCACGATCGGCGGTTTGTTCCAGCAATTTTTTGACCTCGGCTTGGTGATTGCCGGATAAAATGTCTTGCGGGGTTAATTGGCAAGGTAAGTAGACGCGGCCGAGGCGAGCGTCGTCATACACGTCGCGCACGATGTTGGTAAGTTGCACGGCGCGGCCCAAATGATAGGATAATTCGTTTGCTTGAGAAGTATCTTTGATGCCCAAAATATCCAGCGTGGCTTTCCCTACAATTACCGCTACACGGTAGAGATACCAGTCAAGTTCTTCAAAGGTGGCGTAACGCTTTTTTTCTAGGTCGGCCTGCATGCCTTCAATAAGTAAGGTAAAACGGTCCTTGGGGAGTTTAAAAAAATGGATGTCTTCCAACAGGGCTTTGCCTAAATCGGTTTTGGGCAACCCCACATACGTGAGTTCAATCTCTTGCGCAAGTGCGTTTAGTTCGGTGGCCGGATTGGGGCGGTTGGGCTCGTCGGCAATGTCGTCAGCTAGGCGGCAAAAAGCGTAATAATGGGCCAGCGCCTGGCGCTCCCGTTTGGTTAAAAAGAAAAACGCGGGGCCAAAACTGGATTTTTTATACGCTTGCGGTTGGGTCATTTTTTCTTCCCTGTTTTATGTAAGTACGACAGCGCCGCACCCGTTGCCGTGGCGTAAAGCGCATTTTTAGGAATAATAAAATTGATGCCGTGCATGGCGCGGAGCATTTCAAATACTTTTTTGGCGGCCGGTACCTGCGAGAGCGTGCCTGTGAGGATAACGTCTTTCATGTCCTCGTTGCGGCAGGCAAATACGGACAACATTCCCACGGTTTGGAACACCATATTGAGCACGCCGGCGGCTAAGTCCTCGGCTTTGAGACCGTCTTCCATTTTGCCGAAATTGGAGGCGGTGATGTCTTTGGTTAAGTTGGGGAGTGTTTTGCGGGAAATATCGCCAATGTTTAAGTCCACTTTGCCCAGTTTGCCTTTTTCGGCCAGGTGGACCAGCGTGCGAAACGACTTAATGCCGCACAGTTTACTGCCTAGGCCGACGACGGTACCGCCGCCGACACCCGAACCGCCAATGTGGAAAATCCCTTTTTTGCCGGCGCGCACAAAGGCCGTGCCGGTGCCCATGCTGACAATGAGCCCTTCTTTTTTACCCGAAAGGGCGAGCCCGCCCAGGCCGATGGCCTGGAATTCATCCACGGTGGACGTGGGGACGTTGTAAATTTTCTTTTTAAACAGCGTGGCACCAACACCAGTGACGATAATTTGTTCCACATCGGCAAGGGCTAAATTGTTCTCGTTAATAAATTTGCCCAAGGCGCCGTAGGCCGAGGTTTGCGGGTCGGCCGCTTCTACTTTAAGCATGCCGACGGGCTTGGCCTCGTTTGTATAGCCTACAATTTTGGTAGTAGAACCGCCGACGTCAATACCGATAATTACGCTCATTTTCCCTCCAGGCCGATGGCTTTTAAGAAGGGTCCGTTTTGGGCCGGGCGGCCTAAAAAGTTTTCCACCAGTTTTTCTTCGTCCTCGCTGCCGCCTTTTTCCAAAATTTCGCGGCGGAACTTTAAACCGATTTGTGGGTTGAAAATACCGTTTTGTTCAAATTGGCTAAAGAAATCTTCGGCAATGACTTCGGACCATAAATAGCCGTAATAGCCCGCATCATAGCCGCCCATAATGTGCCCGAAAGCGGCCTGCGGATACGTGTTTTTGGTCAGCGGCAAAGCGCGGATTTTTTTGGTTAAATCAAAGTAAACTTTTGTCGTGTCGGGCGTTTGGGGGGCGGTGTGGAGCGTCATATCGTACTGGGCAAAAAAGTTTTGCCGCAAGTACGTGCCGCCGTTGCCGAAATTTTTGGCGGCCAGCATACGCTTAATTAAATCGTCGGGCAACGCTTCCCCGGTTTTATAGTGTTTACTGATTTTTTTGAGTACCGTGGGATCCCACGCCCAGCGTTCTAACATTTGGCTGGGGGCTTCCACAAAATCCCAGCTTACACTGGTGCCGGAAAAGGCTTTGTATTTGGCTTTGGTGAGTGCGTTGTGCAGGACGTGGCCAAATTCGTGAAACAACGTTTCCACTTCGCTATGTTTTAATAAAGAAGGTGTATCTTTAGACGGTTTGTTTAGGTTGGCTACAATCGCCACGAAGGGTATTTGGTACGTGCCGTCGGCTTTTTCTTCGCCTTCCACCAGGCCGAAACACGCGGCGTGTTTGTATTTGCCTTCGCGCGGGTAAAGGTCCATGTAAAAGTAAGCGACGGGGGCCTTTGTGGCTTTGTCTTTAATTAAGAATGCTTTAACGTCCGGGTGCCAGGTGGGGATGTTTACGGGCTCAAACGTGATGCCAAAGACGTTGCCGAAAATTTCCAGCATACCGTCAATGACCACTTGCGAGGGGAAGTATTCTTTGATTTTTTCGCTGTCTAGCTGCAAATTTTCTTTGCGGTATTTGTTGGCCCAATAGCCCGATTCGTACGGGTAAATGGTGCGGGATTTTTTGCCTGTTTTTTCGTTTTTATAGGCGATTAAAAATTTGTCTTCCGCCTTGCCCATGGGTTTTAGTTTTTTCTGTAAATCTTTTAAAAACTTAAAAACGGTTTTGGGGTTTTTGGCCATGCGGTTTTCCAACTTGAGGTCGGCGTGGGTTTTGTAGCCCAAAAGCTGTGCAATTTGGCGGCGCAGGGTGAGCGTTTTTTCCAAGAGTTCCACATTTTTTTCGCCGCCGCGGCGGTTGTATTTAAACTCCAACTCTCTGCGGGCTTGTTCGTCGTCTGCGTTTAGCATAAAAGGCACGTAGTCGGGGTAATCCAACGTGACAAGGTATTTGCCGTCTTGCGTTTTTTCCAGTTTGCCGATGTAATCTTCGCCCAGGCCCTTTAGCTGTTCGCGCGTGACGGTAAGCGGGTCTTTATATTCCTGGATATTTTTATCGTACTCAATGACGTACTGCGCTTCTTCTTTGTTAAGTGCTTTGAATTTTTCCAGGTCTTCGTCGCTTAGATCCATACCGCTGTGCTTAAAGCCGATAAGCATTTCTTTGACGAGCTTGGCTTCCACGGGGCCGAGTTTTGGGTTCGTGTCCGTATATTCGCGGATGGCTTTATAGACGTCGCGCCGGGTGGCAACATCCACCATATATTGGCTGATTTGCATTTGCAAATCGCGCGCGGTGTCTCGGAAGTTTTTATCGGTGGACACATAAGAGAGAAAACCGCTCATCCCAAGCGCGTCGCCGTATTTATCAAAGGCCTTTTCGTAGCCGAGAATGGTGTTTTCAAAGGTGCGCTGTTCGGCGGGGATGGCGATAAGGGCCGCGAGGTCTTTTTCCAGTTGTGCGCGGGCGGCCTTTTCGGCGGGGGCCAGGTCCTGCGCTTTATAATTAAAATGTAGGACGCCGTCCTTGTTAAACATATTTGGCATAGCAAAAACCCCCGTGGTTAAAAGCAGTAAAAATAAACAGAGTATTGTCTTATTTCTCTTCATGCCTATATGATAGCATTTATTTTTTTACCCGACCACAGAGTAATCTTATACCAAATTGTGAGTTTATACGGCTTACGCTTCTGTTTAATTTGTACTATGTTTTTCAATTATAGAAACAATCGTCGGAACCGCATAGTTGTTTACAGTAAGCTTTTCCTAAATCTGAATAAGCGCCTACGCATCTCCTTTGTCCGGCATAAGGAAAGGATGTTTTTTGAAAATAATAAAAAAAAGCAATTTGAGAATCTTTGTCAATTAGCGTAAAATTATCATCATTTAAGTCTAATTGAAAATTAGGACAGGTTAAATAGTATTTACTAATAGCTGTTTCAGTACAGTTCGGAAAAGTAATATCTAATTGTTTCCAATAATCAGGGTATTTTCCATTTGCCAAAAAGAAAGCTTCAACATCTTGGGAAAAAGAAGAAAGAGGTACCTGTAAATTAGAGACGCGGGCTTTAAATACCGCTTTTTTGTATCGCGGGACGGCAACGGCGGCCAGGATGCCGATAATTAAGACGACGACCAAAAGTTCAATGAGGGTAAAGGCCAATCTTCCTCCCTTGCGGAGGAAGTGGTCCGCAGGACCGATGGAGGGGCTCATTAAGGAAATGGCTTTATAGGCCCCCCTTTTTGTCGCTAACGCGACCCCCGACAAAAACCTTCGGGGGCAGGCTCTTTCCCCGCAAGGGGGACAAGAAACCACTACTACATTGATATTTTCTTTTTTCATACGTATTTTCTCCTGTGTTTTATTTCCATTTGTTGTCTTTGGAAAATACGCATAAAAACGGCCGATACAACTAGCTAGAGCAACCAAGCCACATTATAACAGCCGTAGCTTGCCATAAAATATGGCAAACATTCGGCACAAAACAAACGGGTAATTAGTCCGTTTATTTTGCGCCTTATAATTCGGCTGTTTTTGGCGTTGCTCTATACTTTTCAGTAAGCCGTATTCTGCATACGGTTCCAAAAACAGAGTAAATTGTACCTATAGTATAATAAAAAAGTGATTTCTTGTCCATGCACTTTTCCCTTATATCCCGCACTAAAAATCTGCGGGATGACGAACGGGAAAAGTGCGAGCGTGAGCCCCACATCAACGGGAATATAAAAGATAAGATGATTTTTCAAAACTGAGGGCAGATTGGCGGACAAAAAAATATCAACGGGTACAATGCTCAGTACCCTGATTTGTCAAAATCAAACCAGTTTGCCAAGGGTTAGCAAGAAGTTCTAATTGCTCTTTGCGTTTAGCCGTTTTTGTATGGTGAGGCGCGGCAAAAAAGTGCAGGCAATGTACTCATTGGCAAACTTTTTTAACAAAGCCGAACTCAAAAACGGCTAAACCCTTCGGGCCGCGTCCTTTTGGGCTATTACATTCTTTTTTTGCTTGGCATAGTTACTATG
>JAZUSP010000048.1:0-36589 GCA_045606805.1 Elusimicrobiaceae bacterium | reverse complement strand
CCCGCCAAATAAGCGGCTTTTATGAGGCGTTATACGCAATTTTCCCGGGTAAGTATAACCCTGTGGGGGAAAAATAAGCAAATAGAGCCGTTTTTGGAAAAAACCGGGTTAAAATAGTCCCTACAAAGTCCTAAAAAGAGAGCAAAAACCCTTAAAAACGAGGAAAACCTTAAAAAATTTCGTCTGTAATCCGTCGTAAAAAAGATTAGTTAGAATGTGTCCGCTTAACAAATTGAAAGCTGTTGGCTATATTAAATCTATAAAATAGATATATAAAAAATATATGCAAAAATAAAAATATTTAAAAAATAAGTATTTTTAAAAATAAAGCTATAAATTTTTATACCTAAAATATAAAAATAACCTAATTTTAAAAATAACGATAAAATAAAAAAATATTTAAAAAATAAGTATTTTTTAAATTATATAATAGTTCATAAAATAAAAAATACTTAAAATATAATATAAATTTTTTTAAAAAAGGAGTATTATGAACTCAAAAACAACTATCTGTAACTTGGCTTTAGCCTATTTAGGGCAAGCACCAATTACTTCCGCGGAACAGGATAATGAGCAGGCCCGCTGGCTCAGTTTATTTTATGATCCGGTGCGTGATGAGGTGCTTCGTACGCATGATTGGGCATTCGCGGCTACCCAAAAACCGCTATTATTGGTGCAACGACCGGACCACAGCCTGGGGGAATTTTTATATAAATACCCTGCAGATGCGCTGTTTATCCGCCGCGTTTACAGCCCGGCGGATCCTCAAAAGTCGCTCCCCTTTACGGAGCGGTTTGATAGCCGCCACCAGGTGCGCGTGCTTTGCACCACGGTTGCGCAAGTCTGTGCACGCTATACCCGGCGCGTGACGGACGAAACACTCTATGATGCGGCCTTTGTCAAATGCTTTGCCTTGGCCCTGGCATGTGACACCGCCCTTGCCTTAACCGGGGATGTGGACTTGTCTGCGCGACTCCAACAAAAATATACGCTCTATTTAGAAGAAGCCCGCCGTGCCAATATGTCCGAAAATTGTTTGCGTATGGTGCAAACAGATGCGTTTAGTGAGGTGCGCTAATGGTACTGCGTCATTTACAACCCTCTTTTACGGGGGGAGAAATTAGCCCGTCGCTGCAAGCCCGCACCGACGCCGCTGCCTATCACACCTGGCTCAAAGGTGCGCAAAATATGCTCGTCCACCCGCAAGGAGGTATTTCCAACCGTACGGGTACCGCGTACCGGGGAACGGCCAAGTACGCGGATAAAAATTGCCGCTTGTTTGCATTTCCCATTAGCGAGGATGAAAGCTATATTGTGGAAGCTGGGGAGCATTATTTGCGTTTTTACACGCCGGGCGGACCTGTATTAAATGCCAATCAAGCTGTGCTGGAATTAAGCACTCCCTACACGGCGCAAGAGGTGGAAAACCTGCACACCGCCCAATATAATCACAGCTTCTATGTGGCGCATCCGTCACATCCGCTTAGGTGTTTGACGCGCACGGCGCTAGGGGCATTTACATGGGAAGAAGTTCCGCTGACCGGCGGGCCGTTTCAGCCGGCTAATACGGATGAAAGTAAAAAAATGCGCGTTTATCCGCAAACACAAACCGTGGAGAGTGAAGGCGTAGCGGCCGGTTTGGCGTTTGAGCCGGTCAATTACCCGAACCTCATTGTATGGGCCTATTTTGACGGAGAATGGTTTTATGCCGCCGACGGATATGGCTTGCGTTTAACCGAAATTGCGGATTATTTTAACACGCAATACGGGGCAAGCGGTTTAACGGCCACCGTGCAAGGTTCTATTTTGCGGGTGTCTTCGGCGGCGGCAGACGGCGGGGATTGGAACGGGCATACGCTCGTGCTGGAGTACCGCAGCCGTTTTTCGGGCCCGGCCGATTTAACCGTTACGCAAACGCTTAGTGGCGGGGAAAATGCCGGCACACAAACGGTCGTTCAACCGGGGCGCTATATTTTGGAAAGTAATTTGGATACGTTCACGCCGAATCATGTGGGGGCATTATTTAGCCTCACGCATGTGGTAGATGCACAACAGCTTCAAGGTACGCTGGGGTATGAAAGCGTATCGGCGGCCATTAAATCGGGCAGTGATTGGACGTTGCGTACCGGAGGAAACTGGACGGGTACGTTGCAGTTAGAAGTATCGCGCGACGGGGGGCTTACGTGGAGCCTGCTTAAAATATTTTCCCGCGCCAGCGGCGAAGATAATTTTTACGTAGCCGGTAATTTAAACGATCCGGAAAATCTGTTTTATGTGCGGGTGCGTTCGTGCCAAATCTCCGGCGAGGCTACGTATGAATTAGGGGCCGATGCTTTTATCCAGCAAGGCATTGTGAAAGTACTTAGCTACACAACGGCGCGGCAAGTGATTGTGTCGGCTCCGCGGGCGTTTGGCAGCGAAGAGTGGACGGCAAATTGGGCCGAAGGTAGTTTTAGCCCGGCGGCGGGATACCCGGCCTGCGCGTTTTTTTACCAGGGCCGTTTGGGGTTGGCCGCCACCGCGCGCGAAATGCAAACGATTTGGTTTTCTAAGACGGAAAACCCGTCCGATTTTGCCCATGCGCGGGATACTTTTTTGAGTACCGACAGTTTTAGTGTACGTTTGGGCGGCACCCGGCTTAGCGGTATTAAAAATGTGCTTGTTTCCAACCGGCTACTTATTTTTACAAACGGGAGTGAGTGGACACTTTCGTCTAACGGCGTGCTGAGTTTAGATACCCTTCAGTTGGAGCAGCAAAGTGAGTACGGTTCTGTGAGCGTAACGCCTGTATTGGTTGGTAATCACGCGCTGTTTGTTTCCGGGAGGGGAAGTACGCTGCGTGAACTGGTGTATGATTATGCTACCTCATCGTATACAGGGCAAGATGTTACCCTGCGTGCCAAGCATTTATTTACCGGGGAAAAACTGGCCCAGCTGGCTTTTTCGGCGGAGCCGGACCCGGTACTTTGGTGTGTGTTGCAAAGCGGTAAATTGTGTACGCTTACCTATATTCCCGACGGCGGCATCTACGCATGGACGCATCAAACTACGAAAGGTCATTTTGTAAGCGTCTGTGAATTAAACGGCGAAATTTGGTTGGCTGTGCACCGTGCGGGGGGCGTGTTTATTGAAAAAATAGTTGCGCGCCCGACGGATAACGATTCTCGTTCCCCGGTGTTTTTAGACAGTAGCGTGTCCTATGTGTTTAATGAGCCGCAAACAACACTCTCAGGGCTTAGCCATTTGGAAGGCCAAAAAATAACTGCACTTGCCGACGGAAATGTCTGCCCGGAACTTACGGTAACAAACGGGCAAGTAACGCTGCCTTATGCAGTTTTGCGTGCTCACGCGGGGCTTAGTTACGTAAGCGAACTGGTTACCTTGCCGTTGCGCCAGGCACAGGGAGAAAAGCACCGACTTGTATCGGTGGGCGTAGTGGTGCTGGCAAGCCGTGGGGGAAAGGTAGGCACGTCCGTTTCGTCGCTCACGCCGCTTGTGCAGCGCACGAATGAACCCTATAATACGCCGGTTGCGTTGCAAACCCGCACATTTGAAGTGGCGTTGGCCGACCGTCATCAGGTAGCCCCGGCACTTATTATAAAACAAGAAGATCCGTTACCGCTTACCGTGCTTGCATTACGGGGCGTGGCGGCATAACAAAACGGGCTTTCGGCTGTGCCCGAAAGCCCGCTTAAAACCAAGCCGGAAAATTAGTTTTGTGTGAGGCGGAAACTATTTTCCATACCGATGGCTTGTTCGGATAATTGGGGTGTATTATTTACGGCTAACACTACAATATAATACAGTGTCTTCGGATCGGTTTGCACGCTAGTGACCCAAAAGTCCAGCTTACCGCGGTTGGAATAGGCCTCGCCTTGCGCTTGATAGGCCGGTAATCCGTTTACCGTGGTCTGTTGTGCCGTTGTAACCGTTAAGCGGCGTTGGGCTTGTGCGGCTGCCAACTGGCTTGGCAGTACGGAGAGCGGATCCTTCGCTTCCACAGGGGTTTGGCGCAGCAGGATGGCAAACAAGACATTGTCCGGTGTTTTTCCCTTAGCATCTTTTTTAAATGCGTTGGTATCCATACCCAGTTTAATGTCTAAACCTCCCAAGGAGATCCAATCGGAAAAGTCCATCCCGTTATACACGGTCAATTCAAACGGGAAGCGGTCGTCTTGATACGTGCGTTCCCCATATACCGGAGCCGGATTTTGGGCAATGCGTGCTTTGATGCCTTGGAACGGTGCCATGATAGCACGGGTGGTAAGCCAAATCCCGCTGCCTACTAAAACGCCGCACAATACCGTACAAACGCCCGCCGTAATCAGCGGACCTTTGTTGGAGTGGCTTTTAAAAATCAGCCACCCAATTTTACACAGTAAGAAAAATACTGCGTACACAACAACTAGCGCCACTAGCGCCAAAATAATTAGGATTGTCATGCCTTTATTATAACTTTTTACAAGGAGAAAAAATGATAGAAATTGGAAAAAAATTCGTTTGGGGATATCAAAATGCCCAACAATCGGCCCGCAACCAACGTCAAAAGGCTCTCTCTTTGGCTCAGCAAGCTGAAGAACAGGCCCGCGCGTTAGAACAAGAGTACCGGGCTAATACCGCATATTTATTCCGCACCTCTGCGGAAAAAATGCGCCAAGCCTCCCAAACGGCGCTGGCTAGTTTGTCACAGCGTCAGGCCCGCCGTGCCGCCCACGGAGTGGGTGTAACATCCGCCTCGGCCGTGGAAGATAAACAGCAAGCCCAACTGGGGGAACAACTGGTGCACCGGGCCGTTCAAACGGACTTGCAAACGCAAGGAGCTACCCAAGCACGTACGTTTGCACAAAAGTGGCAAGCCTTATGGCAAGCTGCCCACGCCGCCCGTAAAGCGGCCAAACGCGGGGACCGATTTAGTAGTGTGGGCCGCGCTTTATTATCTTTATTTCAGTAGGAGTTTACTATGAGTATTACTTCGCAAATTTGTAAACATATTTATTTGGCCGACGGCCAAACGCGGGAATTTGAAATTGATATCCCTGTTCTGTCTGCGCAGGATATTGCTGTATATGTTACTGCCGCCGACGGAACCGAAACTAAAATCACCGAAAATTATGCCGTTAATATAGCCCAAGGAACCGTCACCTATCCAACCTTGGCCAGCGGCTTAGCCCCGGTAGCAACGGGATATAAGGTAACGTTGGTGCGTGTGACTCCGCTCACCCAAACCCTGACGCTTACCCAGCAAGGCGTGCTGGATGCCAAAGCCTTAGAAGGCGGGTATGACAAGTTGACGTTGCAACTGCAAGAAACGGCCGAGCAGTTAAAACGCTGTATTAAATATACGGTATCTTCCGGCAAAACCGACGCGGATGCCGCTGAATTTTTGGCCGAGTTACAAGCTGCTCAAACCGCAGCGTTAAACAGTGCGTTAGCCAGTGTAGAAGCCGTGAAAACAACCTTGCTCCAAAGTATGAGTGAAGAAACAACGGCCCGTATGCAAGCAGATGTAACCTTGCAACAAAGTATCCAAACGTTAGCCGGAACGGTGAGTTTAAGTGACAGTACGCACACGGCAGCATTATCGGCCGAAACGACCGCGCGCCAAGGGGCAGACAATGATTTGCAAGCCGCTATTTCCGCCGAAGCCGCACTGCGTTTAGCGGCCGATAATGCGTTGGCCGAGCAAATCAGCCAATTGAGTTTTTTGGAATTTGTAACCTCCTTGCCTGTCAGTGGAAGCAGTAAATATATTTACGCCGTACCGCAAGAAGAAACAGACTTAGATAATTATCCCATTGTGGTCTTATACGTCTGGCAAAATGGGTGGAAAGCCGTCGGTGCCTTTAGCACAAATTTGGACCCCGATTCCTTGCTTACTAAAACCGAGGCACAAAATACGTATTTGGCACAAAGTGCCGCGCAAAGTACCTATGTACCGCTTGCGCAAAAGGCGGCGGCGGGGGGCGTGGCGTCGCTGGATGCAAACGGCAAAGTGGCCGACGGACAACTTGCCTATGCAACGGCTGTGCGCGTAGGCGGCATCAAACAAAGTTTTGACGCAACCACCGGTACCTGGATTGTTATTACGGAAGATTTATAGGGGGTGCGTATGACGTTGCAACATAAATTGAAAGGTACAGTAAATTACACGGTAGTGGGCTCACCCACTATCGTGGAGGGGGTGGTTAGCGGGTTTAGTAGTAGTGATTATCTAAAAACAAATAGTACGTTTGTAGATAGTGGAGGAGATTACGAATGTAATATCTCTTTTACAATAAATGAAATGTCTAATAATTTTGTTTTCAGCAATCGCAATAATGGACTTTCGTTCTCTTATAACGGGACAAAGATTAACTGGAGTTTGGCTCCTGGTGTGGAACTTCCTATAGCAGACACTATTTTTCAAACAGGAAAGAAATATACTGTAAATTGTTCTAGGTCAAATGGTGTATATACTCTAAAAATATACACAGGAAATGTGTTAAGTGAAACGCAAACTTATCAAAGTAATATTCTGCTTAATAATGGAAATGCATACCACTTTACTTTTGGATATGAAGGTTGGTCATATGGTAGGCCATTCAAAGGAAGCATAGACCTCAACGAAACCTACATCAAAGTAAATGGACAGCCGTGGTTTGGTGTCTGTCCCGTGGAGGTAAAGAAACACCAAATAAAGGGCCCTGTGGGCTATACGAAAGTAGGGAGCCCTACGATTACAAATGGGGTAGCCAGCGGATTTGGTAATACGGATTACATTACAACTACACAAGGAATATCCACCCACGCCGTTTATGACGAGGATTTAGAATTTGTTACTAAATTTACCACCGGAGCTGACATAACGGGGGCACAATATCTGTGCAATCAATTAGGAGGGGGAACACCCGATACAGGGGGTATCCATTTATATATAAATAATAGTTATATACGAATACTGGTATCAACCGACGGGTCAAATTGGAATACATCAGTCCCTTCGGGCCCTGTAGTTTCTGCAAATACTACTTACTATATACGTGTACGTTATAACAAAAACACATACGACTTGACGGCTGATTTAAAAACAACCGGCGATTGGTCTAACATAATCAGTGCCAATCTAGGTGCATTATACGGAGCTGCACACGTTGTCAATTATGGTTGTGGGGCTAGTTTCCTTAACCCATTTAAGGGCTCCATAGACCTTAATGAAACCTATATCAAAGTCAACGGTAAACTGTGGTATTGGCAACCGCAGGAAACGAAAAAAATGGTGGTAAACGGTGTGCAAGTATGGGAGAAAACAGTATGACACTTGACCTTGAAATGCTTTGGAAGATAGGCGCTGTGGTGTTTGCGTGCGGCATAGTGTGGGCGAAATTGGAAGCTATCCAAAAAGATATTGCGCGGCTGGAAAAGAAACAGGATAAATACAACAACCTGCAAGAACGCACGCGGGTGCTGGAAGTGAAAATCGAAAACCATTTAAACCAAGGAGGAAAATAATGCCAAAACTGAGCCGGGCAAGTGCCCAACGCTTAGCCACGTGCCATAAAGACATCCGCAAAGTGTGCGGGCAAGTTATTAAAACCTTTGACTTTTCCGTAACGTGCGGACACCGTGGTAAGCAAGACCAGGACGCCGCCTACAAACAGGGCAACAGTAAGGTGTGCTTCCCAAATTCTGCCCATAATAAACTGCCTAGCTTGGCGGTGGATATGGTGCCCTATCCAGTAGATTGGAGCGATACGCAGCGCTTTAAGGAGCTGGCGGCCGCTTTCTTTGCGGTGGCTTTGCTCTTAAAAGAACGTGGCGAAATTACCAGCGAATTTGTGTGGGGGGGAAACTGGAAGACACTCAAAGACTACCCCCATTTTGAAATCAAATCAAAGGAGTAATTATGATGAATTGGATACAAACAAACGGAAAAGATATTTTAGCGATTATCGGGGGGATAGTGACGGTAGCGTCACTTATCGTGAAACTTACGCCCACCCCAAAAGATGATGTAGTGCTGGCCAAAGTGATTAAGGTACTGGCGGCGTTGTCTTTATTCAACCCGGACGGGTCCATGGTGAAATAATGGGGTGGCATTTTATTGCGTTGTTTGCTTTGGGGGCTTTGTTTGTAGCTGTGATTGCCTTGGCTAGTAAAAATGGTAGCAAGGCGGCGCAGTTAGAAGCCCTCAAGGCGGAACTTAAAAAACAGGCAAGGGAACAAGAACATGCGCAACAAATTACGGATAATGTGTATGCTAGGTCTGCTACTGACGCTAGGCGCAGGTTGTGCGAACTTCAACGCAAGTAACGCCAGTGCGTGCGTAGTGCCCTTTGACTATGGCGACGAGGGCGTAAATGATCAAAATGCCCGGGCGCTTTTAATTCATTACTGTATTTGTAAAGACGAAAAAGCGTGCAAATAAAAATCCCCCGGTATTTACCGGGGGATAGAATCACTAAAAGGGTAACTAGAAATCGCTGTTGTTACCACCGGTGATGGCATTGCAATATCCTTCGGCTTCCGTGTCCTCTGAGTTAAAAGAACAAGACCGTACTGCTGAATAGGTTCCGTCGCTTTTTGCAGTAAGATTTGTAATTAATGTGTAAGAATGTTTGGCTCTTCTGCGTGAAGCTGAAATCTGTGCATAAACAGTACTCGAGTCACTTCCAAATCCAATGGAAAAATTTTTGCCACCATGAAGCGTTTCTCCCCCCGATGTAAAAGTGGGAATATCAACGTCTAATTTATTAAAGGCATTATTGGGTGGCCAGGCCTCGTGTTGGGCATGATAGCGCTGCATGGCATCGCTAATCGCAGCCATCTGAGTAAGCGCCTCGGTAGCACGAGATCGCTCTACCGCTGTTTGATATTGTGGTAAGGCAATAGCGGATAAAATGCCTATAATCAGCACTACTACTAATAATTCAATTAAGGTAAAACCGGAGCGAAACGAAGTCCTAAAAGAGTTTTGATTCAGGGCCTCTTTCATTCCCTTTATGCTGTTATCATTCATAATTTTCTCCTATTTAAGCGCAAGTTGCGTTACTATAAGTATAGCAAAAAACGAGTGAAAATCAACTGGGAATTTTTACAAGGACAAAGTTTGCGGGAAAAATAGGCATAAAAAAGAGCCAAGACGGGACCTTCCCTTTCGGTAAAAGTCCTGACGGAGTTTTTCTGCAGACCGGGCTCGCGGTTTTTGCTTTTCGTAGGAGGGAACTTTTTTAAAACTATTTTTTTCGCAAACGCGAACACAGCGACCGCTGAATACTGGCGGCACGCGCGCGGTAGCGCGGAGGTATTCAAGGGAGCGAGGACAAAGTTTGCGGGAAAAATAGGCATAAAAAAGAGCCAAGACGGGGGATCGAACCCCGGACCTGCCGCTTACGAAGCGGCTGCTCTACCAGCTGAGCTATCTTGGCACACGTGCAACTAAATTGAACATATACATTATAGCAAAAATATGTTTTTAGTACAACCAAAAAAGCTCTGCCGTTAAGCAGAGCTTTACGTAGTGTATTAAGTCCACCTAGATTTTCATGATTTCTTCTTCTTTGGCCTTAATAATTTGGTCAATTTTCGCGATAAAAGCATCCGTGGTTTTTTGCACGTCGGTTTCATAGCGTTTCAAATCATCTTCGGTAATTTCGGCCGCTTTTTGGGCTTTTTTGAGTTTTTCCAACACGTCGCGGCGGGAGTTGCGCACAGCCACTTTAAAGTCTTCGCTCATTTTGGAAATGTTTTTAGCCAGTTGTACGCGGCGTTCCTCGGTCATAGACGGCAAGGTAATGCGGATGACTTTGCCGTTGTTAACGGGGCTGGCGCCGAGGTCGGCCTTTTGTAAGGCTTTGTCAATATCGTTTAAGGCGGAAATATCCCACGGCTGGATTTCGAGCGTTTTAGCGTCTAGGACGTTAATCATGGCCATTTGTTTAATGGGAGTGGGGGTGCCGTAATAATCTACGCGTACATTTTCCAAGAGGCCGGCGCTGGCGCGGCCGGTGCGGATGGTGGCCAAGTCGCGCTCCAAGCGGGCGACGTGGTCGGTCATTTCGGATTTGGTTTTGGTAAGTAAAGCCGATATTGCTTCCATAGTTCGTTTCCTTATAGTTGAGATTTCTTTTATTATAGCATTTTAGGGTTGTAACTACATAGTATAGGTCCAAAAGGCCTGCGGTTATTTAGGCCTTAAGGCCCTTGTTTGCTGAGGAGGAAAAAAGTATTCTTAAAATATGCAGAAGAAAATAATAAGTGTTTTGCTCATTGTATTGGGAATTTTTCCCAATGTGTATGGACAAAAATTTTCAAAGAAAACATTGAAGGAACTGGGGGGAGCTTCTCGCACGGTGCAAGTGCCCTCGACAATATCGGAAACCATTTTGCGCCGTGCGGCGGTGGCTAGGCAAAGTGTAACCCCCGCATTGTCTTTTAACCAACAACGCCGGGTAGCCTTACAGATGCGTCCGTTGTTGTTTCGTTCTTCCCGATGGACGATTCCTCTTAAACAAGGAATTTTCCACAAAGATGTGGAGGCGAACGTAGAGTCTTTTGGTAACTTAACTGAATTGAGTCCACAACAATGGAAACAAGTTTTAACGCAATATCAGCAAGCGATGAAAGCTGTGCAGACACTTTCTTCCTATATAGACAAACACATTTATTATTTAGCAACCCCGGAAGCAGAACAGGTCAGTACGCAGCAAATTGCCCAAATATTAGCAGAAATTACTCGAGCACAAGGGCTTGTGCAGAAGGCAACCATCAGTTTAGGAGATAATCAAGTATTAAAAGAGGCTACTTTATACTTGAACAATGCTCAAGGTTTTTACATGATGTTAAGTACAGGGGCTTATTTTGAAGTGAATAGCGAAACTGAGCAACCGATACTTCGACATGACGGACATACCTACAATTGTAAAGAATTTGCTTTAGCCGGCAATTGCCCTGTATGGGAAAAGATTTTTTCAATTTTGTTGCCAAAACTATCTACGTGGTTTAGTAGGAGCGGAAAATTACCGAAACGATTACGTGTGGCGGTTTTACAGGATGATAAAAGAGTGATATCCGATATAGAAAAAATGCATAAACGTGAAAATCTTACCCAATGGGAAATAGATTACTATAAAGACCCGGAATATTTTTTAAGTCAGGTTCCCTACGGACAGTATGATTTAATTTTAACGGATGTGCTAATGAAGAACGGAGGCGGACGTTATTTAACCCGCCAATTACGGGCGCGTGGGTATGAAGGAAGTATTATTACTATTTCCGGGTTTGATGCAGAACAAGGGGGGCAAGCATTTTTTACTGACGGAGTGGACGGCATGATTGATGTATATGAGAATCGTGTTTCTAGGCCCGATTGGTTATGGACTCGCCTAAACCATTATTTTTGGTTGAAACAGAAATACGGTTGGAAACATTAAGAATATATTGCTAGCTATAAAAAAATCCCCGGCGGGGAGTTTTTGCAATATAGAATACCTATTTATTGGTAATTTCCTTCACTTGTTGTTTAAAAAGGGCCCCTCACGGGACCCTTTAAAACCTTTAAACAACGCGGTTGAAATTACCAAACAACCTATTTGTTGGTAATTTCCAATTCCACGCGGCGGTTTTGATAGCGGCCTTCAGCGGTTTTGTTGCTGGCAACCGGGTTGGCAGCGCCAAAACCAATGTAAGACACATTTTCAGCCGCAACACCGTCTTTTACTAAGCGTTCGGCTACGGCATGGGCACGGCGTTCGGACAAGTCAATATTATAGTTGGGATTGCCGAGCGAGTCGGTATAACCGGCTACGCGCACGTGAGCATTGGGATATTTTTTCAAAATATCGGCCGTTTTATCAATGGTAGCGAGCGAGGCAGCATCCAGTTCGTCGCTGTTGTATTTGAAGTTGATCGGTTCTTTGAAAGACAAAACCGCTAAGCCGGCATCATTTTGTTTGACGTTGGCTACTTCGGCCACAGCGGCATCATCTTCTACTTTGGGGGCCGGGGCAGGAGCCGGGGCCGGTGCTTCTACGACAGGTTCAGGCTTGGGCATGCAAGCTTGTTTGTTGCATTTTTGGCAATGGCAGGCGCCTACAAACAACGCAGCTGCCAAAACGAACATTACTTTTTTCATGTGTGTTCTCCTTATTAAAATATACGTCTTCTTTATTATTCTACAAAATATGGCACGTTGGTAAACCCTTTTTTTTAATTAGTTTGCGGTAAAGCCGGTAGATGGGTTCCTTAAGCTGAGGGTGCACAAAATCGGGCCGAATATATGAGAGCGGTTTTAGTACAAATTCGCGCTCGTGCAGGCGCGGATGGGGGATAAACAGGGAGTAGTCATTCGCCTCTTCAAACACAACTTTATCCTCATAAAATAAAATATCCAGGTCAATGATGCGCGGCCCGTTGGGGAAGGTGGGCGTGCGCCCCAGGTCTGTTTCCAGTTTTTTTAAGGCGCGAAGGAGCGGCATAGGTTCTAGCTGGGTTTGCATAACAAGCACGGTGTTTACAAAATCAGCTTGCTGGGAATAGCCTTCGGGCTTGGACACAATATACGGGGCCACTTCTTGCACGGTGCCGATGGTTTTTAAGGCGGCTACGGCGCGGTCCAAATTTTCTTTGGGGTTGCCTAGGTTACTGCCCAGGGCTAAAATGGCTTGCGGCATTTAGTCTTCTCCCTCGTAGGTAATCCAGCGGTCTTTTTCTTCGGCCAGTTTTACGCTACATAGTTGCGGGAATTGTTCTTTGACGGTGTTGAAAATCCAAACGGCCAAGATTTCAGTCGTCGGGTTTTCAAAAAGTTCGTTTAAGTTGGCGCCTTCTAAAGCGGTGTTAATTTTGCGCGTGAGCGCATCTTGCACGGTGCGGAAATCAAGCAAATATCCCTCGTCGTTTAGCGGGCCGTGGAACGTGACTTCATACGTAAACGTGTGCGGGTGTGGGGCTTCGTTTAACGTGCCGCCGTGCCCGTGGGTGGCAGTGAAACTTCCGCATTGGGTTAAGTAAACTTGGGTCATTTTGTGTTCTCCAGTTCGGTGTAAAAATCCAGAATTTTTTTCGTGTCGCGCACGTCGTGCACGCGCAAAATGTCGGCCCCGTTTTGCAAGGCCACCAAATGCGCGGCTAAGGTTTGCGCTTTGCGTTTGGGGGGGAGTTCGCGCTTTTGCGCCAAAAATGTTTTGCGCGAAAGCCCAACGAGCAGGCGCACCCCTAAAGTTTTGAAATCGGCGAGGTGTTTTAAGAGCGCGTAGTTTTGTTCGCGCGTTTTGGCAAAACCGAAACCGACGTCAATGATGAGTTGTTCTTTGGCAAGACCGCAGCTTTGGGCTTGCGCAATTTTTTGCGTGAGGAAATCTTTGATTTCGCCCAGTAAATCTGCATACTGGGTAAGCGTTTGCATGGTTTGCGGCGTGCCGCGGCTGTGCGTGATGACAATTTGCGCGTTGTGTTTTTTAACGAGCTTAAACATTTCCGGGTCCGGCGTGCCGCTGACGTCGTTAATAATACGCACGCCATGGGCCAGGCCCTCGGCGGCTACCGGGATTTTAACGGTATCTAACGAAAGCGGAGTTTTAGGCCATTTAGCGTGCACGGCTTTAATTAAAGGGAGCACGCGCGCCAATTCTTCCTCGGCGGATACGAGGGGGGCACCGGCGCGGGTGGATTCGCCGCCAATGTCTAAGATGTCGGCACCGTCTTGCAAATAATCGGCGCATTTTTTAAGAAGGGCGGTCAAATTATTTTGCGGGTTACCGTCGTAAAAAGAATCGGGCGTGGCATTTACAATGCCCATAAGCGCTGTGTTCATATAGTTATTGTAGCACTCAAATTTTGCGAAAGCAACTGCAGATCCTAAAAACACGCAGTTGGTATGAGAAAATATGCCAACCGAAAACAGGGCCCGATTCTTTTGCAGGGAATCGGGCCACTACGTATGCCACTTATTGATACAACTAAAAAAGAGACATATTTATAGGTCTCTTTAAAATTATCACTCCCAATGGGAGGGTGTCTTGAGACTAAATCGGTAATCATCCGGAGAGAAAATATGGGTATTCTCTAATAAACGCCAGGCTTTATATGCTACCGTTGATTCAAAATGCGAATTGGTTGGGGCTAACTTAAAGTTAGCGTTAAAATCAAAAAGGCTGTTTCCCTTTAAAACAATTCTTAAATTTGCTTGTAAAAGTTTCAAATGGCGGCTATGTTGCTCATCATACGGAACACGGGTCAGCAGCTTCTCAAAAGCTGTTAAAACTTTATCTACTTCCTTCAAGTTATTCGGGTCCACTCCGCCCATTACCGCATCCAAAATAACAAGATGAAGTATATATAAATCTCTAATCTCTTCGTCAATGTCATAATATTTGGCAGGAAAAGTTGTGGTGTGTATATTTTGACGTGTTTTCTTAATAGCCCGGTAAAGAGCTGTTTTTCTATAATTAGGATATGCTTTATAGTTACGGCTTACATTTTTTCCCTTTTGTCCTATTCTCGTATAGGGAACTGTATGTGAATGCAATTGGTTATATGCCAGTTCCAATAAATCGCGTGGAGTTGGGTTTGGGGGCAATTCTTCGCTTGTGTATCGTAATGCCAAGAGTTTATTAGCGGCTTCATGTTCTTCTTTTGTCAGTACGAACGGAGTGTATGGCCCCATGTTGTTATACTGGCCCATTTGTGCAGGGTTAGAAAGCATTAAATACAAATCTAACTCTTTGGCCAAATTTATATCTTCCGTTGGCATAGGGAAACCATATTTATCTAACTCAATGTGCTTTGGATACCTTTCTGTAATTTTTGCAAGTTCTGTGTAACTGTGTGGAAGAAAACCCGAATCCATCAATTTTAGTAAAAAGCGTCTATTCGGTAAATTTTGTAGTTCGTGGCTATAGCTTTCAAACGTGTTCAATTGGTCAGATACTTCGCGATTACAAAGATGCCATGATGCACTTTTATTTGGATTGGCCAACCGCCACAAAAATATCATTTCGGTTGTTTGAGGTAGGTTTAGCGTATTGTACATCTTAAAAACATGTTTTGTGTGTTTTTTATTTAAAATTGGTTCTACTTGCACTAGAGAAACGGGTGTTAAAGCTGACCCAGATTCTTTCAATCTGGCAGAATATCCAAATATGGGATGATAGTCAGTAATTGGTCGGGAGAGTTGCCTTTCTAATTGAGTTCCTAAAGTAGTAGGTGCAATTTGCCGTTGAGTCCACACCTTTACTTTAGAAGAAAAGGTCTCTGCAAAACTTTTAATTAGGTTTTTTTGAGCATTAGCGGCGGTACTTATAAGTAAAGCCACTCCCAAAACACATAATTTTTTAATCATCTTTCAGCTCCCTCCTAGTAGATATATGTTTATTTAATCATTTCTAAAAATTCGTTGCGCATGTTTAGTTTGCCATACAACAACTCCACATTTATGATACAAT
This sequence comes from Elusimicrobiaceae bacterium, assembly GCA_045606805.1. Lineage (GTDB taxonomy): Bacteria > Elusimicrobiota > Elusimicrobia > Elusimicrobiales > Elusimicrobiaceae > Avelusimicrobium. The sequence goes on along the minus strand of JAZUSP010000048.1, from coordinate 21,170 downwards.
AAAAATATATGGAGCAACAACAAATAGATGCGCTCAGCTTGGCTAGTGCACGCCGGCTGTATGAATCGGGCGATATTAAAAAAATAGAAGTAGGCACCACGCGCGGCCTACAGCAGATTCACGCATATTTGTTTGAGGGGTTATATCCGTTTGCCGGGCAAATCCGCACAAAAAATATCTCCAAGGGCGGGTTCCGTTTTGCCAATAGTATTTATTTAAAAGAGGTCCTGCAAGCGGTTGATAAGATGCCGCAAGACACGTTTGCGCACATTATTGCCAAGTATGTGGAAATGAATATTGCGCACCCGTTTATGGAAGGCAACGGCCGTGCAACGCGGATTTGGCTGGATTTGATTTTGAAACAAAACTTGGGTAAAGTGGTAAATTGGCAAGCGGTAGATAAGGACCTTTATTTACAAGCCATGGAGCGTAGCCCGGTAAATGATTTGGAGTTGCGCGCGTTACTGGAGCCGAATTTGACGGATAAAACCGAGGACCACGAAGTTATTTTTAAAGGGATTGACCAATCCTATTACTACGAAGGCTATACTAAATAATTGGGTAAATACACAAAAGCCCCGCAATTTACAGGCGGGGCTTTTGCTGTGTGTACGCTATTTAATCATTTCTAAAAATTCACTGCGTACTTCTAACTTGTTAAACGCACCGCGAATCGCGCTCGTTACCATGACCGCATTGTGCTTTTCAATCCCGCGCGAGCTGATGCACATGTGCTTGGCTCTGCACACCACCATGACGCCGTGCGGGTGCAGGGTTTGCATTAAACTGTCGGCAATTTGCGCGACGAGTTTTTCTTGAATTTGCAAGCGGCGCGCAAACACTTCCACCAACCGCGCCAATTTGGAAATGCCCAGCACGCGTCCGTTGGGCAAGTAGCCAATGCTAATGGTGCCGAAGAAGGGCTGTAAGTGGTGTTCGCACGTGGAGTAAAACTCAATATCTTTGAGCACCACCATTTCTTCGCACGAGCCTTCTACAAATGTTTTAAGCACGTCTTGCGGTTTTTGTTTGTAGCCGCCAAAAAGTTTATCCCAACTTTTAACAATGCGCCGCGGAGTTTCCAATAAACCTTCGCGCGCGGGGTCGTCGCCAATATAGGCCAGTAAATCGCGCAAGTGGGAAAGGGCTTCTTGCTTGGTTATTTTACGTTTATTAACTTGTGCAGTTGCACGCTTAGGCGCGCGGACGGATGTTGTTTTACCAGTTTTACGCATAGGTCAATATTCTCCTGTAAGTTGTCTAGCGGTTGAAGATAGAGCGTGGTTTTGTCGTTTTCGTAAGTATAGTATTTTTCCACGTCTTGTAAAGTGGTTTGGGGGCCGATAACGAGTTTAATCACGTCGGCTTTTTTGAGCATATTTTCGTTCACGGTTTTTTTAGGGGAAACGCAGATAAAATCGGCTTTGGAAACGTCACAATCGTGCGCGCCGTTGGTTTCAATGTGCACAATATGCCCCGCCGATTTTAAGGCGTTAATCAGGCCCGGCAAATCCTGCTCGGCAGGCTCACCGCCCGTGACCACTACAGTTTTACACGGATATTTGGCCAGTTCCACTAGAATTTGCAAACTGTTCATTTGGGTACCGGGGGCAAAGGCGTATTTGGTGTCGCAAAAATCGCACCCCATGCTGCAACCGGCAAGGCGCAAAAATACAGCGGGCATACCGCTGTGGCGACCCTCGCCTTGGACGGAGTAAAAAATTTCGCTAACGTTCCAGGATAGCGGCGGCATGGTCACTCTCCCAAATTTCCAGTGTTTTTAGGGTGAGCCCTTTTTGGGCGAGCACGGGGGCAATTTTGTCAAAAAGATACTGGGCTAAATTTTCCGCGGTGGGGTTTTCCAAAAGATCGTTTAAAAAGCGGTGGTCGGGCAGGTGTTCGTCCAGCAGTTTTTTAACTGCTTTAAAATCGCACACCATGCCGTCTGGTTGCATGGGGCCTTCCAACACAAAAACGGCTTTCCATGTGTGGCCGTGCAAATCGTGGCAAGGGCCGTCATAATGCGGCAAACGGTGGGCGGCGCAAAAAGAGCGGATGAGTTTAATTTTCATTTTAAAACCTCGGCTTGGGTGTTGAAAATTTGTTGCACGTAAATAATGCACAGAATTGTTTGCGCCAGCGTAAAAAGCGGAATGTTAATCCATAGGCGCAGCCAAAACAAAGTGGTTAGCGGCCCCAGTAAGAATGCCGCCAATTTTAACAGCGTAGTTTTGGGATAAACGCCGCCGCGAAGTAAATTGAAAATGAGCAGACCGCACAATGCCAGGCCAAATTCATAAAGTAGTAAAAGCCCCAAAAATAATAAAGATGTAATAAACAGTGCCGCGCGTAAAGAAGCCGAAAGTGTGGGGCGGTACTTTTGTAATTGTTCTTGCGAGGAAACAAAATTAAACGTGTTGGGGATTTCCTGGCGTTGGAGCGTGTCCCCGGACGGGATATAAAGGCCATTTTTATGCACCCAGGCAACGGTGTTGTCTTTGATTAAATCTTCGGCGGTGGGGGGCATGGTGGCCCCGGTGTCAAATACTATTTTAAAATCCGTGCCCGGGATGAGGGCCGAAACCGGGGTTTGCGGGGCGGTTAATACGCCTTTTTCAAACGTTACTTGCGGGAAATTCTTTAAAAAAGCAGGCAAATATTTATTTAGCACCGAGCCCGTAAAAAAGAATACCACCAGTACAGACGCCACAAACAAATATGCGGCAAAACCTACGGCGTATTTGGGCGTTAGTGTGGCCAGGCGGTGATAAAATTTAAAAGAGAACAAGGTTTTAAAATGGATAAAAAGCATATATCCTATTATACAAAACTTGCCTGATTACTTTTTGATGGGGGCATTTTTAGCTTCACACGTGATTTGTGCGCCTAAAAAGTAAATTTGATTCTTTTTAAACACGCACGAGAGTTTTTTTGCTTGCGGGGCCCCGTACGAAGTGTCTGCTAAGGGTTGAAAGCACACAATGCGCGTGCACGTGTAGGTTTTGCCACACTCCGGGAACGACGAGGACGGAAAGTTGGCAATAAACCATGAAAAATCCAAATTATATTTTAAGGCTTGCAAAAAATTGTCACACGTCAAAGAACCGGTAAAATTGCACTTGGGCTCAGCGGTAGTGTCTTCGGTTGTAACGGTTTCGTCGAGCAAGGTGTAGCGGTCTTTATCCATGGGGTCCCCCTGCACACGGTACACGTCAAAACAGCTAAACCCGGCGGGCTGGTCTTTGGTGCAGGTAAAAGGGTTTAATATATCGGCGCCGGGGCAAGTGTCGGTTACTTTAAGGGCGTCGGTGGTCAAATACTGCGCTTGGGCGCGCACGGTACGGGGCTTATAGGGTTTTTGCTCTGCCCCATATGCGCAGGTGCTTGCTAATAGTATGAACAGCCATAAGTATTTCATATATAAAAGTATAGCAAATAGTGGTTTTGTTTTTGAGAAGTCGTTTTAAAATAAATTTTACTATCTCGGACGTTGATACCGGCGGCGAAGGGGGAATGATGTCAGGGTCTGATGATGAATTTGATGTGCGCTCATTCAGAGTTGGTGTGGACAAAGATACCGCCTACAACATGGTAGATATGTACGGAGGAGCTATGTTTGACTGGGGAGGTCCCCCCGGCGGTAGTTATGAAACGGGGCAAGAATGTGAATTAATATTTATGAGAACACACGTCAAGACCACACTCATAGGTGCTTCGTGTTTATAAAAAATTAAAAAAGCGAAGGATATTGCTAAAATCCCCGGCCTGAAAAAGCCGGGGAATTTTTGTGTGTGTTAAGAAGGGCTTTTAGCCCTAGGCTAGTAGGCAAGGGTTTTACCCGTACTGTGAAAAACCCCCCGCTTCGCGGGGAGATGCTTATTATCCTTCTAAAAATGCTAAAATATAGTTACTTATGGCAAAACTAGTACGGGGGTTCCGCGATATTTTTGAGCCCCAATCTAACCAATTTACGGAACTGGAAAACTGTGCACGCGGCGTGTTTTCCACCTACGGCTTTGGCGAACTGCGCCTGCCGACCGTGGAACTCAAAGAGCTCTTTGTAAAATCCACCGGCGAAACTACCGATATCGTCCAAAAAGAAATGTACGCTTTTGAAGATGCCGGCCACCGCCAGCTGGCTATCCGTCCCGAGGGGACCCCCGGCGTGGTGCGTGCGTATTTGGAAAATAATTTTGTGCAACAAGCACCTGTGCAAAAGCTCTATTATATTGGCAATATGTTCCGGGCGGAGCGCCCTCAAGCCGGCCGCTACCGCGAGTTTGAACAAATCGGTGCCGAATATATCGGCAACTCGGCCCCGGCGGCGGATGCCGAAGTGATTTTGATGCTTAAAGATATTGTAGCCAAGTTTGGGGCCAAAAACTACGTTGTCAAAATCAATAGTTTAGGGTGTGACAAATGCCGCCCGCTTTACCGTCAGGCACTCATTGATTTTTTGTCCAAAGAAAAAGATACGCTTTGTGAAAATTGCCAAACGCGTTTGGAAAAAAATCCCTTGCGTGTGTTGGATTGTAAAATTGACGGCGCCCGTTTTGCGGGCCGCGTGCCGACGATGCAACTGTGCCCGGAGTGCCAAGAACATTTTGACACGGTGCAATCCCTCTTAAAAGGCAAAATTGATTTTGTGGTGGACCCGATGCTTGTGCGCGGGCTGGATTATTATTCGCGCACGGTGTTTGAATTTCAAGCGGGGGACGTATCCCAAAACGCCATTGCCGCCGGCGGGCGTTATGATACACTTGTCAAAAATATGGGCGGCCCGGCTACCCCGGCTATCGGGTGGGCTATGGGCGCGGAACGCGTGATTTTAGCCCGTGGCGATCAACCTGTGCAAAAGCACAAAAGCGTATGTGTGGTATCCTTAGAAAAACCGTGCAATCAAACCGCTTTTAATATCATGCAACAACTGCGCGCGACGGGCATTCGCACCGAGGGGGGGCTGTTTGATAAAAACATCAAAGGCCAAATGAAACAGGCCGACCGTTGCGGCGCCGCCTATGCGCTTATTTTAGGCGGTGACGAGCTGGCTAAACAAGTGGCTACACTCAAAGATTTAACATCCGGCGAACAAAAACAAATTCCGCTGGGCGAACTGGTAGATGAGGTAAAAAAAGTCTTATGAAACGAACGAATTATTGCGGCGATATTACCGCGGCCCTGTTGGGGACCAAACAAACTTTATGCGGGTGGGTGAACTCCTACCGCAACCACGGGGGGGTACTGTTTATCAACTTGCGCGACCGCGCCGGCGAATGCCAAGTGGTGGTAGAGCCGAATAAACCTTTTTTTAAAGAAGCTTCCGCCGTGCGTAACGAATATGTGGTGGAAGTAACCGGTACCGTGCAGCGCCGCATTGAAGGCGCTGTCAACAAGAATATGAAAACCGGCGAAATTGAATTGGTGGCCGAAGAATTTAAGGTATTAAATACCTGCGTGCCGCTGCCGTTTGACGTGGATCAGTCCCGCGGGGCCAGTGAAGAAATCCGTTTGAAATACCGCTATTTGGATTTGCGCAACCCGAAAATGTTTGCCAACTTATATTTGCGCCACCGCATTGCCCAAGCCGCGCGGCGCTATTTGGATGGGCAAGGGTTTATTGAAGTGGAAACCCCGGTTTTAACGCGCTCCACACCCGAAGGTGCGCGCGATTATTTGGTGCCTTCGCGCGTGCACCACGGGCAGTTTTACGCCTTGCCGCAAAGCCCGCAGATGTTCAAACAAACCTTAATGGCTAGCGGCATAGACCGCTATTTCCAATTGGCGCGGTGTTTTAGAGATGAGGATTTGCGCGCCGACCGCCAGCCCGAACATACACAGATTGATATGGAAATGTCATTTGTAACCATTGACGATATCCACCATATTGTAGAAGGGCTCATGCAAGAGATTTTCAAAACGGCCGGAAAAGAAATCAAAACGCCGTTTATTAAATTGCCGTTTGACCAGGCCATGGAAAAATACGGCTCCGACAAGCCCGATTTGCGCTATAGCTTGGAAATGAAAAACGCGGCTGACGTGTTTGCCCATACGGGTTTTAAAGTGTTTGCCGACGTGCTAGCCGCCAAAGGTGCCATTTATGCCTTGCGCGGCGAAAAAGGCGCGGCTTATTCCCGCGGGCAAATGGATAAGCTTACGGAACTAGTCAAAAAGAACGGAGCCAAGGGCCTGGTGTGGCTCAAAGTAAAGGACGGCAATGTGGAAGGGCCCTCTGCTAAATTTTTTACCGCGGACGAATTAAAAGCTGTTAAAGATTTAGTCGGCGCACAGGACGGGGATGCCATTTTTATCGGCAGTGATGTAAGTAAGCGCACGGCGCAAACCTTTATGGGCGCGCTACGCAAAGAACTTGTCAAAGAACTGCCTAAACAGTGTGATTGGGCGTTTGCGTGGATTACCAACTTCCCGCTCTTGGAATATATCCCCGAAGAAGACCGCTGGGACGCAGCGCACAACCCGTTTACGGCCCCGGTGGAAGAAGATTTGCCGAATTTGGAAAAGGACCCGGGGAGTGTGCGTTCGTACCAGTTTGACCTCGTGCTAAACGGCAACGAGCTGGCCTCGGGCTCGGTACGCAACTGCCGCCGCGATGTGCAAGAACGCATTTTGGCTCTCATGAAACATTCTAAAGAAGAAGCCGCCCGGCGCTTTGGCATGCTGTTAAACGCGTTGGAAGCCGGCGCGCCGCCACACGGCGGCATTGGCCTGGGGCTGGACCGCATTACCGCGCTCCTAGCCGGGGAAGAATCCATCCGCGAAGTGATTGCTTTTCCCAAAACGGCGCAAGCGGTGTGCCCGCTAACGGAGTCCCCCAACGTGGTAGATGAACAGCAACTCATTGATTTAGGGATTACTCTTATTAAAGAAAACTAGTTAAAACCCCGCTTCGGCGGGGTTTTTTAGGGCCCAGGATAAAATAGGGCTTTTGGCCCTGGCAGACGGTGTATTTTTTGGCTATACTATAAGTATGAATGAAGACAAAACCGGTTTAAAAATTATACTTGGTATTTTGGGCGCGTTGGCGGTGGTGGCGGCGCTGTGGCGTGTGCTGGCGTATGAGCCGGGGAATGGGGGGCGTGCACCAGTTTTGTCGGTGGCTGTACAGGCGCAAACCGGTGAAATTTTGCCTGCTCAAACACGGCAACAGCAGGAATTATTAGATGAATTTTTAGCTACGCCTGCGCAACAAGAAAGTGTTTCTACGGTACAACAACCCGCTCATCCTGTTGCGGCACCACCTAATCAGTGGGCCGCTTATCCGCATCACCGGGCGTCGCGCAAGCAAAATTATCCCGGTCGCACTTCTGCCCACACTCCCAAGCGTTATGTAGATACTAATTTTTATACGCAAGATAATAATAAACAGCCGGTATCTTACACGGCTCAGCCAAATACAACTTATACGCCGGGTACGGCAGGGCCGCAAGTGAATTTTAACTCGTCCGCGCAAGACCGTATGCAACAGGAACGGGCCCAAATGCTGGCCCCATATTTGCGCCCCAACCGCAAAGAAAAAGAACAAATGGACGCTAAATGGGCAAAATTATCGGCCGCTATTGACCGCGCTGTATTACAGGCCTTAACCCCCAAAAGTAAGCGCGAGCAAAATATTGAAAAATATGCCGCTCCAAATAATACGCCGCAGGAAAAAGCATCCGGCTTTGCGGGGCCGTATGCCCCGGTGGCGAGTGCGGTGGCGGTGCAGAAAAACGAGATTGTCAAAAGTTTCGGCTCGGCCTTTGGCAGCCGTGCCGCCGTCCAAGCCGGAAGTTTAATGGATAATTACGCGCAGGAGTTAGCCGGGGCTCTTCATATGCCTAACGCCACGCCGGAACAGAAAGAACAAAAAGTAAAAGAAATTTCCAAGAAATACCAAAAAGAAATGAATAAACTGGCCGAGAAAAACCAGTACGATAAATTTGTGGCCGACCGCATAGCCCAAGATAATAAACAAAAAGAAGAACTGGGTGCGTTATACCCCGAACAGCAAGCCCAAATTGCGGCACTCATTGACCAAACGCGTGAGAAAGACCTTGCTTTAGCTACCCAAAATTTACCGCGTGAAGAATACTTCAACCAACTTGCGCAAAATAACCAAGCCCTGCGTAGCGGCATCCAAAATTTGGTGGTACAGGGGGGAAAATCAGTCCAAGAGTTTCGTCAGTGGGAACAAAAAAAGAATGAAGATTATTTAAAAACCTTAGCTAAGTGGGAAGAAGAAGGAAAAATTCAAAGTGTATCCCGTGTAGCCACAACGGATGAAAAGGGGAAAACACAAGCGGATTTTAATGTCCAAAAACCGGAAATTTTAGAAGGGATTGTAAAGAGTTTTGGCGAAGAAGCTAAAGCCGATTTTGAACCTATTTTGAAAAATTACGAGCAAACGCTCAAACAAATTGACCAGGAAAAATTATCCATCACCCAGCGTGAGAATAAAAAAATAACTGCACTTAATGAAGCAAACCGCCAACTGATTGATTTGGAAATACGCTATGTGGAAAAAATGAACCTGCCCGACGAGCAAAAACAAATATTGCTTGAAAAACTCCGTCAAGATTACAACAATATCAAATAGGTCTAAAGACTAAACAGGGATAGGACCTTTGGCCCTGTCGGTCCCGCCATCATAAAAGCTATCATATAAGAAAGATTAGTTACAAGGAGAAAACAATGAATAAGAAAGTTTTTGCTGTACTAGGTGCTTGTGCGCTATTAACTGCCACCGCCTATGCCCAACGTCCGCTTAAAATGGCTAAACATGTAACTGAGGCTATGACGGGCGGTTTGCCTAGTGTGTTTTCTACAAAAATTCCTGTGACTGTGTTGCAAGCGGATGTGTTGGGAAATGTGGTACGCCGTGCTCAGTTTGCGGCAGCCAATCAAATGTATATGCCCAGTGCTGAGCTTTTTAAACGGGTACAAGCCAATGAGGCTTTAAAAGCCTTTTCGGCGGAAGAGGTCCGTTTATTGGAAACTAAATTTGGTCGCCTTGATGAGATTGTGAAACTGAAAAGTGCCGCTTTTGAAGGGTATCGGGGCGCATTGCTGAGTGAACGTCCTGTGTTGCAACAAGAAATTTTGTTAGACTCACAAGTTAGTAGTATGCTCAATGTGTTGGATATCCAACATTATATGCAGCTTAATAATAATGAATTCCCGCAATTGTTCACTCCTATGGAAAACGGATGGAAAACAACCGCCAAAGGATTAGACACAGCGGAAGGAAATAAAATCTTTTTTAAAGTATTGGATATTTTAGTTCAAGAGCAGGCTGGTAAAGTAAACCCGGCCATTATAAACCAACTGGTTATGTTGCGTAGTGCCGCTAGTAACCATCCTTCTATAGATGCTTTAGTTAAGGCTTTGGCCGATTGGCATGAGGCTTTTCCAAATGCAGGCGACCCTAAACTGCCTACAGAAATAGAAAATGTTAATTTGTGGCATGAAGCGGAAAAATTATGGTTAGTGACAGAGATTCGTTTGCTGCAATTAACACCGGATATTGAATTGCCGGAAGTTTTAAAAACCGCACAAGTTACCCTGTAAATTAATTGTTTCTGTTTGTATCAATCCCCCGGTTTTATGAACCCGGGGGGTTGTTTTGTATAGATACCCCGGTTGGGGAATATTTATTGCAAAGTCATTTTAAAATAAATTTTGCTTGTCTTGTTTTTTTTTTTTGGTACGATTTTATTAGGCCGGATATGTGCGCACGTATGCCCCGGTATTAAAACGCAATATAAAAGGATTTAGCGCGTTTGAACGGTACTTATAAGGAGATAAACAAAATGAAAAAAATAAGTTGTAAACGGGGGTTTACCCTCATTGAATTGTTAGTAGTGGTGCTGATTATCGGCATCTTGGCAGCGGTAGCGGTGCCTCAGTATAATAAGGCGGTACGCAAAACGCGGTTAGCGGAAGTAGCAGGTAACATATCTACTATTTTCAAAGCATTAGATGCCTACGTGTTGCAAAATGGGTATAATGATGTTTATTTTACCGGGACAGATAAAACCGCCGAGTTGGATATTTCGTTTCCATGGACTTCCGAAGCGGAGTGGTTTTATGCTGACACTAAATTAGGAGGGTGGCGCATCAGTTGTTCCTCCGCTAAACTATGTAACATCTATTTTCAAGCTGGAGACTGGTTAGCAGGACAGGCGATGGACGCATCTAAGGATTCCTCTGGGAAAATAACTTTAGATATGAACCCATCTCAAACTTATGTTCCTGAGGTTTGCCGCTGGTGGAAGGAACTATACGGAGCCAATAGTTTTACCGGTGATGCGGCCGATACTTGCCCTGCTTATTTGTAAGGTTCCCTCAAAATCCCCGGTGTAAAAACTGGGGATTTTTTGAATACCGCTCAACTCCAGGTGGGAGCCTGGGGAGTTTCATACGTGTTAATGAATTAAATAAGCGGTTTTACTGTCCACGGTAGTTTCGCCGTTTGGCCGCATGCGGGACTTACAAAACCGGGTTCCTAATATATTGCCGGGCACGCAAGCTAAATCGCGGAAGTTATTGACGGTGGTAATTTGATATTCGGCCGGGCCGGCTGTGCGGGTAAAGGCCACTTCGTAGCACGGTTGGCCTTCAGGTACTTCTTCCCGGCAGACAATTTCGCCCGTGAAATACTTAAGCCCGTATTTTTGCAAATGTTCGTTGGTGTTGGCGATATCTTGCTCGGTTAGTTGTTTGCCGGTGGCCCAGTGCTTTTGGTGCCCCCACAAAATTTTCAGCTCCACCATGCGTGTGTTTTCCACCGCATTAAAATAAGAAGGCACCGCTACCGCCACCAGTACCGTAATAATGATGATGACGACTAATAACTCCAGCAAGGTAAATCCGTTTTTCATTTGTTTATTTCCTTTAGTTGCTTTTCAATAAGTGCGCGGATCGTTCCCGGCGGTACTTGTAAGCCCAAGGACCAAGCGGCCTCGTGCAGTAACGTTTCTAGCAGTGCGGGCAAATGACTTTGCAAGTCCGTTAAAAACCAGTTGCGTTCCAGGTGCAGATAATCTTCCAGCACGGTGGATTGTTTGCCGGCCAGCAGGGCGCGTTTGCCGCGCGTATTGGAAAGTTTAAACTTAAATTGCAAAGGGCCTCCAAACGAAATTTTTTCTAAAAATTTCCGCGCGGTTATAAAAAACAGCACACAGTTTTGGCAGAGTTTTTCCACGTGCAACGTTTGCGAAACGTGCCCGTTGACCAGTTCATCCTGGCTGGCTACCTGTTTGTGCATCACCAGGCCGTAGGCATTAAATTCCGTCATTTTATAAATGCCGCGCGCGTTGGAAATAACGGCTACGCCGTCTTGCACGGGTTTAAGGGGATAATCCGGGTTGGCCATTACGCCGTACGGTGCACGGGTGGCAGAGGACTGCACCAGGTGCGGCAAGTTTTTATAATCGGTCAGCGGCTCTTGCGGGTACAGGGGCACGAGGGTAAGCGTGTGGATGCTTTCTCCGTCGGCAGATACGGTACAGGTTTTCAAATAGTTATCAAAGTGGCTTTCGGCTTTATCCACTAAAATATGGCGCAGACGCTCGGATTTTTGGCGGTGGTCTAAGAGCCAAGGGAGTTTGTCGGGGTGGACAATCATTTCCGGGCGGGAAGACTGCCCGGTACGCACATAGGCGCGTTTTAATTTGCCCACCAGGTGCGGGGTTAAATTGCTCTGCGGAATGTCAATAATGACAAACATGCGGTCCCCGCGTTTATTTAAGCAGATGTTTACATCCACAAATACCACGGGGTCAATATACGTTTTGATAATGTCCTCCACGGAGTTACGCACCTTTTCGTGATAAGCAATCCCTACAAAAGGGGGACAGGGTTTATCGTTTTTGTCATCTTGCACGCCCACGATAATGGTGCCACCCATGGCGTTGGCGAAAGACGCAATCGTCTTGGCAAATTTCTCGTGGTTTTTGGGCAACATATATTTGTAGTCAAGCTGTTTGTTTTCGGGCAGTCCCCGTTTACAAAAAGCCACCACATCTTCAAACGTCAGTTCGTGCACCGGTTTGTTAAAAAGCATAATGCCCCCTGTAAAAAAACCCTTATATTTATTATAATGATTTAGAAAAGTTTATCAAGGAAAAATTATGGTTAAAAAAACGATTTATAATTTATCTTTTAATGATACTTTGACTTATGTAATTGACGGCTTAACCTATGTGTGGCTGCGCGTGCCGGGCGGGTGGAATTTGACCGTAATTAACGACAAAAGTTTAAGTAACGGCTTTGTTCCACAAAGTAACGAGTTTAAGGAAACTTTCCGCGAACTGGAAAACAAAGCCACCGACGTAGTAGGGAAGCGAATTTTAAAACGCAAGAAGAAATAGTATGAATAACCAACCTATGCGCAATTTGGCCGCTATGATGACCGAAAAATTTATTGCCGCTGCCCCGCAAGCCGCGGCACAAGCGCTTGCCGTGCTGGCTACGCATGAAGTCCTTTTGCTGGTGGGGGGGCTTAAAGCGCGTAGTTTGGTGGCGGTGTTAAACCCTATGGACCCACCCAAGGCCGCGGCGGTTTTGCGGCGTTTGCCGCTTAAACAGGCGTGCTATGTGCTGACGCACTTAGACGTACTTCAGGCCGCTAAACTTTGGAAAGAATTTGCGACCCCGTACCAAGAACGTTTGAAAAGTGTGCTTTCCCCGGCGTTTGTGCAACTGTTGCAAACGGCCGGCGGGTTTGGCCCGGGCCGTGTGGGGCTCTCCATGCAGACCGATTTTGTAGCCGTGCGTACCGAAAATAAAGTGGAGGAGCTCATTGGGCGGCTTAAAAATTTACCGCGCCAAAAACTCCCTTTGGTGTGCTTTGTAACGGGTAAAAATGATGAATTTAAGGGTATTATTTCCACGATGGAATTGGCCTTTTTTAATCCGCAAGCGGTGTGCGGCAGTGTGATGAGCAAAACCACGCGCGTTTTAAAACCGCAAGACGAATTAGTAGCGGCGCAAGTGCTGTTTGCCGAAGAAGAAACGTCCCTGTTACCCGTGGTAAATGATGAGGGTATTTTGATAGGTGCGTTAGATAAAACGGCCGTATTAACGGCGGCCCCGGCCAAAAAAACGCTGTGGGATAAACTCAAAGGGTAACATTTTAACTGAGTTTAATTGGAACAAGTCAACCTTAGAAAAAGGTTGACTTGTTTTTTTTTTTTTGGTACAATTTTGCTAGCCGGATATGGGGGGATATGTCTTCCCGTATAAAAACGCCATATAAAAGGATTTAGCGCGTTTGAACGGTACTAAAAAGTTGTCATCCTGAACTCGATTCAGGATCTCCACTTTGCTTGCACGTAGAAAGTGGAGGGGATGCTGAAACTGTTTAATTAGACCCCGTATTAAAACCTTACGGGGCTCGGCCCAACGGTAATGGCCTCGGTTCAGCATGACATAAAGAGAAAGGAGATAAACAAAATGGAAAAAACAAGTTGTAAGCGGGGGTTTACCCTCATTGAGTTGTTAGTAGTAGTACTCATTATCGGCATCTTGGCGGCGGTAGCGGTACCGCAATATAAAAAGGCGGTAATGAAAAGCAGATTAACGGAAGCGATTGTTCACCTTCGTGCCATGCAAGACAATATAGACATTTATTTATTGGAGCATGGATTCCCGCAGGCTGGGGAAGGACAAATAGATATAAGCGCTTATCATTCGGTTGATGCGGAGTCACACAATAGTGAGGCAGAAAGGGTCTCCCATACTAACTGGTCATATAGTGAAATATGTAGTGATGCCGGTTATTGCGAGGCTAGTATTTCCCCTTTGCAGGGCGGATGGAGTTTAGCTGTTTGCAAAGGGGCCGGTGCGGTGAATCATACTCCTTGTGGGGATGCTCATCCCACAGATACCCAATGGGGAAAGGCCTGTTTCTATGGAAATTCGGAAGAAAAAGCGCTTTGTGATTCTTTAGTAGCGCAAGGTTGGGTACCTGTTCAACCTTAGTTGTGAATGGATGAACATAATTACAAAACACCCCGCTTAATTTTAAGCGGGGTATTATTATTTTATAAGGCTAAAACCTTATTTGACTCTGCCGGCGGAACCGAATACGTTTTCGTTCTTTTCGGCGTACATTTTAATCAGTTCTTCGCGTGCCGGGCCTAAGTATTTGCGCGGGTCAAATTCGGCCGGTTTGGTGGCGAAGATTTTGCGGATGGTGGCGGTCATTACGAGGCGGCCGTCGCTATCTACGTTGATTTTGCACACGGCCGATTTGGCGGCTTTGCGCAGTTGTTCTTCGGGGATGCCGGCGGTGTTATCTAATTTGCCGCCGTATTCGTTAATTTGTTTAACAGCCCATTGCGGAACGGAAGAAGACCCGTGCAGTACAATCGGGAAACCGGGCAAGCGTTTAGATACTTCGTCCAAAATATCAAAACGCAGTTCGGGCAATTTTTCGCCGGGTTTTACTTTAAATTTATAAGCGCCGTGGCTGGTGCCGATAGAAATAGCCAACGAATCTACGCCGGTGCGTTTTACAAAGTCTTCCACTTGGGCCGGGTCGGTGTAGGTGTGGTGTTCGGCGGAAACTTCGTCCTCAATCCCGGCCAAAACGCCCAGTTCACCCTCTACGGTAACATCATGTTGGTGGGCATAATCTACTACTTTTTTGGTCAAGGCCACGTTTTCTTCATACGGCAAGTGCGAGCCGTCAATCATCACGGACGAAAACCCATTATCAATGCAATCTTTGCACAGTTCAAAACTATCGCCGTGGTCCAGGTGCAAGCACAGCGGCACCGGTTTGCCCAGTTCCGGCATCATTTCCACAGCGCCGCGGGCCATCCAGCGCAGTAAGGTAGCGTTGGCATATTGGCGGGCGCCTTTAGATACTTGCAAAATTACCGGGCTGCCGGTTTGCACACAAGCGGTAACAATCGCTTGGAGTTGTTCCATATTGTTGAAGTTATAAGCCGGGATGGCATAGCCGCCGGCCATAGCGTCTTTGAACATTTGGCGGGTATTTACCAAGCCAAGTTCTTTGTAAGAAACGGTCATTGTAAGGCCTCCTAAAAAATTTAACGTCTTCCTATATATTTTACAATATTTTAAGAAACTTGCGACTAGATAGTTGCTAATGCTTTTTCCTTGATGTAATAAACTAAAGTACTTGGGGGAAAAACAGCAACAGGATAGTTTTTTAATGAAATTTGCCACAGTTCTAGGCGCGAGGGATAGGTTTGGCAAGAAGTCCTCTTTGCCTTTGCGCCGCTGGACTTTTGCGGTTAGTACGCACTTTGTTTTGCGCAGGCATAGTAACTATGCCAAGCAAAAAAAGAATGTAATAGCCCAAAAGGACGCGGCCCGAAGGGTTTAGCCGTTTTTGAGTTCGGCTTTGTTAAAAAAGTTTGCCAATGAGTACATTGCCTGCACTTTTTTGCCGCGCCTCACGGTACAAAAACGGCTAAACGCAAAGAGCAATTAGAACTTCTTGCTAACCCTTGGCAACTGCTTTGATTTTGACAAATCAGGGTACTGCTTATTTTACCCGGTGCTTGGGGAAGTGCTGATGGCTCTACAGGTTTGGGGATAAATCAGCCTACTTTTAGTTTATCCTTGTACTTGGGGAAATGCTGGCAACTCTACAGGTTACAGGGCCGTCCCTTGTGCTTGCCTCGCGTTTTTGCGTTTGAAATTACCGCGTTGCCTGTCTATACGGTTTACTTGCGTAGCAGTTTCCACATTTGGCCTATCTAACGACTCCTTGCGAACATTTGAAACGGAGGACGCGACGGCTGTTTGTACCTCGGCAACTATTTTCCAAAACCGGGCCATTTTGCGGTGACTTGGGCCTTACGTACTTGCCTTTTCCCTTTAATCAGGCGTTCTTTTGAATCGTGTTTAACATTGCTTACTAAAATACTTGACAAAACTAACATAATATGCTATCCTAACAATACAAGGGCCCGTGTCGGGCCCTAAAATCCATTCAATTTACAGGAGTGTTATGAAAATACCGTATATTAAAATACCCATTACGGATATGGTGGCTTATTTGGCCCCCTATCCGGCCGAAACCAAAGGGAAAATCTTTGAGGCCGTGCTTTCTTTTGGGATGTACCAAACTTGGCCCGCACTGGCATTGCCACCCCAAGCCCAGCAGGTCTATTTAATAGTACAACAAATGATAGAGCGGGAGGTAAAATCGTATCAAAAGTTTTGCAAAGAACAAAAATCAAAAGCCAAAAAATTATGGAACAAAAAACAAAATAACGACGAAGCCGCGGCACTGCCGCCCCGGCAATGCCAATCAAAACAAGAAACAAAACAAAAACAAGAAGCAAAACAAGAATTAGAAAATATCTCTCTTATAGTCCCTCTTAACGAGGGACAGGGAGAGAGAGATTCTTTTTCGCAGGAAAAGGCTTCGCCGTTGCCGGCCGAGTTTGTGGACCAAGTGCTTGCGAGGTTTGAAAGTTCGGTTAAAAACCGCAAACAACGGCGCATTTTCCTAAAGCATAACGCCCAACATTTGAAAGATATTTTGGACTTTTGCGACCACGATATCCCACTAGCTTTGCAAACAATCTCTGCGTGTGCCCAACGGTTGCAAAAGGGCGGCGTAACGGGCGGGTATATGGCCGTGTGCCGTAACCTGCCCGAATATTACGACAAAGCCAAAAAACAACTGGAGGAACAAGCCAATGATTGAAGAAATCAAAACGGCTGGCGGCCATAAACAAGCCCATGAGCCCGGCAACAAAAAAGCCGCCGCCCGGTTGGCGCAAGGGCTTACCCTGGTACCCTATTATGCCCGTAATGAACGCGGGGAGCGCACCGCCTATTGTGCGTGGATAAAGCTCAAACACGGGCAGAGTATTGCGCAGGCGGCCAGCCGGTTAACCCGCTAGGGCTACGCTAAAGCAAAAGCCGGGTAGTAGAGCGGGCGTTTCTAAGGTGATATGCGGCGCACCAAGCGCGTTATACATCTCCAGCGCGCGGCCGAAAAATTGAGGCTGATTATCCACCACACGCACGTCGCGGCTGTTTACCGTTAAGCCGGAACCCAACAGTTTAACAAGTGCCTCTTTTTGGGTCCACAGGCAAGTTAAAAATTCGTCGTCCTCGCGCACCAGTTCGGCGGGGTGAAAAAAATCGGCTTTCCACGCGCTAATACGCGGGGCAACCACTTCCAAATCAATACCGATAGCTTGCGCGTGCGGCGCGAGGGCGGCCACCGCAAAGCCGTTGCTGTGGGTCAGGCTAAAGGGAATGTTAACTGCGACAAACTCTTTGTTTTCCCCCTCACGGGGCCTGCGGGCATCCTCTCCCTCCAGGGGCGAGGAAAACGACACAGACGCTGTCCACCCGGACTCCGGGCCCCTCGCGGACTCCGGCGAAAGATTAGAGGAAAAACGTTCGGCGCGGGAATTGAGAACCCAGGCACTGGGTTTACCCACGCCGTTGGGGGCCAATACCGTAAAGTCGGTCAAAGTTCCCCCCGTGTGCGCGGCCAAAAGCCGCTTTAACGCAAGCCGGCCCCCAAGCCATTCGGCTTTGCGCTTTTGGAGCTTAAGCGTCTTATAAAACGCACACTCCGCACCGCTTAACACCGTGTGAGCCGGGGGCAGGTTTTTTAAATCAACAACTTTGAGCGTATAAGCCATTATTGGCCGATGGCCTGATACCCGTGGATTTCCACCCACACGCTCCCTTGTGCGTCAAAGACGTATGCGTCGTGCAAGGTTTTACCATCGGCAGTTTCGCCTTTGTTTACGCCGTAGAGGTACAAGCGCGCCGGCGGCAAGTGGTTGTTAAGCACAGCCACTTCGGCAATCCCGTCAGGCAGCGTCATTTTGTGGGCTACGGACATATCCTGGAACCCACAGCACTGGAACGCCGCTTCAATGAGCATAGGGTTGGCAAGCAGCGTGCGCGGCGCGTCGGCCCATTGCGGGGCCGGGGTTGTGTTGTAAATGGCCAGTGATTCTTTGTCATTCACGCGCACAATGCCGCCGAGCACCTGGAAAGACGGCCCGTGGAAGTATTTTTGGTAAATCTCGGCCGGAGTGACTTGCAAGGGAGCCTCTAAGCCCGTCATCGCTTGGGCTTTTACTTGGTCCCACGTGGACGTAAATTCCGGCAGTGTTTTAGCGGTAAAGTGGCGGCGGGTGTTGCCCATTTTCACGCCTTTACTGTTAATAAAATCGCTCTCAATTTCCATTTCCACGTGCTTGCCGTTTACTTTGCCGAACACACGCACGGCTTGCGGCCGGTTGCGTAGTAGCTTAATGGGCAAGTAGAAATGAACATCTTGCAAGGCTTTTGTAATTTCACCCGTTAAGGCGGTGGACGTTTCAAAAAACGTTTCCAGGCCCATGACGCCCGGTACATAGGGGGTGCCTTCAATGGCGTGGTCGGCCAGATACGGGTCGGAAGTTAAGTTAAATTCTTTTTCCACGTGAATTTCGGCCCCTTTGGTTAAGGCTTTTATGTCGCCCAAAAAGTGCGTGGCTTTGGCGGCGTCGGGCCCGTCGGTAGATGTAGCGGCCGGGGCGGGCTTAGCGGCGGCTTTGGGGGCGGCTTTGGGCGCCGCACTGCCGCCTTTGGGGGTGTCGTCCTGGGAGGCGAAATCGGCCGCAGAGCCGATTTCGTCCCAATCAAACTTGAGTTGGTGGTCCCAATCTAAGCGGCCTAAGGAGCCGGTGAGCACAATCTCGGGCACTTGGCCGTAGACGATTTCGTCTAAGAAGATTTGCATACCATCTTCGGGGTCCACAAAGTCCACGCCGTTGGAGCGCAGGAACGTCTCCACGCCGGCCCGCACGCCCATACCTACGTTTTTGTAAGCACTCATGGCAATGCTAATGGCACGGTAGCCTTGGTTGGTGAGCGAGAAGGCAGACTTGGCCAAATAGTCGTTGGCGCTGGCGTAGTCGCTCTGGCCGAGGTTGCCGAACTTGCCGGCAATGGACGAGGCGAAGGCGAAGAAACCGTCGTCGCGCACAATGTTGTTAGCGAGGAACATCCCAAAGCTGGTGGCCTTTACGTCAAAAATGCGGTAGTATTCGGCCGGGTCTTTATCGTAGATAAGTTTGGAACGTTCAAGGCCGGCAAAGTGGATAAGCCCGTCCACGCGGCCGTTTTTGGCTTTAATCTTGGTGCAGACTTCTTTGACCATAGCGGCGTTCATCACGTCGCAGTGGTAGTATTCCACCTCGCTGCCCAGCTCGCGCAGTTTTTGCAAGTTGTTGTAAAGCGTAATGGAATCTTTCACGCGGCCGAAGGCACGCTCTAAGAGAACAGGCGTAGCTTTTTGCGTCGGGTCGGCCTTTAAATCTTCCCAGAGTTGCTTTTTAAGGGCCATAAGTTCGGCTTCGTTCATAGAAGCCCACAGCGGCGTTTTCTCTTGGATTTCAATGATATCCAGGACGATAATTTTGCTGTGGTACTGGGCGGCAATCTTTTGGGAAAGCATCGCCCCAATGCCGCGGCCCGAGCCCGTGAAGATAATGGTTTTGCCCGCCAGGTCGTGGTGTTTGACGCGGCGGTCCAAGCGGGTGGGCAAGCCCAAAATAGTGGAGCGTACGCCGCCGCGGGTGCCGATCATCAGGCGCATATCGCCGTGGAGCACTTCGTCCAGGGTTTTCTGTGCCATTTCGTCGGGCGTGGCGGTGGGCTCAAAGTCCATGAGTTTGCTAATGGCCCCGGTGCGTTCGTAAACGTCTTTGCGGTAGCAGGTTACGCCGCCGGTCAGTGCGCCTACGATGGGGTTGAACTCGTCTTTAGTAAAGTAACCAAAGTTACCGTCAATCTTGGTGTTGACGGCAAAGAACGTGTCACTACCCTCACGGTTGGCAAGGCCCTTTTCAAATACGCGCAAAGCAATAAATAGCGGCATGACGGTTTTGGTAAGCTCGTTATGCGGGCTGGCTTTTTTGTCAAACTTTTTGACCGTAGCGCCCAAGAGGTACACAATACCTTGGATGTTGGGGTCTTCCTCGGCGTAGGCTTTGAGCACGGCCTCGGTTTCTTCGTACGATTCCCAGTTCATAATGGTGGTGTTTTTGCTACGCGTTTTGAGCGTGGTAAACACGTGATAGGGAACGCCGAGTTCTTTGCACTCCTCTTGATAAGCTTTAATAAGCTGGGAGTTATCGGCAAAGATTAAAACCGTGCGGTCTTTGGCCAGGCGGCGGCTGGCGCGCTGGGTAAGCGGTGCGTCGGCCACGGTGGTTACGTAGCGCAGTTTTTTCTCGTGGCAATGCTCGCCTTGGTAACCTTCGCGCTCGGGCCGTTCGGCCAGGGATTCACGCTTTTCAATGGGCGCGGTGGGGTTGGTAATCATGGCGTCAGCCTCGGGCGCGTCAATGTGCTCGGCCACTACTTTTTCGGGCTGCTCCACGAGTTTATGTTCCGGTAGCGCGTGGCTGGGCTCAAAGGGTTTTGCTTCCGCTTGCACGACGGGTTTAACTTCGGCCTTTACTTGCGGTTGCGGCGCGGGAGTGGCTACAGGTTGAGCGGCCGCAGGCGTTACAGGGGCCGCCGCAGGTTTACCTGCGTTGGCCAGCACAAACTTAATGCAGTGGCGAATGGTCGGGTAATCTTTGAGTTGAATGCCGTCTTGCTGGGCAATGCCGTAATGCTCGCGCATCCCGGCAAAGAGTTCAGCTTGTTTGACGGTATCAATGCCCAGGTCGGCTTCCATATCCAAATCGAGGTCCAGCATATCCTCGGGGTAGCCGGTTTTTTCAGCCACCATGGTGACGACTTCTTTAGTGACCGTAGCTTCATCTAAATTGGCAGGTGCGGCGGCTTTCGGTGCGGCTTGCACAGGTGCCGGGGCCGGAGTTACCGCCGGGGCGGGTTGCGCCACAGGCGCCGGGGCAGGGGCGGGCGCAGGTGTTACAGCCGCGGCCGGGACATCCTTGCCCGCGTTCGCCAGCACAAACTTAATGCAGTGGCGGATAGTAGGGTAATCTTTTAATTGGATGCCGTCTTGTTGGGCAATGCCGTAGTGTTCGCGCATCCCGGCAAAGAGTTCGGCTTGTTTAACCGTATCAATGCCCAGGTCGGCCTCCATATCCAAGTCCAAATCTAACATATCCTCGGGGTAGCCCGTTTTTTCGGACACCATGGTGACGACTTCTTTGGTAACGGTGGCCTCATCCAGCACTTTAGCGGGCGTAGCT
>JAZUSP010000047.1:0-76688 GCA_045606805.1 Elusimicrobiaceae bacterium | reverse complement strand
CCTGGTGCGCGGCGAAGCCGCCGCCGCTATGACGCTGCAGGGCACAATTAACAAAACATTTTTCCTGCTTTTTTTATGCGTGGTGGGGGGAATGATGAGCTGGACCAATCCGCAAGCGTGGATGCCCTATACCTGGGTGTTAGCGATTGCGGGTTTAGTAGTGGCCCTGGTAACAGCCTTTAAACCCGCCGTTTCTGCGTTTACGGCACCTGTTTATGCGGTATTGGAAGGGCTGGTCCTCGGTGCCATTTCCGCCATGTATAACAAAATGTGGGACGGCATTGTGTTTAACGCGGTAGCCATTACCATGCTGGTGTTTTTCTTTATGCTGGCGTTGTACCGCTTTCAAATTATCCGCGTGACCGGCGGGCTAGCCAAAGGGATTGTAGCCGCTACGTTTGCCATTTGTGTGCTGTATATCGGCTCGTGGATTTTGTCTTTATTTGGTGTGAGCACGGCGTATTTGACGTCGTCCTCGCCGCTGTCTATCGGCATTAGCGTAATTGTTTGCATTGTGGCCGCGATGAACTTTCTGTTGGACTTTGAGTTTATCAACCAAATGACCGGCAAATATGCCGCCCCTAAATATATGGAATGGTACGCCGGGTTTAGTTTACTGGTAACCTTAGTGTGGCTGTATTTGGAAATTTTGCGCTTACTGGGCAAAACGCGAAGCCGCTAAGTTGCTCGCGTAATTTTACAAAGCCCCGCACCCTGCGGGGCTTTTTTTGTGGACCTAGGCGGCCCTAGGACCAAAGACCCTTTTTTTGCGGACGTATTTCCTTTACAATATAAGTATGAAGAATTGGGTTTATAAAACAGTTTCCGTCTTGTTAAGCGCGCTTGTGGTATTGGCAAGCGCGGACGTTGCTTTTGCGTTACCCAAAAAACTGCCTAAACTAAAAGGGGGGAAACGCCCGCGCATCACCGTCCCCAAAACAGCCACCCGCCAATTACCGCCTACCTCTGGTGTACGCCCAAATGTGGCTACCCAAGTGGAACGGGCCGTCGCAGTGCAAGCGGCAAAAGCAGTAACCACTGCGCAAGTGGCACCCGCCCATACGTTGCAAGAAACGCCGGCTATATCCGCCGTGCAAGATACGGGAACGAAATTAAAAAGAACCCCAGAACAAGTATTAGCAGAATTGGAATTATTTATCCAAAAATACCAACGTTTGCCGCTACAGGCAGCCAAAGACCCCATAGAACGTTCGTTGCGGGCTGCGGTTGACAATAATATTAAGCGTGCCAAAAATCCGCAGGATCCGATTATCTTACGATTAAAAGCAATAAAAGATCAGTTTAAAGAACGTGCAGAGGGCAGAACTCCGGAACAAGTATTGGCAGACTTAGAATTATTTATTCAAGAAAATGGCCGTTTCCCAGTACTAGAAAAAGATATTCCGGTTGAATATTCGTTACGTAGAGCCATTGACCATGCAATTTCTAATGCCAAAAATCCACAGCATCCAACCATCTTGCGATTAACAGCTATAAAGAAACAGTGGGTCAAAGAAGTTGCCGAGGGTAGAACTCCGGAACAAGTATTGGCAGAATTGGAATTGTTTGTTGATAAGAACGACCGATTCCCATTACAACTCGCAGAATCCCCCAA
This sequence comes from Elusimicrobiaceae bacterium, assembly GCA_045606805.1. Lineage (GTDB taxonomy): Bacteria > Elusimicrobiota > Elusimicrobia > Elusimicrobiales > Elusimicrobiaceae > Avelusimicrobium. Next base: position 75,073 of record JAZUSP010000047.1, on the reverse strand, counting down.
GGAACGCTCTTTGAGACATGCTGTTGACGGTGTTATGATGAGAAACAATCCGCAGAGTCCTGTTGTATTGCGCATCATGGACATAAAACAAAAATTTAAAAAACGTGCTGATTCCAAAACCAAAGAACAAGTATTACAAGAGGTAGAACTATTTATCCAAAAAAATAATCGTTTTCCATCGCAAGATGCTGAAGACCCGGCTGAGTGTTCGTTGCGTAGGGCATTTAATAGAGCTATTCATATTTCCAAAGATTTACAGGACCCTATTAGTTTACGATTCATGGCACTAAAAAAACAATGGATTAGAGAACAGACTACGGCAAGGAGCCCTAAACAGATACTGGCAGACCTGGAACTATTTATCCAAAAAAATAATCGTTTTCCTTCCGCTGACGCTGAAGATAGTTTCGAATATTCGTTGCGTAATGCTGTTACCAATACAATTAAAAATGCCAAAAACCCACAAGATCCCATTATCCTGCGCTTAATCGAATTAAAAAATCAATGGGTCAAAAAAATAGCAAAACAAAGGACCGCGCAACAAGTATTGGAAGAATTGGAATTATTTATCCAAGAAAATGATCGTTTCCCTTCCCAAACAGCTCAAAATCCAAAAGAACGCTCATTACGACAGGCCGTTTATTGGGCAATCACAAATACTAAAAACCCTCAAGATCCTATTATCTTGAAATTAACGGATTTAAAAGAACAATGGGTGAAAGAAAAAGGTGAACGCAAAACGGTTGAAGAATATGTGGCTCTGGCCCAGCAATATAAAACGAAACCTCGTTCCAAAATATATAGAGACCGACGAAAACTTCCCCGCGAAGAAATGACTCCTGCAGAAAAACAAGAAGTTATTGTTGGCATTGCCCTTGCCCGGTATCGCACCCACCCTCTTGTAATGTCTTATCTGGAGCAAAACCGTCTACAAGCTGCAAGCCAAACTACAGAACAATTATATACTGCGTTAACAAACTATATTAAAGATTATGGGCATTATCCCATACGCAAAAAAGATTCTCTTGCTAATTACATATATCATCGCCTCCATTATTATCAATCCAGTATGGTGGATGGCAAATACGCCGACCCGTGGCTGCAAAAGATTTATGAGTTAAAAACCCTTATTCAAAACGCGCCCGATGGTAAATTTACCCTTACACCCGACGGCCAAGGCGGCTATACCTTAGAAATTGAAGAGCCCGTTACCGAAGAGTTGGACGTGTCCGCGCCGCAAAAAGTGGAAGAATTGGCCCCGGCGGTACCCTCGGTGCATGCACTGCATGAGCACATTACCGAAGACATCAAAAATATGATTTTAGCAGTGCGCGACCAAGCGGCTTTAGAGCGGCGCGATTTTTACCCATGGCTTAGAGATATGCAACAAAATCACTTAGACCAAATTGTCAATAAAGACACGTCCGACGCGCTGCGGGCCCTTAACCGCGCTATTTCGTTTGACTACAAAACCGGCCAAAACCGCCGCGCCGTAACGTATTTACTGCAAACCGTCAACAACTATGTGGGCATTTTGGGCATAGATGAGGAACTGGGATATTTTAATAAAATCATGTACCGCGGCCAATTAGAACCCGGCATGTTGCCGCAAGCCGATTTGTTCCACGTGGTAGCGGAACAAGAAGGGATGAGTTTTGACGGCACTTTGGCCCCGCAAGTGGAACAACTAAACAAATTGGCGTGGCAGGCCTACAAGCAAGGCCAACCGCTAAGCGTTAATTTTGCCGATGACGATAACCAGGACATGCTGACCGCTTTAGAAATAGAAAAAGGCGTACCTATCCAAACAGTTAAGCAAGATTTTCAAACCGCTATTCAAACACTCTTGCCGCCCGGTTTTGAAGTGCGTATGGGCTTGCATGAGCTGGGCATTTCCGGCAGAGATATGACTAACTTTCGCAAAGGGCATTTGCATATCCATTTAGAACGCCCCGCCACTACCGAAGAAATGCAAGACGGGTTTTTAACAGATGTCAGTATTTCTTTTAAAATACAAGGGCTGGACCGCTTTGTCCGCAAGTATAATAAATACACGCGTAGAGTTGAACCGCTTACTGATAAAGAAATTGCTCAAAATTATCTCACGTTATTTGGTACGTTCTTGAACCAAGCCGCCAAAGATAAACTAACCGAACTGGCCCGCTAACCCTCATTTACAGCGTGTACCCTTGCCCCGTTAAATTTGCTAAAATATAGCTAGCGGGGCAGTTGTTTTGCCTACATCACTAAAAGGAGTTATCCAAATGAATTTTAACGCAATCAAAAAAATCCAAGATATGGATTTGAAAGATAAAAAAGTCCTCGTACGCGTGGATTACAACGTGCCGCTGAAAGACGGTAAAGTAGATAATAACAAACGCATTGTAGCTACCGAAAAAACCATTAAACACCTGCTGGCTAACAACTGCCGCGTGGTGCTTATTGCCCACTTAGGCCGCCCCAAAGGCCAAGTGTGCCCCGAATTTAGCTTAGCCCCGGTGGCGCAGGAAGTGGAAAAACTCTTTGGCGTGCCCGTGCACTTTGCCAAAGATTGCATTGGCGCCGAAGCCGACAAAGTAGTGGCCGAAACCAAAAACGGCGAAATTGCGCTTTTAGAAAATTTGCGTTTCCACCCCGAAGAAGAAAAAAACGATAAAGAATTTGCCAAACAGCTTGCCAAACACGGCGAAATTTTTGTGCAAGAAGCTTTCGGCACCGTGCACCGTGCCCACGCCTCTACCAGCGCCGTAGCCGATTACTTGCCCGGCTGTGCGGGGTTTTTAGTGCAAAAGGAAGTGGAATTTTTAGGCAAAGCGCTTGAAAACCCGGCCCGCCCGTTTGCGGCTGTGATTGGCGGCGCGAAAGTGTCCGACAAAATTTTACTCTTAAACAATTTGTTAGATAAAGTGGACGTACTGATTATCGGCGGCGGTATGGCTTATACATTCCTCAAAGCCAAAGGCATGGAAATTGGCAAATCTTTGGTGGATGACACCAAGATTGACGAGGCCAAACAAGTCATGCAAAAAGCGGCCGACAAAGGCGTTAAAATGTTAATGCCGATTGATTTCCGCGTTTCGAGCGAATTTTCCGAAACCGCCACCGCCACGGAAACCGATGTTATCCCGGCGGATAAAGAATCTATGGACATTGGCCCCAAAACCGAAAAATTGTTCCGCGACGAACTATTAAAATGCAAAACGATTTTTTGGAACGGGCCCATGGGCGTGTTTGAATTTCCGAATTTTGCCCACGGCAGTTTTTCCATTGCCCAAGCCATGATTGATGCCACCAAACAAGGTGCCATTTCCATTATCGGCGGGGGGGACAGCGTGAACGTGCTTAAAAAAGGCAAAATCAACCAGAAAGATTTTTCGCACGTGTCCACCGGCGGTGGCGCGAGCATGGAGTTCGTAGAAGGAAAAGAGCTTCCTGGACTCGTAGCGTTAGCCAAATAAAACGACGGACGCGAACTAGCGTTTTTAACGGTAGGGTTTCAAACACGTAAAGTATTTGAAACCCTACTCGTTTTTCGGGCAACCATTTGCCACATTTGAGCATCTTTGCACCGACTTGCCAACTCGACGTAGCGCTGCTACGCCTTCGGGCAACTTACGGTGCAAATCTATCTCAAATCTGACAAATCAGCCAATCTTCTATTTTTTCCGGTGATGTTAGCCGGGGGATTTTTATTTTCATGTTTGCCAAGCTAGTCTATTACATAAACGCGACACTCTCCGCCATAACACCCCGCACCGTGATTCTGTAACTTTCCAAAACTTGCACATACTTTATCAAACCGGGAACCTGCTTGTAACGTATTTGCAAAACACATTTTTTTCCCTGCTGAAGAGTTCCTTGTATGTGGATAATAAACTACATATCCATTTAACATAGTCTTATTGCGGCAAGTGACGCCATAACTATCTAAATAACAAGCTCCCCAAGAAAAATTAGCGGTCTTTCCACTCACACTATTGGCAGGTATATTAATATCCAGTTGGAAAAATTCCGTCGGATATGCCCCATTTGCTAAATAATATACCTCACTCGATTTGGCAATGGAATTGGCTAGTGTCATTAGTTCCGTATATCTACTTTTATCCACCGCTAACTGATACTGTGGCACAGCTACCGCCGCCAATATGCCAATAATCAAAACAACCACCAACAACTCAATTAATGTAAACGCACGACTATTCTTCATTTTGTTTTTCTCCTTCCCTTTTAACTTAACAATCCTTTTATAATACCGTTCAAACACTCTAAAACCTTTTATATTGCGTTTTATACAGGATCCATACATCCCCCCATATCCGGCCCAGTAAAATCGTACCAAAAAAAAAAAACAAGTCAAGCTTTTTTTAAAAACGACGGCCAACAAATATCAAAAATTGCTATAATATAGGTACTTACTTTTAGGAGATTATCATGTACGCACTTATTTTGACGCTTCATTTTATTGCTTGTGTTTTACTCATTTTAATTGTTTTGTTGCAGAGCGGGAAAGGCTCCGCCGCCGGTATTTTCGGCGCGTCCGGTGCCGACAACTTGTTTGCCAGCCCCACCGCCTTTAACGCTATTAACAAATTTACCGCTGTGCTGGCCGTGGTAATTATGTGCACGTCTATTGCGCTGACGATTGCCTCTAACAAAGAGAAAAAATCCTCGGTGTTAGATAACGTACAAATCCCCGTCACGGCCCCGGCTGCTCCGGCAAAATAAACAGTTGTCATAGACGGTAAATTTTAGTAAAATAGTTGTTGTAGTTCCCTTGTTGTTTTCAATTTGAGTTTTTCGCGCAGGTGGCGGAATTGGTATACGCGTGCGTTTGAGGGGCGCATGCCGCAAGGCTTGAGGGTTCGAGTCCCTCTCTGCGCAAAATTTAAAAACCTAGGCTAAATGCCTAGGTTTTAAATTTTATGCAGAAGCACACCAACTGCTTGGTGTGCGTGAGGGACTCGAAAGCCGGAGCCTTATGCGAGTTTGAGTGCCAACGGCACGAAAGGCGAGCATGGCGAGGCGGGGTCGCGAGCGGCGCGCGTCAGCAAGCCGACTTGTGACCGAGTCCAAACTGCTTTGCCTGCGTATGGACTCGAAAGCCACCTTGCAAAAATTCTATAATATATCTATGCACTACTCCCCGTTAACTGCCGCTTGGATTTGCTGGGCACTCGTCGGTTTATCACCCGTTATGGGCAAATACTCCGTCGGGCTCATAAGCCCGGTGGTACTTGTTTTTTTAGGCACGCTGTTGGGCGTGCTCTATTTTGCACCGTGGGTCACTAAAAACCGCAAGTGGGGGGAACTTTTAGCGCGGGAAACCTGGGGAAAATTTTTGTTTATCGGCACGTTTGGCACGGCACTGCCGTTCACGGCCTTTTTAATTGCGCTCCACTACACCACGCCGGGCAACGCCGCTATTTTGCAACAAAGCGAACTTATTTACTCGCTCATTTTTGCCGCTATTTTTTTGAAAGAATTTCCGGGCCGCGGGCAGTTGGGGGGAAGTGCGCTTATCATTTTGGGCGTACTGATTATTTTACTCAAAGAACAATATACGCCGCGCTGGACGGGCGACCTGATTATTCTGGGCAGTACGTGGATGCTTCAAGCCGGGTCCACCGTTGCCAAACGCTTGCCCAAACACCTGGACTACCGTGTTATCGGCATGGCGCGCAACTTGTTTGCGCTCCCGGCTTTACTTATTATTTTAGGGGTGATGTACGTACTGGGAGAGCAGTTTACCTTTAAACCGACCGCTACCGCGTGGGTGGTGCTGGGCTACACGGGTTTTTTGAAATACGGCCTTGCCATGGTGGTGTGGTACAAAGCCATCCGCGCCTTAGATTTGGGCAAAGTAACGGCCATTTATTTATCGTACCCGGTACTTTCGTTATTACTTTCTGCCGCCTTAGGGTTAGACAAAATAACCCCGCACCAAGTGCTGGGTTTACTCATTACTTGTGCGGGCGCTTATTGGGTCAGCCTGACCGTCAAACAACAGGGGCACTAACCCCTCCTAATAAAGTATAATATAAGTATGTTTAATGTTTTACCCATTTACGCGATTTGGCTCGCGTGGTTGGCCACGTCTGTTAACGTAGTCATTTCCAAACTGGCTGTGCCGTATGCTACGTCAGCCCTGTTTTTGTTTTTTACTTGCGCGTTTGCCGTGCTGTGTTTCCGTTTGTATTTCGGCAATTCGGTAGAGTGGAAAAACCTGTTCCGCAAAGACGTCTGGCCCAAAGCGCTGGGCATGGGGACTTTCGGCACTGCGCTACCTATGACGATGTTTATGATTGCTCTCAAATACACTACACCCGTCAATGCGTCTATCGCCAACCAGGTGGAAATGATTTACTCGCTTATTTTGGCGGCCATTTTACTCAAAGAACGCCCCACACTTAAACAAATCGGCGGCTCGGTGCTTATTTTAATGGGCGTTATTTTAATTGTACTTGAAGGGGGAACTTCCATCCAAGCCAAGGGCGACCTGTTGGTAATCGGCTATGTGTGGATGTACCAAGTTAGCCACATTTTTGCTAAAAAACTCCCCAAGGATTTGTCCCCGCAATCTATTGCCGCCGCACGTGCGTTGTATGCACTTCCGGCGCTGGGTTTACTGGTGCTTTGTTGGCCGCTGTTAGACGGACCTATTATGCTAAACGCCACAGCCCCCGCGCTGTGGATTATCCTGGTGCTTAGCGCCGTCATCAACTATTTTTTAGGCAATGTGTACTGGTATCAAGCCATCCGTAATATGGATTTAAGCAAAGCTACCGCTATTATTTTATCTTACCCCGTGGGCACGTATATTTTGTCCATGGCCTTCGGGCAGGACCGCGTAACACTGCCCAAAATTATCGGCATGGTATTAGCGGTAGGCGGGGCGTACATTGTTACCGGAATTGTAAAACCCAAAGGAGAAAGCAAATGAAAAAACTCGTTTTATTTGATTTAGACGGCACCTTAGTGACCACTGGCGGCGCCGGGTGCCGCGCCCTAGCCAAAGCGGCTGAAAAACTCTACGGCAAACTGCCAAAGTTTGAACATGCGTTAATTTCGGGCCGGACCGATTTAGATAATTTTACCTTGATTTACGGCATGCTCCACAAAGGCAAAAAACCGTCGGCCGCGGAACTTAAAAAAATGGAAAAAGCGTATGTGGACCAACTGCCGGACGAAGTTCACGCCCTCGTGCGCGCCCATAAATACAACGCACTGCCCGGCGTGGAAAAACTGCTTAAAGAAATTTCCAAAGATAAAGACATTGTGCTGGCCTTAGGTACCGGAAATACCGAAGAAGGCGCCTATATTAAATTAAAACCCAGCGGCTTAGGCAACTACTTTACCGTCGGCGGGTGGGGCACGGACGGGCACACGCGCGAAGAAATGCTTGGGGCCGCCGTCAAACGCGCCGAGAAAAAATTTAAAACCAAATTTTCGCCCGACCAAGTCTATGTAATCGGCGACACGCACCGCGATATCTGCGCCGCCAAAAATTGCGGTTTTCACAATGCCGTCATTACCAGCGGCCTGGGCGACCTTAAAAAAATTCGGCGCGCCGCGGCGGAACTGGAAGAAAAAGATTTTAAAGATGTCAAGCTGTGGAGTGTATGGCTCGGCTTAAAAACCGACCCCAAAGGTGTCAAACGCGGCCGTTACATTATGCCGGCCAGCGCTATAGAACACGTGTTTTTCAGCCGCACCGACATTGTCGAGGACCGCCTCAAAATGCTGCGTATTAAAAAATATTCGGATCTTCCGTCCGGCACCATTATGTAGGTAACCTTATGACGTGGAACGAAAGCGCACAAACGTTTACGGATGCTTTAGCTTCTTCGGCCCCTACCCCGGGTGGGGGGGCGGCCGCCGCCATGGCGGGTGCCATGGGTTGTGCGCTTATCATGATGGCGGTTGGTACTACGCTTAAACGCAAAGCCACTCCGGCTGAATACCACCCTAGTTTGAAAGAATCGTTGCAACAATTAAATACGTTGTATGAACAACTAAAAAATTTAATCACGCAAGATGCCTGCGCGTATGAAGATTATTTAGCGGCCGCCAAACTCCCCAAAGAAAACCACGCGCGTGCGCAAGCCGTGCAAGAAGCGTTGTGGCAAGCGGCCGCCGTTCCGGCGCAAACAGCGCAAGTATGTTTGCAAGTTGCCGCCCTATTAAAAGAGGCCCGTCCTTACATTTCCCACATCATTGTTTCCGACGCACATTGTGCACAACATTTACTCACAAGCGCCGTGGCCTGCTGCGTGGAAAATATCCGCGCCAATGCGGATTATATCACAGACACCGCCCGTCAAGCACAATTACAAACCTGGATAAACACGTTTTCACAGGGGCACCACCTATGAGCCAAACCGAAACCAAACGCAGTGGTATGTTAAGCACCATTTATAATATGCTCCCCGGCATTGATAACGACTATGCCGCCAAACTCGTCTATACCTTAGAAGATAAAAAAACAGTCGCCCAACTCCAGCAAGACATTGCCGACCTGGCCGCCCAACTCAGCTCGGACTCGCCCATGACCGACACCACTATTGCCAAAATGCTCTTGGATGAATGTACCTTGGCCGCCGCTTTGCGGCAACTACGCATTTACAACAATTCCACCTCTATTAACGAGTTGTGCGCCGCGTTGAACATCTCCGCGCAAGACACGGGCAAATTACTGGAAGTATATGCCTCGTTTTCTTCGCGCCGGTATTTTGATGACGCCTTTGAAGACGCGCTTTCCCACGTACAAAAAGAAAATTTATCCGACGAAGAACAAGCCCGCGCCGCACTTTCTTATCTGCTTACGCAAGCAGATGAAATTTATGCCCGTTCTAAAGAAATTACGGCCCAAAACCGTAACACCATTTTTACCTTGGCCGATAAATACCATTTGTCTGTTAAACTAACGGCAGAGCTGGAACTCTTATATTCCCAGCCGGCCAGTATTTCTGTAAAAGAGCCGTTTGAACAATTATTTCAAGAACTGTTAATACATAACCCATGCGAACATTTATGCGCTTCTTTGGCCGCCCGCACACTTTTGTTGCAAATTACCCCCAAAGACGCGCAAGATATTGCCGTCACTTCCAAACTTTTAAATGATGAACTGTTAGAAGAAGATTTACTGATTATTGCCTGCCGTTATTTAAAGGCCAAAACCCCGCAGGACATTGCCGCTGCGTTTGATGCGGTACTTAAACGCTTGCCGTATGTGGATAATCCCGAAGAAAACCTCGGCCTGGCGGTGCGCGTACTGCTGGACGGAACGCCGGAAAGTTTTGAGCGGGCCTCTCAAGCAGCCGCCTCAAAGCGCGAAACTGAACTCTTGCGCCGCCAATTAGCCAAAAACGCCTTATACAGTGGCTTTGAATATGAAATGGCAAACCGCTTTGGGGGGAAAAAGACATTCGCCCAATTGGAACGGGAACTAAATGAGCTACTATCCAACTTACCTTATTGTGTGAACCAAGACGAAAACAAAGAGCTGGCTTGCAAAGTTCTCTTAGGGATGCTCAGCCAGGAAGAAGCCCGCAAACAAGCGGCTTATATGCAGGGCATTAAAGCCATTTCACTCACGCAAGGGTTAGCCCCGCAAGTGATGAAAAATTACCTGGGTACCAAATCGGCCAAAGAATTGGTCACTTTTTTCAATAAATCCTTAGCACCTTATACCTTTTGGAAAGCGAACCGGGAAAAACACCTTTTTGCCTTACGTAGTTTGGTGGAAGAATTAAATGGTAAGTATAACCACACCATTTGCCAATTTTTACTGGAAATGTTGGAAAACGGGTCCTCGGTATCCGTTCTAACGGACATGCTGCCCGCAATCGAACAGAAAAAAGAGGACCCGCAAGAATTAGAAACCTTGCTAAATCATTACCGGCAAGCACGGGCTCAAGCGAAATCTATATAAAAAGCTGTAAAACTAGGTGATAATTTGCTATGCTGTTATCATACCATGATATTTTAAAAAACAGGGTGATGAAATTATGAGATACTGGGTATATATTAACGAAAAAGTTGACGGACCGTATGATGAGAATAGTTTGGTAACGCTGAAAGGCTTTACCCCTGATACGCTGATTTGTTCGGAAGAAGTGGCCTCTAAAGGCGGGCAAGAATGGGTCAAAGCTTCTTCTATTTTTGAATTTGACGAAATCCCGGTTAGCGAACCGCTCCCACAAACCATGCCGCAACAATCGGCCGCCCAGCAACCGCAACAAGATGCGCAAACCCAAGCTTTACTTGCCCAGTTACAAGCCTTGACAAGCGGTATGTCTAACTTACAATCCAAATTAGATTCTATGCAACATAATTTGGATAACGCTTTGGAACAAAACAAAAAATTATCCGACCAAGTCGCTCAATTATCCCGCCCGAATGATGCGGCTCAAGACATTCCGTTAAGTGTGCCCACGGATGACCCTCATTCCAATACCATTACGCTGACCCGGCATGATATGCCTGCGAATGAACTAGAAACATCCCAAGAGGATACACCGTTCCCCACGCAGTCCGCCCCAGAAGAAGAGGAAGTAATTATCCGCTCAGCCTTAGATTCAATGTACGGCGGAAAACCCGTTGAAATAGAAGACACTTTCCAGGATTTAATGCCCGAAAAAACAGCTGAACAGGAAGCTCGAAAAAAAGCCGAAGAAGAACAAGCGGTACACAGCATTGAACCCGAACTTGAATTTATCCCAGTGCAAGAGGAACCCAAAACTGAACCGGCTGCGGATATACCGGCCCCGCAACCCCAAATACAACCTGTTGTAACCGAAGAACCTATGCCTTTACCGGCAGACGCCCTTGATGAAATTGAAAAAGAAATGACCTCTTTATCATTAGGGGAAATAAAAGAGCCCGCATCTACGCCCGACGAAAATTCCGCACCTGCGCCCGCCGAAACAGAAGAACCGGCCGACGAAAAGCCCACTCTTGAACTGCAAGAAGCCGTCATCACTACCCCCAGCTTGGAAGAAACTCAAAAAGATGCACTGATTAATGAATTGACGGCCTCGCCAAAAGAAGATATTTTAGACCAAATCATTGCCGAGCACGAACAAGCCCCCGCATCCACCGAAGAAGAAAAATCTTCCGTAGGTGAAATAGCATTAGGGGCCGCCGCAGCGGGGCTCGCGGCTGCATCTGTCGTCTCTTTAGTAAATAATGAAGATAAACCCGAACCGGCTCCGTTATCCATTGCTACGGATAAAGAAAATCCGGAAAAATTAGAAGAAGTTTTACCGGCCAAGCAAATGCCCGCCGATAACCCTCAACCCGAACCTGCCCCGGCGGATTTACCGTCTGTGGACATAGCCCCCACCGCTACCACCCTTTTTCATGAAGACTCCAATTCTAATCTTGATCAAATCCCGGTAGCGGACACTGCGCAAGAACTGCCGCAAGCGCAAGAACTGCAAGAAGAAGTTGCGCCGCAAATCCCGGTAGCCCAAATGCCGGATGTCGCGGAACAACCGGTTGTTGAACCGCAAACCCCGGCCGTTGCCGACTTACCCGGCTTAGATGACCGCGCCGCCTTTGAAAAAGAAGCCCAAGAGCAGGCAGCAGCAACGCCGGCCCCGGCTGATTTGCCGGAAGAAGATGCTATCCAAGAGTTAGTACCTCACACCAAAGAAGAAGAACCGGAAGGCTTTTATATAAAAGAAGAACCAGAGGTGCAAGAAGAAGCCCCGGCAGAGGAAGAAACCCCGGTTCAGGAAGAAACCCCGGCGCAGGTAGAAACCCCGGCGCAGGAAGAAACTGCGAAAACAGATCCGGGAACGATTACTGATAAAGATTTACAAGATGCTTTTGGAAACGACGATACAGAACAACCTGTCGTTCAAGCGGCCACAGTCAATTTATCTAACGAACCGTTGCCCGAAAGCAACCCGAACGAACTGACAGAAATTGAACTTAAAGAAGGGTCCACGTATTTGATTTCCGACTTTGTACCGCCGGCCCAATTAACGGATAATGTGGCCGAAGTCATGAAAGCACAGGAAGAAGAAAAGAATAAAAAAGAAAAAGACGCCACTTTCCAGGATATGTTAGCCGTCACCAAAAGCCAATCCACTACAGAATTAGGTACGGAAGGCTTGCCGGATGATATATCGGCTACCCAAATCAACTTGGAAAATACCATCCAGGCCAAACGCGGTGCCGCCTTTGACATCAAAACAGTTCCCATGGTCCCCGAACCGACCGAAACCGAACGCTTAAACGTCAACGAATTAAATGACGTAACCGCACAACATGGCCTAAAAACTTTCGGTGGACTTACCAAATCCACTAAAGCAATCATCTTGACTTTAGTTTGCATATTATTCCTGATTATCCTGTATGTGCTGTTAGGGCTCTTAAAAGTGTTGCCGGCATCTGTCAACTTGTTTGCAGGTAAACCGCAAGCCGCCGTCCAGCAAACCACGCAAGAAATCTTGGCTGAACCGCAACAACTGCCAGCCGTCCCAGCGCCGGAAGTTCCCCAAGGGCCTACCCCAGCGCAGCAAGCTCAGGAAAAAGTGCAGCAATTCCCGTTGCCTAACGGATTCTTGCTCAAAGCATTTATTGAGTCTAAACATGCGGGTATTTCGCCGGAACTTATCACGTGGGAAACCACTGAGGCCGTAGAAGCGGATAATTACTCCGTTACCGTCAAAGTACCGCCGGAAAATCCGCAAAATTTCAAAACGGTGTACCGCTTTAACTATAACATGGTAAGCGGCCTTTTGGACCCCACCGTTTCTGATGCCAAAAACTTGTTAGACCAAGCCTACGGCATTAAACAACAAGCACCCGCTGCGGCCAAACCGGCCCCGGCCAAAAAAGCTACTGCAAAAACTACCGCGCGCAAGGGTACCTCCCGCAAACGCAGTTAGTCTAAACTATTACCGTAAAACCCCCGCAACTAGCGGGGGTCTTTTTAAGTGGATCCCAAAGGACCACAACACAGGGGACTAAAAACCCCCGGGCCAAGCCGGGGGTTTTTCATTCAATATGAACCGGTTTTAATTGTAGCTGCCCAATCTTCCCATGTCCACCGGGAGGGGGATTTCCACACCCATCGGCCCTTCAAAATACATCGTTCCGGTCAAGTGATAATCCACGGTACCGCTGCCCATGGCCAAAAGCCCCAGTAATTGGCTACCCAAAGCGGCCGTCGGCACGTTGATTTTGGCTTTGGCGTTATACGTAGCGCCGGGGGCAATTTCAATATCTTTAAGTGTCACGTCGGCAATTTTTGTATCGTTTGCTTCCAACACACCCACAAACCTTTTTAATTTAGCCGGCTCAGTTTTATTGGGGTTGGTGATGGCAATGGTAAGCGTAAAATTAAACGCATTTAACGTCATATCGCTTAGTTCCACACTTTTAAGAGCATAGGTACAATTTTTTAAGTTAGCCGCTTGCTTAACGGTGGCGCACCCGGCCAATAGGCCCAAGCACGTGAACAAAACCAGTATTTTCTTCATAAAAACCCTCCAAGAGTAAGATATATAAATTGTATAATAAAAATAGATTTTTAGGGGGATTTTTATGAACGAATTACAGCAAAAAATTTATAACCGTCTTTGCCGCTACGTCGCGTTTGATACCACCAGCGACCCGGCCGGTACCGTCACTCCTACGACGGATTCCCAAATTTCCTTTGCCCATCAAATGGCGGCCGAGATGAAAAAAATCGGTATCAAAGATGTAGAAGTTGACGAATACGGCTTTGTCACCGGCCTCATCCCGGCCACGACGGATAAAAAGGCCCCCGTTATCGGCCTGTTTGCCCACATGGACACGGTAAGCGACTACAACGGCCACGACATCCGCCCCGTCCTGCACGAAAATTACGCCGGCGGCCCGCTGGTTATCAGCCAAGAAAAAAATATGATGCTCACCGAGCAAAACGCCCCGCGCCTGGCTAAGTGCGTGGGGGATAACATTGTGACGGCCGACGGCAATACACTCTTAGGCGCCGACGATAAGCTGGGCATTGCTATTATTATGACCTTGGCCGAGCACTTGTTAAAACACCCCGAAATCCAGCACGGCCCCCTCAAAGTATCATTCACAATTGACGAAGAAACCGGCACGGGCATTACGTATTTTGACGTCAAAAAGTTTGCCGCGGATTTTGCCTACACCATTGACGGTGCCAACTTGGGCGATATTGATTGCGGCAACTTTAATGCAGACAGTTTTGTCCTTCGCATTGAAGGAAAATCCTGCCACCCCGGCTCGGCCAAGGGATTTATGGCCAACCCCGTGCGCATTGCGGCCGATATCATTTCGTCCTGGCCCGAAGATAAACTGCCCGAAACGACTGATAAAGAGGACGGATTTATCTTATTTAAAGATATTACGGGCGGCCTGGAAAGAGCCGAAGTGCAAGGTATCGTGCGCGAGCATGACCTGACGAAATTTTCCAAATTCAAACAAAATTTACTTAAACTCTTAGACGATAAACGCGCCAAGTATCCAGCGGCCAAAATTGAGCTGGAATTTAAAGAGCAGTATCGCAACATGCGAGAGATTTTAAAAGCGCGCCCGCAAGCCATGGAGTTATTGGAAAAAGCCCTTAAAGAAAACAACGTACCTTACCGCCTCACGCAAGCGCGGGGGGGAACGGACGGCTCGCAAATGTCGTTTAAGGGCTTACCCACCCCGAATATTTTTGCCGGGTACGAAAACCCGCACGGCCCGTATGAGTGGTGCAGTTTAAACTGGGCCGAAAAAGTGCTGCACGTTTTAGAAAGCATTGCCATAGATGCCGTAAAATAATTATACCTTGCAAATGATATGTTTTTCCAAATTTGGTTTATTTTGCAGTGACTTGGGCCTTACGTACTTGCCGCGCTACGCGCGGTCCGGCGGACGTACGCTACGGCCCAACTTTTCCCTGCAAACTAAACTCAAATTTGAAAAATGGGTTTGCTAAATAATTTTTCCTTGCAATGCATAAAAAAAGACTGGATAACCCAGTCTTTTTTTATTATACTATAGGTACAATTTTATCCTGTTTTTGGAACCGTTTAAGAAACGGATCGCCGGGAGCAATCCCGGCCATACATACGCCAAAAATAGTCGTTTTTAGGTACAAGATGAACGGACTAATTACCCGTTCGTTTTGTGCCGAGTGTTTTTTGCACACGCAAAAAACCACGGCTGTTATTTTTGGGTCAGTATGTAGGCTTGAGCTTAATAGCCGTTTTTGTTGGGTTTCATAAACAGACAAATTGAAGAAATAAAAATAAGGAGAAAGATTTATGAAAAACAACAAAAATGTAAATGTCGTTTCTTGTCCCCCTTGCGGGGAAAGAGCCTGCCCCCGAGGGCTTTTGTCGGGGGTCGCGGTAGCGACAAAAAGGGGGGCCTATAAGGCATTCTCCTTAATGAGCCCCTCCATCGGTCCTGCGGACCACTTCCTCCGCAAGGGAGGAAGAAAGGGCTTTACCCTCATCGAGCTTTTAGTCGTCGTGCTTATTATTGGTATTTTAACCGCCGTGGCCGTACCGCAATATCAAGTGGCAGTTCTAAAATCCCGCGCCATGGAAGGGCTAGTCGGTTTGGACGCTTGGCGCAAAGCACAACAATCCTATTACCTAGCCAATGGAGAATATATATATTCTTGGGAAGGACTTGATATTGATATCCCGAATAAAGATAAATACATATTTGAAGAAGATTTTAAAAAAATAAGTTATACGCTAAATTCATCTCTTCGCTTAAGTTTTTATCCTTTAACAAATCGCTACCTATGCCAAGCAATAACAACAAAATACTTAGAAAATAAAGTCTGCGCCACATTAAGTGATGGAAATCCAAAAGAGAATCCAAACGGTTGGACATACTACGATATGCCCTCTAGTTATAGCGAACAATAAAAGTTTATTTTTACCCCAGCACCACCCGCAGTAGCATAGCCGTCGCCGTGGAAAACACCAGCGTCAGCGCCACCACACGCAACGTATCTTTCCAGCCGCTCTCGCGCAGCATCACAAAAAACGTGGCGATGCACGGCATGTACATACTCATAAACACACACGCCACCACCAGTGCTTGCGGGGTTAAATTAAACGGCTCTAACAAAGCAATAGATACATCTTTGCGCAAAAACCCGAGGAGCAACAGCGGGGTAACGTCAGCGGGCAAACCTAAGGCCCACTCCATCGGCGCACGTAAAATTTTCGTGAGCCACCCCGTAATACCGGCCAGTTGCATGATGTCCACAAACACAATCCCGGCTAAAATAAGCGGCAGCGCGTCGGCAAAATATTCTTTCATGCGGATCCAAATTTTGCGCGCCAAGGGGCGGAGTTGCGGGATCTGCCACGACGGAATTTCCATAAACAGCTCGGGTGTTTCGCCTTTCATCAAGCGGTTTAATAAGGTGCCGATAATAATCCCGTTTATAACGAGTGCCCCAAATACCATGAGCATATATTTCACGCCGTACGGCGATAAAATAGAAATAATCATGGCCGTTTGCGAAATGCACGGTGCCAGCACCAAAATAAGCGCCAGCGCAATCACGCGCTCGCGCCGCGTTTCCAGCACGCGCACGCCCATCACGGCGGGCACTTTGCACCCAAAGCCAAGCATAATAGGCAAAGACCCATACCCGTGCAAACCGATTTTATGCAAAATGCCGTCCAACAGCACCGCCAAGCGCGGCAGATACCCCAGCTCGCCCAAAAAGCCGAGTAACGCATAAAACGCAAACACGTAAGGCATCACGTCCACTAAGGCAATATGTAGCCCGTCGGTCAGCACGCCAAAATAATTATCGCCGCCGTCGCCGAGCAAAAGTAGCCCCAACATATTATCTTTAATGGGGGCCAACAGTTTTTCCAAAAATGGAAAATAATAATTTTCGTACAGCGGGTCTAGCAAATCAATCAAACTCTCTCCCACAAACCGCACGAGGAAAAACGACACAATCAGCGTGAGTAACGCTATCGGCAGCCCGGTCACCGGCGCCGTGGCCCACCCCTGTAAGTGTTCCCAAAACGACGGGTGTTTGTGCTTGACTTGTTGCACCTCATGAATAATCCGCCCAATGGTTTGCCATTTTTCTTCGGCGGTGGGGGGGATGGCAATGGACGGTGTTTGCACAGGGTCATTAATCAGCTTCATAGCCTCGCGTTCCAATTCTTTAAGGCCCTCACCCGTCGTGGCTACGGTGGCAATCACGGGGATGCCCAAGAGTTTGGAAAGCTTTTTGACGTCAATTGTGATGCCTTTGCGCTGCGCCTCGTCAAATTTATTGAGCATCAAAATAAGCGGCTTTTGCAGTTGCAAAATTTCCAGCACAAAAAACAAATTGCGCTCCAAGTGCGACGCATCCGCCACACACACGATAAAATCATACGTCAGCTCTTTAAATAAATTGCGCTTTTTGCCTTCTATGAGCCATTCTTCTTCTAGGCGGTAGAGGCCGGGAATATCAATAATATCGTACGTTTCGCCTTTAAATTGCGTAGTGCCGTAATTAAGCCCCACCGTTGTGCCCGGGAAGTTGGACGAAATAATTCCAATGCCCGTAAGGCGCGAGAAAATTAAACTTTTCCCCACGTTAGGGTTACCCGCCAACAAAAATGTATTTTTTTTAGCGGTAACCAAAATCTTTTTGGCAGTTTCACGCCCGATGGCAACCTCGGTGCCGGATACTTCCACCACCACAGGGGAAGAGCCTTTTTTACGTTTGATAAACTGGCCGCGGGCAATGCCCATGGCGGCTAATTTTTGGGCCATTTTGGCCGAGGTTTGAATATCGGTAATTTGAGCCGTGTTACCGGCTTTAATCTCATAAAGTGAGCGAAGTGTTTGTGATTCCATAAAAGTTAGGTTTTCCTCACTTTATATTGTATCACATTGAGTATTCCTCATACAAGGGGGGAGTACCGCCTGAGAATTTGCAAACTCGCTTTTTTTAGTATAATATAAGTAGGAAATCTAAATATAGGAGAAAATTATGGCTTATAAAGTAAACCCCGAAGTTTGCATCAACTGTGGTGCTTGTGAATCTTCCTGCCCGGTAGGTGCCATTAGCGAAGTGAATGGCAAAAGAAACATTGACGCCGCCAAATGCATTGAGTGTGGCTCTTGTGCCGGCACCTGTCCGGTCAGCGCTATTTCGTTATAACCTACGCAACCGGCAGTTTCTAAATTTACGCCCCTGTTGGGGCGTTTTTTATAGTTATTTTTCGCTTCCCTTTTTTTCCAGTTATGCTATAATGTATCTTGGAGGATGATAAGAATGAAAAAAACTTCTTTACTACTAGCTTTGAGCGTTGTAGCGGTGCCGCTAGCGGCCCAGCAGTACAACTATTCTAGTTCCGCCGAAGAGAGCGAATCCTTGGCCGAACGTAACGCGCGTAGAGCCCGTTTAGCCGCCCAGGCCGCCGAACAACAACGACAAAACGACGACGGTATTTACCGTGGCAAAGTGTTCGGCGCGGAACAACAAACCTACGCGGGCACTATTTTGGGCGAACGCCCCCCGGTAAAAACAAAATATGTGTATGACACATCACTCATCCGCGCCATTAAACTGGGGGATGATGATCGCGTACGTACGCTCATCTATGCCAACGTAGATGTCAATGAGCGTAACTATGCCAACATTACGCCTCTTACGCTGGCTGCCGAAAAAGGCAATTTAACCATTGTCAAATACCTAGTAGAAGCAAAAGCTGACGTCAACGCTTCGTCCCCGTACGGGGTAACGCCGTTAGTGGCGGCTTGCTCGCAAGGCCATGCGGATATTGTGGAATACCTTTTAACCCGCGGCGCCAATGCTTCCGTTAAAGATGACACGGGTAAAACCCCGCTCTTATATGCCGCTAATTTTGATAACGAAAAACTGATTACCGCACTTGCCAAGGCCAGCCCGGCAGCCGTCAATATCCCTGATGCCGTCGGCAACACACCGCTAATTTACGCGGCCCAAAAAGGGAATGGCCGTAACGTCAAAGCCTTGCTGGCCCATGACGCTAACCCCAATTACCGCAACCCCGACACAGGCATCAGTGCCCTATCTGTAGCCGCGGCCGAAGGACATAGCGACATAATCCGCTCGCTCGCCCGCTACAAAGCCGATGTCAATTTGCCTGACGCACAAGGCCGTGCTCCGCTGGCTTATGCCGTTGAAACGGATCAAGCGGGTGCTGCACGTGCGTTAATTTCCGTCGGAGCAAACCCGAATGTGCAAGATTTAAACGGCGTAACCCCGCTCATGCGTGCCGCCGCCAAAGGCAATGACGATTGTGCCGCCGCTTTAACGCGTCTGCCGGACATCAACCTTGAACAAAAAGACGCTCAAGGCAGGACCGCCCTTATTTACACCGCTTATGCGCCGACGGCCAACGTAACGGCCCAACTCTTACGCAGAGGTGCCAACATCAATGCTACCGATAACACCGGCAACACGGCGCTAAACACCGCGCTTGCTTTAAAAAATGAAGTGGTAGCCAATTACCTTATTGAACAAGGGGCCGATACCGTACGCGCCAACACGTTAGCCGTTGCCCAACAATATATGCCCGAGTCCACCACCACACAAAAAATTGCGGGGCAAACGGACCGGGCTTATCAAAAGGCACTCCAACAAGAGGCTGCCAGCTTAGCCCATGTACGTGAGTTGGAAGCTCAGCTAGTGCAAGATGAAGCCCGGGTGGAACAACTGCGCGCCCAACACAAGGCCGACGCGCAAGAGTTTATAAACGAGCTGCAAACCAAGTCCAGCCAAACTGTCCAAGAACTGGAACTAGCCCCTACGGTCTTGCAAGAAGAAATGAGCGAGGCCCAGCAACAAGCGGCTGCCAATGCCCAAGCCTTGCGCAATCAAGTAGCCGCTGAAAAACAAGCTTGGGAAAAGTCCGCCAAAGCCGCCCAAGAAAAAAAATTAACCCAAGCGAATCAAACCACGGTCCGCACAAAAAATACCGCCAAACAACAAACGGAGACGGTGCAAAAGAAAGCCAGCGGCATTATCCAAGATATGCCCACGGTGCAACCGCGCCTGCGCAGCATGGCTGATAAATAGTAAGTCATTTTTATCATTCTCTAAAACCCCCGGCTAAGCTGGGGGTTTTTGTATCTTTTTGCATAGAAGCCCTTACAGGGCCTTGTCAGGCAATGCTTGACCTACAAAGGGCATAAGGGGTTTTTCTTTTGTGCAGTCCAAAAAGCTATAATATACGTATGCAGCTGCGGCAACTTTTTACTTTTATTGTGCTTAACGGCCTTTTGTGGTGTTTGGGCGCGCTGGGTTATTTTTACACAAACGGCTTTGTGCCCGGCCCGTTGGGGATTACGTTTACCGTTACCTTTCTGCTAGGGCATATTTTTTTATTTGCATGGGCGTGCGGGCTGTTATGTGCGCCGGGACGGCTTATCGGGCCGCGTGCCCTGCAAGCCGCGTGCGTAGGCTGGGGGGGGCTTTTTAGCTTATTTTTCGTCTTAGATTTAATCGTCTATTCCCAATACCGTTTTCACATCAGCCCGGCCATGTTAGCACTCTTTTTCGGCCCGGCCGGGCGTGAAATTTTTGCCTTTTCCACGGGAATGTGGGCGCTGGTGTGGGCAGGGATTGCCCTTATTTTTGCCGCCGAATTTGGTCTTACATTACTGGCTAAACGTGTTGTCTTTCGCCCTAAAATTATCGGAGTATGTTTAGCCGTGTGGGTGCTTATTTTTTTGACGTACAACGGACTGTATGCGTGGGGGAAATTTAACATGGTAACAGCTGTTGTGTCCCAACGTGGAATACTGCCGTTTGCCAGCCCGGTTTCCTTAAACAGCCGCCTGCGCAAAATGGGTTTTGAGCCCAAACGTAACCTCTATGAAACGGCCTCCACCGGAACCCTGGACTACCCTAAAACCCCGCTTATTTGCACGCCGCCCTCAACGCCTAAAAATGTGCTCATTATCCTGGTGGAATCGTGGCGGGCCGACAGCTTTAATGCGTCCGTGATGCCCCGGCTTAGCGCGTGGGCCAACCAAAAAAATATGAGCTATTTTACCGCTCACCTCTCCGGCGGTAACGCCACGGAAGCGGGAGTATTTTCGCTATTTTATTCGTTGCCGCACGCATATTGGAATGACGTGACCAGCCGCCAACTGTCGCCGGTGCTCGTGTCGCGCGCGCTGGAAACGGGATACACACCGGCCATTTATTCCAGCGGCAAATTAAACAGCCCAACGTTTCACCAAAACATTTTTGCCACTGTGCCGGATTTACGCTTGGAATCCCAAGGCGAAACCAAATGGCAACGCGATATAAACGCGGTGGAAGATTTTGAAAAGTTTTTGCAAACCCGCGCCAAAGACAAGCCGTTTTTTGGGTTTATTTTCTTGGACGCGCCGCACGGAAACAGCTATCCGCCCGAGGACAAAATTTTTACCCCGGCCGAGGAAATGAATTATTTACTCCTGCATAAAAACACGGACCCTACGCCGTATATGAACCAGTACAAAAATTCGTTGCACTTTACAGACCGCATGCTTGGGCGCATTTTAACGGACCTGCAAAAGCAACATTTATTGGATAACACGGTCGTGATTATCACGGGCGACCACGGGCAAGAAATCAACGACACGCGCCACAACTTTTGGGGGCATAACAGCAACTTTGCCGACTATCAAACCCATGTGCCTCTCTTGGTGTGGGATTCGTCCCGCCCGGGCCAACGTATGGATTACCGCACGTCCCATTACGACGTAGTGCCAATGCTCATGCAAGACGTACTGGGTTGCCAAAACCCGGTGCAAGATTATGCGCTGGGCCAACACTTATTTGACCCCGCACCGCGGCCGTTTACGCTCCTTTCCAGCTATACCAAAAAAGCCATCCGCACCGGGGAACAGCTCACCGTGCTAGACGAATACGGCGGCATTGAAAATTATGATGCCCAGTTTAAACCGTCGGCGGGAGCAGACCCGGGCCAAATCAAAAAAGCACTAGAATCGTTTGCGGCGTTTTATAAATAATTTTTGGTCTTGCAAAAAGTTTGTATTTTATTGTATGCTAAAGGTAGCAGTTTAACTTAAAGGAGGTTGTATGAAAGTATTTAGCACGTATTTTATTGACCCGATTAAAAATCATTACATTGATTTTGCCGGGAAAGCGGACCGCAAACACTTTTGGTTGTGGGTGCTGTTTAGCTTCTTAGTATTTTTAGTGTTGTCTTTGATACTGAGTTTTTTTGGTAAGGCAGGCAACATTTTGTATTTTGTGTGCCAACTGGCTATTTTGCTCCCTTCGTTAGGGATTGCCGCGCGCCGTTTGCGTGACGGCGGGTTTACCCCGTGGTTACTACTTCTGTTGATTCTGCCGGTAATCGGCTGGCTCATCTTGTTCGTGCTCTATTTGATGCCGAGCAAAAACTAAGAAACCTTGTTTTGACGTGAAAATCCCCCGGTATATGCCGGGGGATTTTTATTTATTGGAACTCTTTTTCAAACTGGGCAAACAATTCGCCCGCTTTATACGGGAAATATAAGTCCGTCAGTTGCCCGGTATAAGCTGAGGGTTGCGGGTTAATCTCCACAATTTTGGCACCGTGTTCTTTGGCCGCATAAGGCAAACTGCACGCCGGCATTACCTGGCCCGCTGTGCCGATAATAATCATTAAATCCGTGTCTTGCGACAGTTGGGCGGCGTGTTCGTAGGCGCGCGGGGGGATGCCCTCGCCATAAAAAACAAAATCGGGTTTTAAGACGTGGCCGCACATACAGGCGGGGGGAACGTCGTCTAAATTTACGTCTTCTAAGCGGTATTTGCGCCCGCACGACAAACACGAGAGCGTGTGAATGGTGCCGTGAAATTCGGCCACGTTTTTACTGCCCGCGCGTTGGTGCAAACCGTCAATGTTTTGCGTGATAATACCTTTTAGTAAGCCTTGCGTTTCCAGCGCGGCAAGCACCTGGTGAGCTTTGTTGGGTTTTGCTTCGTCCATATCGGTAAAGAAAATCTTTTTCATTTCCTCCCAACTGCGCGTAGGATTGGAAAGGAAAAAATTGATTTCAATAAACTGAGGGTCGTACTGATTCCAAAGTCCGCCCGCCCCGGTAAACGGCGCAATGCCGCTTTCCACGCTCACACCCGCCCCCGTAAACGCGGTGGCATAGCGTGCGTTTTTGAGCCAAGAAATAAAAGTTTGCAGTTCTGTCATACCTTTATTGTAGCAATTCTTTGCACGGTTAAAATAGAAATTGTAAAATATAAGTGTTATTTTACATAAAGGAGTATTCACATGAAAAAATTATTTGTTTTAGGCGTATTAGCTGCCTTAGCCGCGGGGTGTGCTTCTACCGGCAGTAACACCGCCGCGACAACGGCTAATCAGCCGCTCACGTTGGACGAAGCCTTGCAAAAATCGGCCGAAACGCGCCAAAAATTGCAAGAAGCCAAACAGGCTTACCAAGCCGCGCGCGAAAACAGCGAAGCCGCCAAGGCAAGCAGCGAAACCAACGGCGTAGTCAGCCAGGTAAAAACGCAAGTCAAACAAAAAATTGATGACACCAAAAACCAAGTGAACACGGAAGTGCAAGCTTGGAAAGATGTTATGAAATAAAACGCCGCATTCTCTTTAAGCACGCATTGAAAAATGCGTGCTTTTTTATTATACTGTAGGTACAATTTAATCTGTTTTTGAACCGTATGTGGAATACGGGACAGTTCCGTTAGGAACTCTCTACACAGTCAAGAACAGTCGTTTTTAAGCACTAGATGACAGGAAGTCATGAGCCTGTTGTTTAGTGCTGAGTGTTTTTTGTCTATGACAAAAGGCCACGACTGGTGTGAATGGGTGTCTGTGTAGAGACCTGGTTTATGTCCAGTCGTTTTTATTACGTTTCATAAACAGAAGAAAATTGAAATTAAAAAATTAGGAGCATGTTTATGGAATGGAAAAAACGGGGGTTTACCCTCATTGAGTTGTTAGTAGTTGTTTTAATCATCGGCATTTTGGCCGCGGTGGCCCTGCCGCAATATAAGATAGCTGTAGATAAAGCACGCCTATCGCGGGTACTACCCGTTATTAAAGCCATTGATACTGCCCAACAAGTCTATTATTTGGCAAACGGAGATCATGCCGACGATTTTAGTAAGTTAGATGTAGAATTACCTGCCGGAACTACTAATACAAGTGCAACTCAGGTAATTTATAGTGACGTGCAATATAAGTTATACCGTGAAGGCGGAATCCATAACAGTACAAAAATTGAAGATATAAAAGGCCAACTTCCCACCTTAGAAAAATATTATGACCAAGATCACGTAATATGTTGGTATGGAGGCAATACATATAAGAAAAAGCTATGTTTATCGTTACTAAACACAAGCTGTAATAATGCACGTACTTGTTGGGTCCCTTTATAAAAATTAGCCCCCGCAAGTGATTGCGGGGGCGTTTAAGTTTGGCTAATTCTTTATAGGCAATTAGTCGTCAAAGTCCGGCCCATCCGGGCGAGGACCGCGCGGGCCTTTGTGGCCAAACCCTTTGGGGCCTTTGCCCATAAACCCTTTTTTGCACGGACAATCTTTCTTCTCGCCCATGCAGGGGCACTCACCGTCTTTACCCATGTGCGGGCGGTGCTTACCGGGGTGGCCGAAAACGGCTTTTAAGTCGCCATCGGCGGCAATCAAAGCGTCCGTTTTTTGGTTGACCCATTCGGCCCGGCCTTCGGCGGAGTTTTCTTTTGCAAATTCCGCTTTCATGCGCGAGAGGCGTTCCTCAAATTTCACTAACTGGTCTTTTTTGAACTCCAGTTGTTTCTCGTGCATGGCGCGCAGTTCCTGTGCAATTTCGGCGCGTTTGGCGTCTTTTTTCTTGCCGGGTTTTAACTTGTTATATTCTTTCACAAGTTTTTCCATTTTTTCTTCCGTCGCCTTTAGTTGAGCTTTGTGTTCTTCACGGGCTTTTTTAAAGGCTTCGTGGTCCCGCATGTCATCCCGCATAGCTTCTGTGCGGGATATGGCGGGGGCGTCTTTGCCCACCGGGGCTTTTACTTCTTGCGCTAACGCGGGCATGGCTACCGCCGCCACGACTAACGCGAACATAAGTTTCTTCATACTTAACCTCCTAGAATTCTTGTTCAAACAACTCCAAATCACTTAAAAAAGTGGCATATTCGTCTTGCGCTGTTTGGCTCATATATACCACCAGTTGGGCCTTATCGTACGACGGCGTTGTATGCACATAATGCCCCACGCCCACGCACACCCCCACTACTACTGCCGCTACCCCGCCGACTAACGCCATTTTATAGCGGGCAAACCAGCTTTGGCGGCGCGTAGTTTTGGCAAATACTTTATCCACCAACTCGGCCGGAGCGGCCGGGGCGGCTAGAGCTTGGCTAATGACATCTTCAAACATTTCGCGTTTCATAAAAACTCCTCACTTGCTAATAAGTGGCGCACTTTCGCCACTGCGCGGTGACAATCGGCCAGTACCGTACCCAACGGACGGTGTTGCACTTGCGCCATTTCCGCAAACGATAAATACTGCCGCAAATAAATCGCTTCCTTTTGGCGGGGGGGCAAACTGTCAATGGCTTTTTTGAGCCTTTCTAACCCTTCCCGGCTGGTTAACTGCTCCAGGTGGTCTGCCTCGCCGTCCGGCAATACTTCGTGCCAAAATTCGTTTCCTTCTTCGTCGGGTTCGTCCAAAGAAATGTGTTCTTTGCGGTCCCGAAAATAATTGAGCGTTTTGTTGCGCGCCGTTAAAAACAGCCACGCTTTCACTTTGCCCTGAGCCTTAAAGTCCGCCGCGTGCTTATAAAGGGCCAAAAACACGTCCTGGAATAAATCCCCGGCGGCTCCTTCATCGTGCACCAGGCTCATAATATATTGGTACAAACTGTTTTTGTAACGCAATACCAGCTCTTCAAAAGCCTGCGGCTGCCCGGAAACAAAAGTTTGTATCAACTCATCATCATTTTGCGCGCTCAAGTTTGTCATAGTTTAATAACACAATTCCTTTTTATTTTATTGCATCCCTATTTTAAAATTATTGTATAATATATTAGGTAAGCAAAAATATAGTTGTACGCACGTTTTGTTTTTTGGTATAATTATGTTGTTGCAGTAAAAGGGTAATTTAAAATGATGAACATTTGCTGTCATACTATTTATAATAACTGGTCCGTGCTAGAGTCCTTTAGCCCGGTATTATCTATTATGCGTGAACGTATGACAGGGAGTGTTTGTAAATAAGAATGAAACCGATTTAGAAATACAAACCCGCCCTAAACAAAGAAAAGGGCGGGTTTTTAGTTAAACGATTAGTAGAATGCTCAGATTAGTAATGAGGAAAAATGAAAAAAATAATAGCTGTACTGTTAAGTGTTAACTTACTGGTGCTCAACGCAAGCCCGGTCTTGGCGCAAGTTGCCCCCAGAAAACTGGTCCAAGGTGCCGGAAAAGCGTTTAAAGCACCGTCTGTTAAATTACCCGCTGCAAACTTACCCGCAGGTGTCAAAAATACTGCGGCCAGCCTTGCCTTCGGCAAACGCATTGAACAAGCTGCCTTAAACGGCATGCGTCTGCCGCTGACGCAAAATTATGCGGCACTCTTGGGCAACCGCAACCCGCTGTTGCCGCCTGCCCGCCAAATCCTGATGCATAACAACGCCAAAGAACGCGCGCTTTTGTTACGCTCGGACTTTGTGGCCTTAGCCTTAAACGGCAAAGCCAGCCCCCAGGATATTGAAACGGCCACTAATTTCTACCGTACCAATTTACAAGCAGAACAAAAAGTATTGTTTGAAGGCATGGTATTACCGGCCATAGGTACGGTGGCGGATATTGCGTCGTTAGGGTTACTGGGTAACAAAGCTGACGGGGAACTGATTTACCGAACCGCCCTTAAAACGCAAGGTACCGCGCAAGAGGCTATTGTAACGGCCGCCGCTGCGCGCGCCTTGCTACGTTTGGAAGCTTATAGCCAATTAGAAGAGCTCTCCCGCTCCAGCCGTGTCCAGCCCGAATTGTGGGACGGCCTGGCACAATACGCCCAAGAACATAAATTACTTACCTATATCTTTGGTAGTGAAAACGGCATCCGCAACCCCGTGGATGTGGGCGCCGTGCAAGCTGATTTAGCCAAACTTGGCCCGCTCAACCAAGTGGCGGTAAACCCGTCGGCACAGGCCACCTACTTATATATGAACGCCGGGCGCGGGCCGTTAGCCGTAAATCCTACCTTAAAACCAGCTGCCATTGCCACAAAAGAAATTAAGCTAGAAACGGATGAAAATGCGCCCCTTAATCCAACCAAAAACCGCGGGCAAAATGAGCCTGAACTCCGGGCCCCGGTTGCGGAAAAATTAGTGGTCGCCCCGACCCAAACCGCCGCGCTTGCCATGGCGAACAAAGCAGCCGACAGCGTTGCCAACAACAAGGCCTTGGCACAATTGAAAGCAGCTTTAAAAAAAGTAGCTCCTAAACCGTTTGACCCGACACAGCCCGCCAACTTTGCCCAACGCGCGGCGTTGTATTTGACGGCGTTTTCCATCGGGTTGGAAATCGGCACGCCGATTATGGCCAGCATTAAAACGGCTTTAAATTTGCCGCTTACCTCAGCTATTTTAGTGACAGCGGCCACGTTCTCGCCGTATTTGTTCGGCTCGTTTATTGCGAACTGGCTCAAAACTAAAATCGGCCGCAAAGGCACCATTAACGCCGGCCTCGCCTTGGCCGGGGGGAGTTTTACTTTAGGTGCTACGGCCTTAGGTTTTGACGGTTCTTTTACCGCGTGGGAAGACCCCATGGCCCAGTACGGTTGGCTGTTAGCCGCATTAACGGCAGCCAGCACAGGGTGTGTATTTATTCACAATGCAGTTGGCCCGGTAATGACGGAAATTAGTAAACATGCCGACGCGCTGGTGCGTCAATCGCGCGGGGCGTATGTGGAGCTGAGCCGCTCAATTGGCATGATGGCGTCGTTTGCATTTCCGTTTATTGCTACCAAAATGTTAGGCATGGATTGGAGCGCACCGTTCCTCTTGGCGTTGCCGATTGTCGGCGGTTCGGCGATTGCACTCAATTTAGCCAAGCTGCCCAACACCAAACCCGTTGTACAAAAGGCGGCAAACCTGAAAGTGGCCCAATCGCCCGTTATGCAAGGCATTAAACCCCGCAAAGCGATGAAATGGAAAGATTCCATTTTAAACAACAGCTATGTGCGCCTTTTGCGCGAAGAGCCGGGCGTGGGTAGCTTTATCAGCGCGTTATTTTTAATGAACGCAGTTGAAGTAGCGTACCAAAGCGGATTTCTGTTTATGATTCCGCAATTAACAGCAAACGAATCGGACCAATACTTGTTTGGGATGGCCCAATACGCCGTGGCGTTCTTGGCCGGGCGTATGCTGGCGCCGTTCTTTTTAAAATGGTTTCCCAAACGCAACGTGAGCATTGCCACGTTATTGGCTGCAACGGGGGGGATTACCTCACTGTTCGCTACGCACGACCCGTACGCCTTAACCGCGGCTTTGTTTACGGCTGAGTTAGGGATTTCGACCGGATTCTCGTTGGCGTTTGCGCGCACCGCGCACAACCATGCCACGCAGGACCGCGTGACTTCGCTCATCATGGCCACGGCGATTTCCTGTGCGGTAGGGCCGTACTTGCTGACCGAAGTAGCCCAAACCCTCATGAATGCCGGTATTTTGGGCGAAGGGGATGCGACGATTGCCACGCTGATCGGGATTCCGTCCGTCTTGGCCTTGATTTCGGCTAAGTTATTTAGACGTATGGAAAATAAAACCATTCCCGGTTTAAAAGCCAGCGCCCAAAACTTGACGGACAGAGTTAAACAGTTCTTTAAACGCAAATAAGTTTTCTGCTTTACGAACTGAGCAACCCCCGGTTTTAAAAACAAAACCGGAGGTTTGAATTTCTACCATTTTTTTATTATACTATAGGTACAATTTCTACTCTGTTTTTGGAACCGTATGTGGAATACGGAACGCTAATTATAAAGATTAGCTTACTCGACTCCAAGAACAGTCGTTTAAGGCACATTGTTTTCTTGCTGATCCCTTGAAAGCAATGTGCTGAATGTTTGCTGGTATTACCTTGTGTAATATCAGTAAACTACGGCTGTTATATTTGGGTTAGTCGAGTAGCTCAAGTGTGTCGGCCGTTCTTATACGTGTTCCAAGCAGGTTAAATTGCAAATTAACTTAGGAGAACATGTATGAAAAAAGAAAAATCTATCGAAGTAATCAATTTCTGCCCCTCGTCACCCCGCAGTGTAACTGTGCGGGGTATAGGGGCGGGCCCACACTTATATCCCGCGCTACAGGCCTGCGGGATGGCGAAGTGTGTGGCCCGAGGTTTGACGCTCCCTGGGTTGTTAGTCGTTGTGCTTATTATCGGCATTTTAGCGGCAGTGGCCGTGCCGCAATACAAGTTAACTGTAGATAAAAGCCGTGTAAGCACTTTGCTACCCATAGTTGACAACGTTCGCAAAGCACAAGAAGTATATTATTTGGCAAACGGAGGATATGCATCCAACATCTCGAAGTTAGACTTTGATATTCCGGGAAATTGCAAAATGAGTACAGAGGATGCGTCCATCATCGAATGTCCTTCTAGCGAGATTGATAACATCTCAGGAAGACAGGCAGATCCCAAGGCTTGGATGGTAACACTTTCTTATCCTGCATCCAATCCAGATTTACTTATAATATATTATTTTGCGCATCATTCCACAGCACCCAATAAAATCGTTTGTGACGGGCGTACAGATTATGGTAAAAAATTATGCCAAACGCTCGCCTTTGCCAATTAGTATGAAAAATTCTTTGGGCCTGTAGAACTTGTCAGTACTTCCCCAAACACAGGGTAAAATTTACGATAAGCTGATTTTTCGAAATCATATAGTCATCTCAAACTTGATTTGGGATCTTCCACGCATGTTGTTGTGGTTGTCGCTGTTACAGCAAAACAGCAAGCGTTGAAGATCCTGGGACCCCGTATTAAGACACTATGCGGGGCGCGGCTAGTGATAATGCCGCGACTCAGGATGACGGTGCTTTTTATGATTGGCTTTTTTGCGCCAAATTAGGAAGAAATTACTCGTATCTCAAAGCGTCAATGGGTGTTAGCTTAGAGGCCTTATACGCCGGATAATACCCAAAGAAAACTCCCGTCGCCGCCGAAAATCCGGCCGCGAGTAATATCGCCCACACACTCACATGCGCGGCTAACGCCATATATTTGGAAACGATAAGGGAACACCCCACGCCCAGCAGAATTCCCACAGCGCCTCCCATACAACAAAGCGTCATGGATTCTACTAAAAACTGCAGGCGGATATTCCAGCTTGTCGCGCCAATGGCCATACGGATGCCAATTTCGCGCGTGCGCTCGGTCACGGATACAAGCATAATGTTCATCACCCCAATGCCGCCTACAATCAAAGACACAATGCCGATGACGCCCAAAAACAGGCTAATCATAGTGCCCATACTTTTGGCTTGCTCCACCATAGAGGCCATATCATCCAGCTGAAAATCGTCCTTGCCTAAGGGGTGGATGCGGTGCACGTTGCGCACGGCGTTGGAAATATCTACTTTCGTGTTTTCAATTTTGTTAAAGTCGGCCACGCGGATAACCACGCGGTCCAGTGCGCGGCGGCTCGTGGTTTTCCAACCGGAATTTAATTTTACCTTGCCCGTAGTATAGGGAATTAGCACGCCTTCGTCGATATTAAACCCAAAGCCGCTAGACCCGGTTTTTTTGGTAATACCGACTACCGTAAACGGGATGTTATCCAGTACCACCGTTTTGCCCAGCGGGTCCACGTCACCAAAAATGGTCTGTGCGGAATTGGCACCAATGACCATGACTTGCGCATACTCATCTATCTCTTTTTCGGTAAATGGGCGGCCCTTTTCCACGGTCCAATCGTACACGTTAAAAATGTCCGTATCGGTCGCCAGTGCGCTTAAACTAACACTCGTGTTTTTGTATTTGACATTAAAACTGGTTTGGATATACGGTGCGGCCCCGGCTACACCCTCCGTTTGGCGAATGGCCAGCACATCATCCATCGTTACGTCTTTGGGCGAGGAAATAGACGAATCTAAATCCCACGGCTGGCGCAGAAAAAGGATGTTCGTGCCCATGTTGGAAATACGGTCTAGCATACTTTTTTTGGTGGCATTACCCACAGCCAGCACAGTAATAACGGCGGCCACGGCAATAATAATGCCCAAGCTCGTCAGCGCGGCACGCATTTTGTTGGCAAAAATGGACTTTAGGGAAATCTTAAATACCGATAAAAATGCGTCTATCATAACTGCTCCTTGGGCGCGCAAATAGCCCCACAAGGGGTTTGTTTTTCGTCGCTGATTTTCTGCCCGTCTTTAAATTTAATAAGGCGCGTGGCGTACCGGGCAATATCGGGCTCGTGCGTGATTAAAATAATGGTTTTGCCCATTTCTTTATTAAGTCGCGTGAACAGGTCCATGACCTCAATACTCATTTTGGTGTCTAAGTTGCCGGTGGGCTCGTCGGCAAAGATAATAGGTGCGTCGCACACTAAACTGCGCGCAATGGCTACGCGCTGTTGCTGCCCGCCGGAGAGTTGATTAGGCAAGTGGTCCGCCCGCTGCGCTAGGCCAACGGCCTCTAACGCTTCCATGGCTTTTTTGCGGCGCTGGGCGGCGGGGGTGTAGTTGTAAATCATGGGCAGTTCCACATTCTCAAGTGCCGTGGTGCGTTTAATTAAGTTAAACCCCTGGAACACAAAGCCGATTTTGCGATTACGCACCCCGGCCAGTTTAGAAAGGTCCGTTGCGGTCACATCTATTCCGTCTAAAATATACGTGCCGTGCGTGGGCTTATCCAAACACCCTAAAATGTTCATAAAGGTACTTTTGCCCGAGCCGGACGGCCCCATCACAGCCACAAATTCGCCGGGGTCAATAGAAACGCTTACGCCGTTTAAGGCGCGCACTTCCACGTCGCCCACTTGGTAAATTTTGTATAAATCGCGCGTGTCAATTAACGCCATAAGGCCCCCTGTTTTAACGGCGGCGCATACCGCCACCCATCCGCGGGCCGCCGCCCATCATAGGCATCGTGCCCGACGATTTTAAATTATTTTCACCCACGATAATGCGGTCGCCTTCTTGCACGTCGCCCGAAACAATTTCGGTATTTTTCGTGGCAATAATGCCGATTTCCACATCCACACGTACAGGCGGCTCGCCTTTTTGCACTTTCCACACCCCGGTTTTATCATACGTTTTTTTGTTGGTGGAGGGGGTAAAGCGCAAGGCTTCGTTGGGCACCATAAGCACATCCTTTTTCTCTTGCGTGAAAATGGTCATGGTGGCCGTCATACCGGGTTTGAGGCGCAGGTCCGCATTATCCACATCCACAATCACGGTGTAAGACGTGCCGGAACTGGACGCCGACGACGAAGTATCCACATAATTGGTACGCACCTGGCGCACGGTACCGTTAAATTTTTCGCCCATATAGCCGTCTAACGTAAACGTGGCGTGTTGGCCGGGTTTGATTTTAACAATGTCGGCCTCGCTGACTTTAGCTTCAATTTGCATTTTGGTTAAATCTTGCGCCACCACAAATAGCTCCGGCGTGGAAAACCCGGCCGTAATGGTTTGGCCCTCACTCACTTTGCGCGTTAAAACAACGCCGTCAATGGGGGAAACAATTTTGGTGTTGGAGAGATTTTTCTCGGCAGAGTCCACATTAGCTTGGGCGCGCACAACGCTGGCCTTAGCGGCGTTTAGCGCGCTTTTGGCATTGACGTAAGCAAGTTCATAACTTTCCAAATCCACCTTGGACACATAGTTTTTATCGTAGAGCACTTTGTAGCGCTCGTAGTTGCGTTTGGCCAGTTCATAGGCTTTTTTGGACGAGGAAAGGCTCTCTTTAGCCGAGGATAAACTGGCGCGGGCTTCTTCCAGCGACGCTAAAATTTGCGTTTGGTCAATTACAGCCATCAGGTCGCCTTTTTTCACTTCGCTGTTGTAATCGACGTAAATTTTCAAAATCTCGCCGGACACCAGCGCACCCACTTGTGTGGTGTTTACCGGGTTAATCGGGCCCGAGGCTTCCACTTGGTCGGCAATGTCGCCCCGTTCTACTTTTGCCACACGGAAAGGCGGCAGGGCGGGCTTTGTAAAATACTTTTGTTTCACCCACCACCCGGCGCCGATAAGCAGCGCCAAAATAATCAACTTTAACCACCACGGCATGTGCCAAATTTTACTAAGTATTGTTTTCATAAATGCTCCCTAATAAGTTCCCATGGCTTGTTTTAAATCAGCCACTGCCGAGGCGTAATCATACCGGGCGCTAAGCAAACTAAGCTCGGCATCCGTGTACGCCACTTCGGCATCTTTAAGTGAAATCATATCGCCAATTCCTTCGTTGTAGCGGCCGCGGGCCAGCTCCATATTTTCCTTGGCTTTGTCCACATTAAGCTTGGCAAGCGGAATACTTTCGGCCGCTTCGTTTAGCGCAATGTAGGCTTTTTGTACTTCTAAAAAAACGTTGTTTAAGAGACTGCGCGTGTTGTTGTGCGTGTTTTCCAGCGCAATTTTAGCTTGCTTAATACCGTTATAGGTTTTAAACGCGTTGAACAGCGGAATTTCAATTGCCACGCCGACGTGTGCGGCCTCAGTATCTAAGTACAAACTCTCGCCGCTTTTGGTGTAGCCGGCCGATAAAGTCATGGTCGGAAACAAACCCGCTTTGGCTTGGCTGAGCTGCATTTGGCTGATGCTTACGTCCAAGCGCGAGGACGCCACATCCGGGCGGTTTTCGTACGCGGCTTTAATGGCGTCGTCTAGCGTGATATCAAACGCATCAAAATCTTCCATCATTTCTACCGTGAGCACGTCAGGCGTGGTAACCCCCAAAATGTTAGCCAACGCGGCCGAGGCGTTTTTGACGGAGTTGGTAGCGCGGATGAGGCGCAAGGACTCGTTATTTAAATTGACTTCGGCCGTTGTTACGTCCACTTTAGGGCGCAGGCCCAAGCGGTAGTATTCGCTGGTGCGTTCGTACTGGTCCTGGTAGACGGCTTTGGATTGGGTGCGGATATTGACGGCACGTTGGGCGGCAAGTAGCACATAATACCCTTTGCGCACGTTGCGGATGATATCATTTTGCACGCTTTGCACTTTTAAATCGGCCTGTTCCACGGCGGACTGTTTCATTTTAACGTTACGGACCAGGTCCGTAATGCCACTTAGCGTTAAATTGGCCGACGCGGACGTGTTTTGTGCACCGTAATCGTGCATGGGCGTGCCCATATTATAACTGCTGTTAAACCCGGCCGAGGCCGTCGGCAAAAATTGTGATTTGGCCAAATTCAAATTGACCCGCGCATTTTGCGCCGCCAGGTTAGCGGCAATCATGGTGGGGGAGTTGGCCAAGGCCAAATCAATACAATCTTGCAAGGAAAGCGTGGCGTGAATGTCCGGCAATGGCGTGCCGTCGGCCCGGGTGGTGACGGTCAAACCGTGGACCTTGTGCACTTCGTCCGTCTCCGGCGCCGGTTTTTCGGGCGAGATGATTTCGCCCATTGCCGGGCGCGTGCCCAATAATATAAACCCTAGTAAGAAAAGTGTCAGTTTTTTCATAAGTATATTGTACCAAGAATTAAGTTACAATTTATAACGCAAATTTTAACTAGTTTATTGCAACGTAAGTGAGCCATTTCTTTAATTTGTCATCCTGAGCTTGACTCAGGATCTTCGACGCTTGCCGTTTGCACATAGCAACAACCAACAACAGGCGTGGAAGATCCCGAAACAAGTTCGGGAATAATCCTTTTTTTATGTTATAATGTAGGTACAATTTATCCTGTTTTTGGAAGCGTTTGGGAAACGCAGAGCTTTTGCCAACAAAAGCACTCAGCAAGCCAAGAGCAGCCATTTAAGGCACAAGGGAACGGACCTTCGAAACCCGTTTTCTTGTGCCGAATGTTTTTCGTTTCGACGGAAAACTACGGCTGTTTTGTATTGGGTTCTTTGCTGAGTACTCAGGCATCATAGCCGTTTTTGTATGCGTTTTTCCAAAGCAGGTAAATTGAAATTATAGTTAGGAGAAAAAGCATATGAAAAAAGAAAACCAGGGGTTTACCCTCATTGAGTTGTTAGTAGTTGTTTTAATTATCGGCATTTTAGCGGCGGTGGCCGTCCCGCAATATAAGTTTGCCGTTAATAAAGCTCAGTTAATGCAATTAGTCACAGTGGCGGATGCTATTCAAAAAGCGCAAGAGGTATATTATCTTGCCAATGGTTCCTATACACAGACTTTGGCTGATTTAGATATTAATCCGCCTACCTTACAAGAAATACAAGTTACTTTAGCAGCAAACAACCCAAAATCTGCCAATGCTGTTCGGGTAAAAGATACACGATTACCTGATATAACAATTGTTTTTTATTACAATCATCAATATAGTGACTATCAATCAGAAAGTAATAATAAATATTGTCAATGGAATAACGAAACACAAAAAAAATTATGCGCCACACTTGGAAAATATGTAGGCGGTCTTGAAAATCTATACAAAATAACAACATGGTAAATAGCTTTCCCCTAGTTATTAACTGGAGGATAGTTTTGCGAAACAAAAACGCCGTTTAGTTTTTCAGATTTAGGCTTAGGTAAGGCCGGCCTATAACTTGGGCCAGTTTTTTCCCCAAATACAAAGTTAAATAAAATATAAGATGATTTTTCAAAATCGCGCCCGCCAAATATAAACGCAAGCGGACCGTACAAACGCAAGTGAGGGAAAACAAACACCGGGTAAAATAGTCAGTACCCTGATTTGTCAAAATCAAAGCATTTCGCACCGTAAGTTGAGCCAGGGTTGGCAAGGAGCTCTCTTTGCCTTTGCGCCGCTGGACTTTTGCGGTTAGTACGCACTTTGTTTTGCGCAGGCAAAGTAACTATGCCAAGCAAAAAAAGAATGTAATAGACCAAAAGGACGCGGCCCGTAGGGTTTAGCCGTTTTTGAGCTCGGCTTTGTTAAAAAAGTTTGCCAATGAGTACATTGCCTGCACTTTTTTGCCGCGCCTCACGGCACAAAAACGACTAAACGCAAAGAGCAATTAGAACTTCTTGCCAACCCTAGTACGTCTGCCGGACCGCACGGAGTGCGGCAAGTACGCGAGTGAAAGTCGGTGCGAAATGGAAAGATTTTGGCAAATTGTTGGTCCACGTATGACGTAACGTCGCGTCGGTCGTCAAAATTTCCTACAATGTAACTATGTGGAAACCGATTATATTATTATGTGCCTCAAACCTATTTATGACCATCGCCTGGTACGGGCACCTCAAATTCAAATCCCGCGCCCTGTGGGCGGTCATCTTGGTCAGCTGGGGCATTGCGTTTTTTGAGTATTGTTTGCAAGTGCCCGCTAACCGTATTGGCAGCAACTATTTTAGCGTCACGCAACTAAAAGTAATGCAAGAAGTCATCACACTAGCTGTGTTTGCCGGGTTTAGTATGCTTTACTTTGGCGAGCGGTTTAAGTGGAATCACCTCGTCGGCTTTTTGTGTTTGGTGCTAGCGGTATTTTTTGTGTTTAAAAAGTGGTAGCCCTATTTTACAACCCTCCTACCCCGCCTAACGGCGGTACTTCCCCCACAAGAGGGGAAGATGATAAGACAGCGTGCCCGCGCCATATCCCGCACAGAAACACTGCGGGATGACGAGCGAAAGGAAAAGCACTACTTGCAAAAGTCTTTGTCCAGCGGGTTTAAGTCGCAATAACCGCGCGGGGCGCCCTCATGATAGGGGGAACGTTCGCAACAAGCACTGCCCGTCGTGCGCGCACATTGGCATACATCCAACTTTCCAGCCGCATCAATAAAAAACCAATCGTGAAAATTACAATTTTCATACGGGCTGGTGCGGATTTTTGTGAGAACGCCTCCTTCAAAAAAGTACGTTTTATCTTGCTCTGTGTACGACGTTACCGTGCCGCTAAGCGTGGCAATGGTTTCATTGATTAAATTGCCGTCCCTATCGTAAATGCCGCGTTGGACGGGGCCAGCGGCACTCATCAGCCAATATTGTTTAACGATAACGCCAGAATCATCTTCCCACGCACACGGGAACGTGCCGCCCGCCGCACACGCTTTGAGGCCTTGTTCAAATGGCGTAACTGGGCGACGGCGTTTGGGTTTTTCCAGTTTAAGCGGCACGGCCGTAGCCGGGCAGACCTCGGGCACGGGGGGGATATCGGCATCTTCCGCCGGAATTTCCACTTCGGGCGGCAAGGCAGTTTCGTCCGTTTCTTCCAACTCTACAAACGGCACTACCGGCGCCGCCAGTGGAGCAGGTTGTTGCGGGGCTTGCGCCGTTTGCACGGGCGGCGCGGAAGGCGTATTCATCCTCTTATATAATGCCTTGCCCACTAAAAAAACGAATGTAAAAAATGCCGCCAATAACACCGCCACCAGCGGGATAAACCAAAGTGCTACGCAGTTAGAAGATTTATTTTGCATACCTATATTATAGTAAACTGCGTTTCCAAACGTCCCGCAATTTTACTATAATAAGGTATATGAACAAAAAACAACAACCTACTGTAAAGCAAGAACAAGAAGCAATTATTTCTCTTTTAGCCGGCACTAAAAAATACGTAAAAGACCACAAAAGACGCGTCATTACGGGTGCCGTTATTTTGGTATTGGCCGCCGTACTGGGTTACGCGTATGCCACCCACGTAAAAAAAGTGCAAGAACAATCTTGGGCCGCTTACTACAATGCCCAACTGGCCGTGATGAGTGACCCATCCGCACTCACACAACTTGACGGCGTAGCTATCCAATTCCCGGGTACGCCCGCCGCGCAGTATGCCCAGCTCCTAAAAGGCGATATCCTCTACGACGGCGAAAACTACGCCCAGGCCGCCAGCGCGTATGAGCCGCTGACCACTGCGCATAATGAAACGTTGCGCACCGTGGCTATTTTGAGTTTAGCCGCCGCCAAACAGGCCACCAAAGATTACGACGGCTCTATCAAACTGCTCACAAAATTTATCCAGGATAATCCCAAAAGTTTTGCTTTGCCGCAAGCGTATTTTACGTTGGCGCTAAGCCAGGAACTGGCCGGCCAAAAAGCGCAAGCGGTGGAAACCTACCAGCAAATTTTGGCCAACTACACCAAGACCTATTTTGGCAGTGTAGCCAAGGATAAACTGGCCGCTTTAAATAAATAAGCAGTGCCCCGCCCGTCACATAGGGCGGGGATTTTTGTGTAACTTGTAGGAGAATTATGAAGAAATTATTGATTGCAGCCGTGCTGTGCGGCTTACTGACGGACCTTTCTTATGGGGCGGGGTTTGCATTATATGAATTTAGCGGACGCTCTACCGCTATGGGCGGCGCCGTGATGGCAAACAAAGCCGAGGCCGCCTCTTTGGCCACCAACCCGGCCTTGATTACCGAACTGGAAGGCACCAACATTCAATTAGGTGCTACTTTGGTAACTGCGCACGCGCGCACGACGGTCAATGGCTCTACCCGCAGTTTACAACGTGATGTATGGACGTTACCCAACTTCTACATTACTCATAAATGGAGTGATGATATCAGCTTGGGTTTAGGTGCATTTTCGCGCTATGGCCTGGGCGGTACGTACCGCAACTGGCAAACGTGGCCCGGTAGCAATTTGGCCTATAAAGTAAAACTGGAAACTTTCTCTTTCACACCGACGATTGCTATCAAAGCCAATGATGAACTATCTATTGCCATGGGCCTGGAAGCCATGACCATTGATTTCACGCAAAACTCTACCTTTCAACCTATGAATGGCCAATATGACATTCACGGTACCGGGGTTAGCTGGGGGGGAAACTTCTCATTATTGTACCGTCCGCAATGGGCTGAAAAATGGTCCTTGGGGGCTATGTACCGCAGTAAGATCAAACAAAATTTGAATGGTTCCGTTAATTCAAACGGTACCTTTGGGATTATCAATATTCACGATTCTCCCGCCGAAGGGGCCATCAACTTGCCTGACAGCATTTCCGCCGGGCTTTCGTTCCAAGCTACCGACAAATGGGTCATGGAAGCTGGAATTATTGGAACGTTTTGGAGCTCGTACGACCAAATCATTATCCAGTACAAAGATGCGTCTTCCGTTCCGTTTATCAACCCACAAAAATTATACAAAGATACCTTCCGTTTGAACTTCGGTACCGAATATATGCTGACCCCCGTATGGGCGGTGCGTGGCGGATACGTGTTTGACAAATCGCCGATTAACAAGAATGCCATGGATACGCTGGTGCCCGTGGACGACCGCCATATTGTTAGCATGGGTTT
The DNA here is from genome assembly GCA_045606805.1 of Elusimicrobiaceae bacterium. Classification (GTDB taxonomy): domain Bacteria; phylum Elusimicrobiota; class Elusimicrobia; order Elusimicrobiales; family Elusimicrobiaceae; genus Avelusimicrobium. The sequence continues at coordinate 35,721 of JAZUSP010000047.1, read as the reverse complement.
TGGCTACAAAGGCCAAACCTGGAGTGCTGACTTTGCCTACGCGCACATCTTCGGGCGCGACTTGTCCGGCAAAAGTGCCCCGTCCCCCATAGCACCCGCAGGTGCACCCATGAAATACTCCGGCGGGCGCAGTGATATGTTTGCGTTGACCGTGGGTTATAAATTCTAAATAGTACCATTCTAAAAACCCCCGGTGTTAAGCCGGGGGTTTTGATTGTTATACTTTTTCCAGTAACTTTTGCACCAGGCGGGAAACGGCGTACTTCGGCAGGTCGTTTGTGGAAATTTTGATAAACCCTGCGGGTACCTTGCGCGCGGCGGGTACATTTACCTTATATATATATGCGTAAATAATTTGGTGCGAAAGTACGTGCTTGAGCGGCGTTTGGCTGACTGCCGCCACTTGCGCCGGGCCAAACCATTTTTTAAGTTGCGGGTACGCGGCCGTCAAATTTCCGTCGTGCGTTTCCACAAGCGGCAGTTCGTAGAGATTTTGCCACACGTCACCGGGCCCGCGCTGATGAATCCACGTAAACTTCCCTTGTTCTACATATATATAGTGGAAGTAGCGCGTGGAAACTTTCGTCTTTTGCGCCTTAACGGGCAGTTTTTCCTGCGCACCGTCTTTGCGGGCCACACACATTTTGGCAAGCGGACACGTCAAACAAGCGGGCGCTTGCGGCGTGCAGACCATAGCCCCGAAATCCATAATCGCCTGGTTATAATCACCGGGATTTTTTTTATTGAGTAGCTTTTGCGCCAGGGCGGTAAATTGTTTTTTTCCGCCCGTGGAGTCTATGGGCGTAGTAATGCCAAACACGCGCGAGAGCACCCGGTACACATTCCCGTCTACCACGGCGTAGGGCATATTATAGGCTATCGAGCAAATCGCCGCGGCCGTGTAATCGCCCACGCCTTTTAAGGCGCGCACCCCGTCGTAAGTGGGGGGAAATTTGCCGTGCATACTTTTAGCGGCTTCGTGCAAATTGCGCGCGCGGCTATAATAGCCAAGCCCCTGCCACAGTTTTAATACTTCATCTTGCGACGCCCCCGCCAACGCGGCCGGGGTAGGGAATGTTTCCACAAACCGATTATAATAGCTAAGCCCCTGGGCGACGCGGGTTTGCTGCATAATAATTTCACACAGCCAAATTTTGTAAGGGTCCTTGGTATGCCGCCAAGGCAAGTCGCGCTTGTTTTTGTGGTACCACGCAAGGAGGGGGGAAGAAAGCGATTTCATAAGATTATTTTACTAATTTAGGCAAAAATTATGTAGAATGAAAGAGCAGTAAATACAATTTAAACTGTGAATGGGATAGATACAGTTATACACCCAAGAACAGTCGTTTTAAGGCACAACTTTGACGGGAAATCTAGAGCCCGTTGGGGTTGTGCCGAGTGCTTGCCGTTTTGACGGTGGGCCACGGCTGTTTTGGTGGGTTGTGTATAGCTGGCCCGGCAAAAGAGCCGTTTCTTTCCCAAACAGAAAGGAGAAAACATGAATCAGCTATACACCCGGTGGGGTTTCACGCAACCGACTGTAAACAATAAAGTCATCCTGAGCTTGACTCAGGATCTTCAACGCTTGCTGTTTTCGTTACGAAACGACCTGCGTGGAAGATTCCAAGACCCCGTATTAAGACACTACGGGGCGGGGCCAACGGTAATACCCCGGTTTGGAATGACAAATTTATATACCAACACGGCCTTTACTCTCATTGAACTACTAGTCGTTGTTCTTATCATTGGTATATTGGCGGCCGTGGCCGTTCCACAATACCAAAAAGCAGTAGAAAAAAGCAAAGCTACCCAAGCATTTGCAATCATTCGGTCCATAGCAGCCGCACAGGAAGCCTACTATTTGGCAAATGGAACATACGCAAATTCTTTTGCAGATTTGGATGTAAATATGTCTTGGAATAAACATGAAAGTTGGCTAAACACCGCAGGCGCTATATCCAATAAAGACTGGAGTTTAGAATTTTATGACCAAGCCGTTGGAAAGGGTCTTGCCATAGGGCGCATCTCCGGACCTTATGCCGGAGCGGGTTTTGTATATTTACTTAATAGCACCACACCTTCCTATCCCGCAAAACAATTGATGTGTATGGAACGGTTTAATAATAGTAAAATTCTATTTTCTAAGCAACCGGGTGATTATTGTCAAAAATTATTTTCACAGTTTCTCTACCGGATGGTTTAGTTTTTTTTTACCGCAAAATCATACCCGATTTTGCGGTTTTTGTTTTTTAAGGTTTCTGCCCCTGTTTTTACTGATTTTGAGGCATCCGCCCACCCCACGCAAAAATTGGGTTAATTTTAAGGGGTGGGGGGAGAAAAAATCCACTTCATTTTATGTGTCATATTTTGGGGGCTTGGTATGGACAAAAAATCTAACACTACCGCTCAATTTTTTACAAAACCGGGCAAAATTTTGCGTTGCGCCTTCTTCCTACAATAAAACTTATCCACCGGGGATGACATAAAACTGACATAAATAACATATCGCTTGACATAAAATAACAAAATAGCTATTATATGTCTGTGGCGGGGGATAACTCCCGTGGAAAACGTGCTAAAAAATGAGGTTATAAACAGCTTATGAACAATGGGGAAAACGTCTTAAAAATACGCTTCCGGCTGCCTAACGGCGAGGAGTTTGAGGCCCAGGGCCCGCGTGAATTTATTGAGCGCGAACGCAACTATTTTTTGACCCTCATTGGGGCGGCTAAGGCCGCTCCCCCGGCTACTCCGGCCATGGCTCATCAAGCCCCGCAATTAGCGGTTGTTACGCCCGTCAATACCCCGCATACCGAACTTTATTTATGGGAAAAACTGCTCAAAGAGGACGGCAACCTGCTGACCCTGCGCCGCAAAACCAAGTTATCTGCGCAAGAGGTGGCCCTTATACTCTTGGCTGGGGCCCGTGTACTCTTAAAAAAACCTGCTTACCCGGCCCTGGACTTGGCCCATTCTTTAAAAGCCTGCGGGATAGATGCGGGCCGGCTGGACCGTTTGCTGGCTGGGGAAATCCAGGCCGGGCGCATGGTGGGGGAGGGAACTAAACGCAGCCGCACTTATCAGCTAACCAATGAGGGCTTTGCCAAAGCCTTTGCTCTGGCCGAAAATTTACTAAAACAGATGTAAAACATCATTTTGTAGGTTTTTGTACGCAATATAAAAAGTACTTATTTTTTAAGTACTTTTATTTTTTACTATTTTTTTATAGTTTTCCCCATTTTCTCAAATTATTTTATAAAATTCACAACTGTTATCCACAACTATTTTCAAATCGTGCAAAATCATGGGGACAAAATGGCGTGAAAGGGGGTATTTGTCAGCGTTTATTTAACTAACGAGAATAAGTATTATGTTAAGTAATTAGGATTTAAAAGCGATTTTTACCACTGCTCTAACTATTATTATATTTTTATATTTTCTACTTAATTTATAAATATTTTTATGTTAATTCTAACTTAGTTTATAGTTATTTTTTGTTAGCAATACAAGTTCACAAAGTTGGGTTAAAAATCATGTCTTATTTTAAACGGGCTAAAACAAAATTGGGGGTATACTGATATACCCCCATACGGTAAAATTGAACTGTTTTTTTGGTTTTTACTCCCCCCACCACATTTTGCAAAAATTAGCTTAATTTTGCATTTTGCTAAAATGCCCTATAACAAAAATAGGGTACCTGGGATATGGGGCAAAACAAAAACGCGTTTTAAGCCAATGCCCTAAAACGAAATGAGGGGTACTAGGATATACCCCCAAACAAAAACCCGATTTAAAGCCAAATGCTCCAAAACATTTTGGGGATACTTGCCGTACGGGCATTTGTGCGCCAAACGTTTTAGACAAGCCCAAACATATGCACCCGCGCCAGGTTCCCATTTGCCCCAAAACATTTTGGGGGTACTGTGCCGTGTACGGGCATTTGTGCTCCGAACGTTTTAGGTAAACCCAAAAATCGACCTAATAATATGCATAAAGATTATTCCCGAACTTGTTTCGGGATCTTCCACGTAGGTTGTTAAAAACAACTACAAGCATCAAAGACCCTGAAACGAGTTCAGGGATTATCCATTTTATAACTGCTTATTGGAACGTTAAAATTAGGCGCTGTCACCGAAAAAAACGCCTATTGAGCCCAAATATCCGCTCCCGCGTCAGGAAAAAATAGTTAGAAAAAAGAGGGGGAGAAACAGCCACCAATAGACCGTTTCTCCCCCCTTTTCCAAGCAGAAATTTTATTTTTTCTTCTTCTTAGTTTCTTCTACTTTCTTCTCCACCGACGCGCCTAAAGCCGCCAGGTTGCCTGTCTTTAAATTCGGGTCCACATCCATATTTTGATTGCTTTGTTTGCCTAGCATACTGGCTTTATTAGCGGCATCTTTCTCGGCGGCGTTAGTTTCGTTACCCAGTTTATTCTCCCCCCCGCCCAGCGGTGCGGCTTTTTGCGCGGACGAAAAATCTTTGGCTTGCTTGGGGGTAAAATTACTCATAGAAGTAGTGGCCTGTGCCGACGTAACCGCTGCACTTTTCCCCCCTTTTTGCCCGGCAACGCTGCCGCTTTGTGCCACGGAAAATTCCGCCGTTTGCGGACGGGAAAGCTCTACCGTGGTTTGAGGGCGCATCACTTCTACCGTCGTCATGGGTTTCACCGTTTCCACGGTAGTAGCCGGATATACGGCACTTGCCTCCGTCTGCGGGCGTTGTGTGGAAACAGTTGTTTGCGCGCGCACGGCCCCGGTTTGCGTGGTGGGGCGGTTTATTTCTGCCGTCGTATCCGGACGCTCGGCACCCGTAAGGGTTTGCGGGCGAGTAACTTCAACAGACATGCCCGGGCGGCGCATTTCCACCTCGGTTTGGGGGCGCTGCGCCACACTCCACACACTGAGCATACTGATTAAAAATACACTTACTAAAAGATGTTTCATATTATTTTTTAGCCGGGGTTGCCGCCGGGGCCGCGGGCATCGCTCCCCCCATTAAGGCCGAGAGATCCGGCGTACCTGCGGGCATGGCCGCCGCATTTTGGCCAACTTGCGCTTGGCCCGATACGCCGGGTTGGCTCGGTTGCGCACCGCTCATGTTGCCCATGGCGCTCATCATATTTTGCACTTGTTGCATCATAGCGGCCGGGTCCGCATTGGCGGGCATATTGGCCGTGGTTGACGACGGCTTTGTCGCCACCGCTTGCGGGGCGGGTTTGACTGCTTTCGGCGCAACGGCTTGCGTTTTACCGACGGGTTTTTGGGCCTTTTTCTCAAAATCCGTAGCCGACTTACCGGCCGTTTCGGTCTGCACGCGCTGGGTTTGCACACCTTGGCTCCAATTGCGCTGTTTGTAAGTGCTAAACGAACGGTAATTTTGCTGGCCCGCTTGCGCCGCTTGGTTGGAGCCGAAATTGGAACGGTTTTGCGGCCCCGCCTGATACGCGGCGGCGCTCAAAGCGGCCCCTAACAAAGTGAATACTACAAGTACGGTTTTCATAAAATCCCCCTCGTAAAACGGTATTTATAGTATAGTGGAACAAAAAGCATTTGTCAAGATTTTTTCTTCGTAATTTGCGCTAGAACTTTGTTGCGTCCTTGCTCGAATACCTCCGCCCTCCGGGCGGCTGCGCACAGTATACTTCGCAAGTCCGCGTCGCGTTCTAACACAAATTCCTTTGAAAAACCGGAGGCTTGTGTTTTACCGCCTGTTCAAGATTTTTTCTTCGTAATTTGGCTCAGAAATTACCTCTTGCGCAAGTTTAGTATAATGAGATTATGGTACAACTCAATAAACCCCGGATTGGATTTTTTGGCAAAATGAACGTGGGGAAAAGCTCCCTCGTCAACGCCTTAACAGGCCAGCAGGTTTCCGTTGTGGCGGACGAACCCGGCACCACTACGGACCCGGTTAAAAAAGTCATTGAACTCGTCGGTATCGGGCCGGTGGAACTCATTGACACCGCCGGCGTGGACGACCCCAGCAACCTGGGGCAGCAACGCGTCGCGCGCACCAATGACGCGCTGGACCAAGTGGATTTGGCGGTCCTCGTATTTGCCGGAAATTTTGACGCGTACGACCAAACGTTAATGGAAACGTGCAAAGCACGCAAAGTGCCGTTTTTCTTCGTGCAGAACAAGACCGATTTGCCTACCACTAATGTGGAAATTAAAGGCGCGGACGTCGTTGCGTTTACGTGCAAAAAACCGAACGTGGATTTATTGTTGCGTACCATCCGTGAGCACCTGCCCAAAAGTTCCTACGCGCCCGACGTGATTTTGGACGATTACGTGCGCGCCGGAGATGAGATTGTTTTAGTTATTCCCGTGGACAGTTCGGCCCCGCAAGGGCGGCTTATTTTACCGCAAGTGCAGACGATTCGCAATTTGCTGGATATCGGTGCCACGGCCGTGTGCGTCAAGGATACCGAACTGCGGGGTTACATGGCCAACCACACGCCTAAGCTGGTGGTGACCGATTCGCAAGTGTTTAAATATGTTAGCTCCGTCGTGCCCGCGCATATCCCGCTGACGAGCTTTAGCATTTTATTTTCGCGCCTTAAAGGCGATTTTGACGCCTACTTAAAAGGCACACCCGCCATTGATAAACTGCAAGACGGCGACCACATTTTGGTGCTGGAGTCCTGCACGCATACCGTAAATAAATGCGACGACATCGGCCGCGTGAAAATCCCGCGCTGGCTGCAAGAATTTACCGGCAAACAACTCTTTTTTACGACCGTCAATAATTTGGACCCGCTGCCTGAAAACTTAAGTCCCTTTAAATTGGCTATCCAGTGCGGCGGATGCATGGTAACGCGCACGCAAATTTTGCGCCGCCTAACGGTGTTAAAAGAGGCCGGCGTCCCCGTAAGCAACTACGGCCTCACGATTGCGTGGTGCAATGGCATTTTTGAGCGCGTGACGGAGATTTTTAGAAAAAAAGGAAGATGAAAAAAGAGCCCCGCTATATTGCCGGGGCTCTTTGTTTAATCAGATTTTTTGATACAAATTAAGAGGCACATTTCGGCGCACTGCCGCAATAATCTCCTTTGCAACATCCGGTTCCTTCATACGCGGCGTTTGCACACCCTTGCCCCGTACAATATGCCCCAGATTGAATGGTTGTACCTGTACATCCGTCCTCCACATCTCCCCGGCAGTAACTATTCTCTCCGCTAAAGGTAGAGCCCACACATCCGTACGCAGCTCCCCCCTGGCAGTAACTATTATATCCGCTAAAGGTACTTCCTGCACAACCATATGCATTATATCCTTGACATTTTGCGCTAGCTCCAAAGGTAGAACCCGCACACGCATATTCTGCGTCTAAATTAGAGAAGGTAGTACATGTACCACCATTGCTAAAGGTAGAACCTGCACAACTATATTGTCGCCCCGCCCTACAATATCCCATTTTCTTAAATGTAGATTTGGCGCAACTAGTCGCCGAGTCCATTGCTTCACATATGTCAAAGTTATAAGAATAAGTGCTTCCAGTAGGTAACCCCGCCAATACCTCATTTAGGGCAGCTTGGTCAAAATCACCCAAATTAAAACCACCCGCACTGGGGAAACTGCTTCCGGCCGTATCGCCGCTTAAAGCATACGCAATCCACCCGCTAGTTACGGCTCCGTCCAAAATACTCCCTCCCATCGCTTCGCACAGTTTTCCGGCTTCTTCATCCGCCGCTTCACACATCGTAACTCCTCCAAAATTTCCACTGTGTTCTTGAAAGACAACATAGTCATGATTTGGTAATTCGGTTTCATTATATGCTTTTACATAACTAAGCCCGTTTGAGTCATCATTTACCACACTTATTTCTATTCCTTGTGCATTGGCATCTACACTTAAATACTTGATATCATTTGCATACGTGTTTGACTCCAAATAATAACTTTCGTTCCCCGTTGCCACCCCTTTAGCTACCGGAATTAACGCACTAAAGCGGCTTTTTTCTACCGCTCTTTTATACTGCGGCACCGCTACCGCCGCCAATATACCAATGATAAGCACTACTACCAACAGTTCAATCAGGGTAAAACCCCGTTTATTGTTTTTCATTTTGATGTTCTCCTTTATAATCCGTTCAAACTCGCTAAAACCTTTTATATGGCGTTTTTATATAGAGAGATAGATTTCTCCTCCGTTCATGGTAGCAAAAATCATATCAAAAAACAACCATTTCAAAATACGTTTACAAGCAGCCACACCCAAACAGCGTGATAATTTCAAACTAATTTGTGCCCTAACGCGGCTTGCGTTTGCGCAGAATACTTGCGTAAACCGCCCTTTAGGGCGGAGGTATTGAAGCAAGCGCGTAACAAAGTTAGGGTGCAAATTAGGCAGAAATTATGTAGAATGAGAGAGTAGGAAAACGACAATTTCATCTGTTTTTGGAACCGTTTAAGAAACGGACTTTTGCTTTAAAAAGCAATCGTTTCCCCTCCAAAATACAGCGCGTAATTAGGCACAACATTTATTTGCCGATCCCAAATAAAAGTTGTGCTGAATGTTTATCGTTCTGTACGGTAAATTACGGCTGTTGTTGGTTAAGGGTGGGGAAACGCTTAACTGGCATGAGCCGTTTTTGCATGAGTTTTTCCAAGACGGATAAATTGAAAAAATACAAGGAGAAATAACATGATGCAAAACAAAAAGTTAGTTGTACAAAATAAAGTCATCCTGAACTTGATTCAGGATCTACAACGCTTGTCGTTGTCGTGGATTAACAGCACGCGTGGAAGATTCCAAATCAGGTTTGGAATGACGTCTTTATTTAACAACGGCGGTTTTACCCTTATTAAACGGGTAGGTCAGGCTAGCCCCGCACTACAACCCTGCGGGGCGGGCTCTGACAATGCCCCGGCTAAGGGGCATCTTGCCGCATTCACGCTTATTGAGCTGTTAGTCGTTGTCCTCATCATTGGTATTTTGGCGGCAGTGGCTGTGCCGCAATATCAAAAAGCCGTCGAAAAGAGCAAAGCCGCCCAAGTATTACCGTTGCTAAAATCAATGGTTCAAGCCCAGGCCGCCTATTACTTAGCTAATGGAAAATACGCAACCACTTTTGAAGAACTGGATATTGACCTAACCGCCTGGACGGGAAACACTTTATGGGATACCTATGCTACGTCAACTGTAGTACGTTCTAACCAAGATTGGGCCCTGCAAATGGATGGGCATTTTATAAAATTAGGGCGCATTTCCGGTACTTATGCCGGGGCCGGTTTCTTTGTAGATATGAGAGAACCCAAAATTATCTGTGCAGAAAGGACCAATTCTAACGGTTTTGTTTATCAAAAAACGCCGGGTAGTTATTGCACCCAACTTTTTGGTGCACCCCTCCAAACAGACACAAATTATTCAACGCTACGCGCTTATACAATGCCCTATTAGCCAATCAAGCAAAATGCCTTTTCACACCCATAATTAGGTATAATACTTATATATACCTAACTAGAGGGTTTTTATGAATAAATTTGATGCGTACCAAAAAGAACGGGCCAAATTGGTAGAGAAAAATTTGGCTAAATACATTTCCAAAATTAAAAATTCGCCCAAGATTTTGACCGACGCTATGAACTATTCGCTCCAAGCGGGCGGCAAACGCGTGCGGCCCATCCTTTTAATGGCCACCGCTGAGGCATTCGGCAAAAAAGCGGCCGACGTACTGCCCGCCGCGTGCGCCGTGGAAATGCTGCACACTTATTCTTTAATCCATGACGATTTGCCTTGTATGGATAATGACGACTTGCGCCGCGGCAAACCCACCAACCACAAAGTGTTCGGCGAGGATTTGGCCTTGTTGGCGGGCGACGCGCTACTCACATACGTCTTTGAAGTGTTTGCGCAAAACGGCAAAGTAAAAACGATTGGCGCCGAAAACACCTTAAACGCCCTTCAAAATTTTGCAAACTGTGCCGGCGCCGCGGGCATGGTAGGCGGCCAAACCGCCGACTTGTATGCCGAAGGCATGGGCACGCAAGAGGCCAAAAGCGTGCGCGCGGAAAAGCTCAAAAAGTCGTCCAAGTTACTGGCCGATAAGTCACTACGTTACTTTATGCTCCCCCCCACCGCGGCCGAAACGACACCCGAAACTATTTTGCGCTACATTCACGCCAACAAAACGGGCGCGCTCATCCGCGGCAGTGTGGAAACCGGCGCGCTACTGGCCGGGGCCAAAGGGGCCGATTTAAAATACATTAAAACCTACGCCAACTGCATTGGGCTGGTGTTCCAAATTGTGGACGATATTTTAGACGTCACGGCCAGTGCCAAACAGCTCGGTAAATCTAATAGTGATAAAGCAAACGGCAAGCTCACGTTCGTCAGCCTGTTTGGCTTAGAGGGCAGCCGCAAACATGCCCAGCTTTTAATTGCCAACGCCCAAAAAGCGCTTAGCAAACTCAAAACCGCCAAACAAAAAAACCTGTGGCCGCTTTATGAAATGGCCGAGTTTTTTAAGACAAGAACGTATTAAGGAGTGCGTATGAAAGTTCTGCCCAGCATCCAAACCCCGCACGATTTACGCCTGATTAAAAAAGAACACCTGCCCACGCTGTGCCAGGAACTGCGCGACGTTATCATCAAAACTGCCAGTAAAAACGGCGGGCATTTGGGGTCCAGCTTAGGGGCGGTGGAAATCATTACGGCCTTGCACTACGTCTATAATACGCCCGACGATAAAATTGTGTTTGATACCGGCCACCAGGCCTATGCGCACAAGCTCCTCACCGGGCGGCAAAAAGAATTTTCCACCATTCGCACCAAAGGCGGTTTAAGCGGGTTTCCAAAACGTAGTGAAAGTGAATTTGACGCATTTGGCGCGGGGCACGCCTCTACGGCAGTTTCGGCCGCATTGGGCCTGGCTATCGCGCGCGACCAACAACACCAAAATCACCGCGTGATTGCCGTAGTGGGCGACGGTTGTTTGACGGGCGGCATGGCCTATGAAGCCATGCAAAACGCGGGGCTTTTGCGCACGGATATGCTGGTCATTTTAAACGACAACCAGATGTTTATCTCCCAGCGTGTGGGTGCGCTTGGCACGGCCTTAACCAAACTTTTAACCACCAAATACGTGCAACTGGCCGAAGAAAAAGCCACCAACTTTTTAAAACGTTTTGACGAGCTGGGCAACAATGCCGCCAAACTGGCTAAGCGTGCGCGCTCCATTTTATTCCCGGGGACTCTCTTTGAAGAAATGGGATTTCGGTACTTCGGCCCCGTGGACGGTAACGACATTAACGCGCTTTTAGAAGTATTGGAAACGTTAAAAACCGTCAAAGGGCCCGTCATGCTCCACGTAGTCACCAAAAAAGGCAAGGGCTACGAGCCCGCCGAAAAAAATCCGACCAAATTTCACGGCGTAGGTATTTTTGACGTGGACACCGGGGATAGTTTAGGCAAATCGGGCGCGGTTACGTTTACCAAAGCGTTTTCAAACGCGCTAGTCAAACTGGCCGAACAAGACGAAAAAATTTGCGCCATTACCGCCGCCATGCCCGAAGGTACCGGGCTCGACAAATTCCGCGACCAGTTCCCCGCACGCTACTTTGACGTGGGCATTGCCGAGGAACATGCCGCCACGTTTGCCGCCGGGTTAGCCGCAGGCGGACAAAAGCCGCTAGTTGCCCTTTACTCCACGTTTGCCCAGCGTTGCTACGACCAAATTTTGCACGATATTTGCTTGCAAAAACTGCCCGTAGTTTTTGCGCTGGACCGCGCCGGGCTCGTCGGCGAGGACGGCCCCACGCACCACGGCGTATTTGACATCAGCTTTTTGCGCAGTATCCCTAATTTAATAATGGCCGCCCCCGCCGACGAAAACGAAATGGGCCACCTGTTAAAAACCGCTTTTGCCGCCAACGCGCCCTTTGTGCTGCGCTATCCGCGCGGCGCCGGGTTTGGCGTGCCGATAGACAAAGAACTTAAAACCCTGGATATCGGCAAAGGCACCTGGCTCACGAAAGGCAAAGACGTGACGATTTTGGCTATCGGTAGTCGCGTGCACCCCGCCTTAAAAGCCGCCGAAATGTTGCGTGATAAAGGCGTGGACGCCGGGGTCATCAACATGCGTTTTATTAAGCCGCTAGACACTGCTCTTATTGACGAGGCCGTCAAACGCACGGGCAAACTGGTCACGGTGGAAGATAATATGCTGGCCGGGGGTTTTGGCTCGGCCGTGGCCGAATACCTGGCCGACACACACAAAAACGCGCGCTTACTGCGCCTGGGGATTGGCGACGAATTTGTGCCACACGGCAAACCCGCGCTGCTTTACGACCAAGTAGGCATTAGCGAGGCCGCGCTCGTTAAACACATTTTGCAGTGGAAAATTAAGTGAGGGAACTTATGAAAAAAACAGCGATAGCAAATAAACACACTTCTTCGTATATTAAAGCCTATGAAGACGTTGAGCTTTTGAAGAACGACGACCTGCGCCCCGTACGCATGGAACTGGAAACCTTAAAGCCGGAAATTTACTTCCGCAAAAAAGGCGTAACCGAAACCATTGTGTGCTTTGGCAGTGCCCGCATTGCCGAAGAGGACGAGGCCAAAGCCAAACTGGCCGACGCGCAAAAAAAGTTAGCTAAAAAACCCAAAGATATTACCCTGCAACACAAAGTAAAAGCCGCGCAAGGGCTCCTCTCGCTTAGCAAATACTACGACGAGGCCCGCCAATTTGCCAAACTGGTGGTGGACAACGCCGGCGACCGTTTTTCCATTGTAACCGGCGGCGGCCCCGGCATTATGGAAGCCGCCAACCGCGGCGCGTACGAAAACGGAGGGCGCAGCATTGGGCTTAACATTACCTTACCGCACGAGCAAGAACCTAACCCGTATATTACCCAAAACCTGGCTTTTTTGTTCCACTACTTTGCTATCCGCAAATTGCACTTTGTGCTACGTGCGCGTGCGTTTGTGGTGTTCCCGGGCGGGTTTGGCACGTTTGATGAACTGTTTGAAATTTTGACCCTCATTCAAACGGGAAAAAAGAAGAACATCCCGGTGATTTTGGTGGGCAAAGAGTTTTGGACAACCGTATTCAACGTGGATGCGCTGGCCAAATACGGCGTAATTTCTATGGACGACAAACACCTCTGCCCGATTGTGGACACCGCCAAAGAGGCGTGGAACATCATTGCCAAATTCTATGATTTGAAATAAGTTTGGCTGATTGGTTAGATGTTAAAAACGCCCGCTACTTGCGGGCGTTTTTTGTTATAATAAAGACGTAGTAAATTTTATCTGTTTTTGGAACCGTTTAAGAAACGGGGAACTGCGCACGCGGTGCCTTGCAACTCCAAAAACAACTGTGTCAGGTATAGGATAACGGGCCTTATAACCCCGTCGTTTTATGCCGAGTGTTTACCGCCCTTAAAAGCGGTATGCCGCGGTTGTTTTATATGAGTTCCGTTGCAAGGCCTCAAGTAAAGCAGCCGTTTTATGTGTGTTCCTAAACAGATAAATAAATAAATAACAGGAGAACACACATGACACACAAACACACCCGGCGGGGACAAACGCAAAAAAATCAAGTCATCCTGAACTCGATTCAGGATCTTCAACGCTTGCCGTTGTCGTTAATAAACAACATGCGTGGAAGATTCCAAGACCCCGTATTAAGACACTACGGGGCGGGGCCAACAGCAATGCCCCGGTTTGGAATGACGTCTTTATATAATAGCGGCGCTTTCACTCTTATTGAGTTGTTAGTCGTGGTACTTATTATCGGTATATTGGCCACGGTGGCGGTGCCGCAGTACCAAAAAGCGGTACTCAAAAGCCGCTTTGCTACCGTTAAAAACCTCGTAAAAACGTTAGCCAATGCCGAGGAAGTATATTACTTAGCCAACAACAGCTACACCCCGGATATCAGCAAATTAGACATAGATGTTCCCACTCCCACGTCTTCCACGTTAAATGATATTTACGGCGTCCATTATTACCCGTGGGGATTATGTATCTTGGAAATTAGAGAAGAACAAACAGCTGTTTATTGTATCCGAAATGATTCCGCCGGAAACAGACAAATAGGCTACCTCATTAATCTTAATCACAACAACAAAAATGCCGGACAAACAGCTTGTTATGCCTATGGAAACGATACAACAACCCTACAACATAAAATATGCCAAGCTGAAACCGAACAAAGCACTCCTATAGAAAATATACGATACAATTACTAAAAATTACACCCCCGCGGTTTAAGCGGGGGTGTGTGACAAATAGCTCCTTGCTTGATATTGGCTTACGTATAACTTTCCAAATACGTGTGGAGTTTTTCGGCGCGGGCTTGCTTGACCCCCAAGTCGTAAAGTTCTTCGGCCTCGTCGGTGCGGCCCAGCGCATACAACACTTGCGCCAAAGACAACTTTGTTAAAATCTGCCCGCGTTTCTCATCCGAGTTATCAAACAGCACGCGTGCTTCTTGCAAGTCTTTAAGTGCCAGGTCCAATTTGTTTTTGCGGCGCAGTACGTCGGCACGGCCCCATTTTACAAAGCCTAAATCCACCTTATCGCCAATGGCGCAGTAGAGCTTATCGGCCACGTTATAGCGGCGCAGGGCCTCGTCGTACTTGCCTTGTTGGCGTAGTCCGTTTGCCATGCCGCAGTTGGTGTATGCTTTGCCAAACACGTCTTGCGAATTTTTGAAAATTTGGTCCGCCAGCTGATAATTTTTCACGCACGCGTCAATTTTTCCGCAGATGCGGCTGATGCCCGCCAGGCCGCAGTAGCCGTAGGCCTCGCTAATTTTATCGCCCACTTTGCGCGCCAACGCCACCGATTTTTTAAACTGAAAAATGCCTTCTTCAAAATGGCCTTGCAGACGGAAAATTCCCCCCTTGGCCCAGTGGATAAAACTTTGCCCGGCATAATCTTTAAGTTGCACATAGGCGGCTAACACGGCATCTAAAAGCTCAAGCGCCTCATCCAGTTTTCCCCAGGCGCGCAAGGACATCCCCATTTCCTGCATGGCGCGAATTCCGTAATCATCCATTTCCAGTTCTTTGGCCATTTCCAGGGTTTCCAACGCCAATTCATACGCAAGCGCGGCGTGCCCCAACGTGCGGTAACAGGCCGACATGGCAAGCAAAATGTCCATGCGCTCTTCGGCCACGTCCGCCACATTGAGTGCCTTGGCGTACGTTTTTAACGCCGTTTCAAAACTGCCCAGCTGGCGGTGCGCTTCGCCTTCCAAAAACAAAAGTTGCGCATCTTTTTTGCGCGCTTTTTTAAGCGCGGCGAGTGCTTGCGCGGGCTCGTTCATTTCAAGCATTTCAAACACGTAATCTATTTCAAAAGCCATATTCTCTCCTATATTTTCAAAATCTTTTTAATTTCCGTCAGCGTGGCCGCCAAGTCGTAGGGCTTGGGGATAAAATAATCGGCCCCGGCCTCGGTGGCGCGCTCGCGCGACTGCGGGTCCGTCAGCGTGGACATAATCACAATGGGGATGCGCCAGGTGGCGTTGTCCGTTTTAAGCATTTTACAGACGTCAAATCCGCTTAGTTTAGGCAGCATCAAATCCAGCAAAATCAAATCGGGCTTTTGCGCTTTGGCCAGGGAAACCCCCGCCGCGCCGTTTTGCGCCCAGTGCGCCTCAATGCCTTCTACTTTGAGCGCACCCACAAGGGCTGTGCCCAACACTTTGGAATCTTCAATTAAAACAATTTTCTTCATAATTCTTGCGTTTGCTCTTTATATAACGGGATGGCTTTTACGTACTCGTGTGCGTTTTGCAAAATGCCGTTTACTTCGTCCTCGTCGAGAGGCCGCACGACCTTGGCCGGCACGCCCATGACTAGGGACCCCGCCGGGATATTTTTCCCTGCCGGTACCACCGCCCCGGCGCCAATAATGCAGTTGGGGCCGATTTCGCTTTCCATAATGACCGCGTTCATGCCGATAATCACGTTATCGCCCACTTTACTGCCGTGCACCACGGCCCCGTGCCCCACGCTGACCCCGCGTCCAATTTGGCACGGCGCATTGTAGTTGACGTGCAGGCAGGCGTTATCTTGAATGTTGGAGTTTTCCCCCACGGTTATGGCGGCAATATCACCGCGCAAAACGGCACACGGGAACACGGACACATTTTCCCCCAGCGTCACTTGCCCGACGACCACCGCCGTTTTGTGCACAAATGCGCTTACGTCTATTTGCGGCGTTAAGTGGACTAATTTTTCAATCATACGTGCGCCCCTTTGCGTTTACGTTTGGGCTCATCACTCGGGGAAGATAACTGCAGCCCCCAGTAAATAAAAATACTCACAATGCCGGGGATAACGTAATAGACTACGCGGTAGATGAGCGTAGCCATTAAAGCGGCATCCCAATCAATACCCATTTGGTTAAAAACGGCCGTCATGGCAAGCTCCATGGCGCCTAGGCCGCTGGGCAAAATGGGGATGAGCGTCGTCACCATGCCCACGGCAAACCCCGCCACCAACACGCCGGGCGAAATCATCACCCCCACCGCACGGAACGCAAAATAAAGCACCATAATGGTAAAAAACCAATCGGCGCAGACGTACACAATTGCTTTGGTCAATTTGTGACGTTTTTGGTGGATGAGGTCAATGCCTTCGTCCAACTGCGCGGCAAAATCGTCATAGCGGCCCTTGGAAATGAGCGCCCCAAACCCGTGGAACAACACTTTGTTAAGCAGACGGAAGGCTTTGCGCAACCATTTGGAGCGCCACTCGTCATTAAATAGAAACGCCGTAATCAGCACACATACGATGCACATCCCGGCAATCAGACCGAAATTTTCCAAGAGCTGCCACGGCGTCGTGGACGAGTTAAACAGCATCAAAATAGACCCTTGCAAAATGATAATGGCCAGTACAAAATATAAGAGTACGGTTATTACAATGCTGGCCGTGACGCACATGCCAAACGGGATGCGGCGGCGGTTGAGCAGATGCGCACGCAAGGCAAACCCGCTGGCCCCGAGCGAGGACACCAAATAGTTTACCGTCGTGGAAACTAAGGCAATGCCCACAGCGGCACTTTTGCTGATGCGCCGGCCCATGATACGCAGCATTTCGTAGAGGCTCATGCCCATGGCAATGTAAATCAGTACCGACGATAATAACGACAAAAACAGGTATTTTGTTTTAACGCCCTGCCAAATTTTGATAAAGCTGTCCTTGGCGTGGTAAATCATCACGGCCAAAATGCCGATAGATAACACCATCCCCAGCCCATATAATAAGTATTTAAGCGGTTTTTTCACACGCAAACTCCCGGTGTAAGTTAAATAAATTATATAATATATTTAAGTTAGCGGGGCAAAAACCCCGTGTGAGGTTTTCCATGAAATCCATTAAAGTCATTGGTGCCAAAGGGCACAATTTAAAAAACATTTCCGTTGAAATCCCCAAAGACAAAATGGTGGTGGTGACGGGGCTTTCGGGCTCGGGCAAGAGCTCGCTGGCGTTTGACACCATTTATGCCGAGGGCCAGCGCCGCTACGTGGAAAGTATGTCCGCCTATGCGCGGCAGTTTTTGGAACTGATGGAAAAACCCGACGTAGAGCACATTGAAGGGCTCTCCCCCGCCATTTCCATTGAACAGCGCAACCCCTCTAAAAACCCGCGCTCCACGGTGGCCACGGTGACCGAAATTTACGATTATTTACGCCTACTCTTTGCGCGCGTGGGGCACCGCTTTTGCCCCCAGTGCGGGCGCGAGGTGCAATCCTGGAGCGTGCAAGGCATTGCCCGCGATATTTTAACCAAATTTAACGAGAAAACCGTTTTTATCCTGGCCCCCGTTATCCGCGGGCGGCAAGGCACGTACGAGGAGCTTTTTAAGAAATTTAAGAAAGAGGGCTACGTCAAAGCCCGCGTAAACGGCACCCTTATTACCTTGGACGAAGTGCCCGTGCTGGACCGCTACAAAAAGCACACCATTGAGCTGGTAACCGACGAAATTTTTGTAGAAGAACCGGACCGCGAACGCCTAGTGGAAAGTTTAGAGAGTGCCCTTCGCTACGCCAAAGGGCTCGTGCACATTGTAGAGGCCGAAGGCCCACACCCGCAAGAGTTTACGTATAGCGAATCCAACGCCTGCGCGCATTGCGGCATTGGGTTTAGCGAACTGGAACCACGCCTGTTTTCGTTCAACTCCCCTTATGGGGCGTGCCCGGAGTGCAACGGGCTGGGCGTAAAAATTGAAGTAGATGAGGACCTGGTGGTGCCGGACAAAACGCTAGCCATTAACCAGGGCGCCATTGAGGCGTGGGACAACCCCGTTACCACGCGCACGCACCGGTGGAAAAACTCGTGGAGCGGATATTACTACGATATTCTTAAACAAGTCTGCCGCCAAAACCATATCAGCATGACGACCCCGTGGAACAAACTGCCCAAGGCGCAACGCGACCTTTTATTATACGGCACGGGCGGGGCTACGTACACGTCCATTATTTCCGGCGGGGAACAGGAATTTGAGGGCGTGATTACCAACCTAAAACGCCGCGTGGCCGAGAGTGAGAGCGATTTTGTAAAAGAAGAAGTAACCGAGCGCTTCATGCGCGAAATTGAATGCCCCGCCTGTAAAGGCAAACGCCTTAAACCCGAAGCGCTGGCCGTGAAAGTAAACGGCAAAAACATTTACGATATTTCGGCCCTGCAAGTTTCGGCCGCCAAAGAATTTTTTGCGGGCCTAAAACTTACCGACAAAGAAAAAATCATTGCCAAAGATGTCTTAAAAGAAATCAACGCGCGCTTAAACTTTTTAAACAGCGTCGGCCTTTCGTACCTGACGCTTAACCGCAAAAGCCAAACGCTTTCCGGCGGCGAGGCACAGCGCATCCACCTGGCCACGCAAATTGGATCGGGCCTCACGGGCGTACTGTACGTGCTCGACGAACCGACTATCGGCCTTCATTCGCGCGATAACGACCGCCTTATTGACACCCTTAAAAACTTGCGCGACCTGGACAACACCCTTATTATTGTAGAGCACGACAAAGACACCATTTTAGCCTCCGATTATGTGGTAGAGCTCGGCCCTGCCGCCGGCGAGCACGGCGGGCAAATTGTAGCCAGCCAGCCGACAAAAGATTTCCTTAAAAATAAAACCTCACTTACGGCCTCGTACTTAAACGGGCGCAATTTGATTTTGCCGCGGCCGGCGCTTCGCAAAGGCAACGGCAAGTTCTTAACCATCCAAGGCGCGCGGCAATTTAACCTTAAAAACATAGACGTTAAAATTCCGCTCGGAAAATTGGTGTGCGTAACGGGCGTGTCGGGCTCGGGCAAAAGCACGCTTATTCACAACATCTTGTATAAGGAGCTTGCCCGCCAGTTTTACGGCGCCAAAGAGGCCCCCGGCGCTCACAAAGCCATTAAGGGGGTAGAACACATTGACAAAGTGATTATCGTAGACCAAAGCCCCATTGGCAAAACGCCGCGCAGTAACCCGGCCACGTATACGGGCGTGTTTTCGCACATACGCGAGTTGTTTGCCCAAATGCCCGAGGCCAAACGCCGCGGCTACAAGCCGGGCCGGTTTTCGTTTAACGTCAAAGGCGGCCGGTGCGAAAAATGCCAGGGCGACGGGATTTTGAAAATCCAAATGCAATTTCTGCCCGATATTTACGTCAAGTGCGAAGAATGCAACGGCAACCGCTTTAACCAGGACACGTTAGAAGTAAAATTCAAAGGCAAAAACATTGCCGAGGTTTTAAATTTAAGCGTGTCGCAAGCGCTTGAGTTTTTTAGCGCCATTCCCAAAATTAAACGCTACTTGCAAACGCTTCACGACGTGGGACTTGGGTACATCAAACTGGGCCAGGCGGCCACTACTCTCTCGGGCGGCGAGGCCCAGCGCGTCAAGCTGGCCGCCGAACTTTCGCCCAAAGGGACCGGCAACACGCTCTATATTTTGGACGAGCCCACCACCGGCTTGCACTTTGCCGATATTGATAAACTTTTACACGTGCTGCACGGCCTCGCGGACCGCGGCAACACGGTGCTTATTATTGAGCACAATTTGGACGTCATCAAAACGGCCGATTGGCTCATAGATTTGGGCCCCGAAGGCGGCGACAAGGGCGGCCAAATCGTCTGCGAGGGCACCCCGCAAGATGTAGCCGCGTGCCCCAAATCGTACACCGGGAAATACTTAAAACCCGAATTAGCCGCCGTAGACGCCTATCTTAAAAAACATTCGCAAGCAAAAAAATGAACACCAACGATTTGATTTTTACCGAGGAAGAACTCCCCACTGCCAGTTTTTCGTGCGGGCCGGGGCAAGGGTTGCCTTCTGTGCGCAACGCGCGCCTGTACGAGACTTTTTTTGAGCGCAGCCACCGCGCGGCCGACATTACCTTTGACGGTCTTTACAAAGAGTGCGTGGAAAATCTGCGCACGCTGTTGGAAATTCCGCCAGATTACACCGTTTTGTTCTTCCCCGGCGGCGTGACCCCGGCTATGGACGCCGTACTGTGGAGCCTAGCCAAAGATACCATTTCCGGCGTGGATATCGGCGCGTTTAGCCACTTATGGTGTGCTGATTTAGCCGCGCGCGTGCCCCACATCAAACGTTCGTTTGTAACGGCGGACGAACACTTTTTGCCGCAAGGTTTGCCCGACGCCAACGCCAGTTTAGTTTTGCTGACCCCAAACGAAACCGCTACCGGCGTTCAATTACCCGACGAGTATTTGCTTCACATTTGGCAAAACCGCGGACCCCATACGCTGGTGGCGTGGGATACTACGTCGTGTGCGGGCGGGCGGCGTTTGCCCAAAGGCGCGTACGATATCCAAATTTTCGGCTTGCAAAAATGTTTGGGGGCCGGCGGCGGCACGTGTGCCATGGTGCTTAGCCCGCGCGCTGTAGAGCGTGCAAAGCACCCTGCGCGAAACTTACCCTTCTTTTTAGATTTGCGTAACGCGCTTGCGTACGCGGACCAATTCCAAACGCTAAATACCCCCAGCACCATCAATATATGGATGGCCAATGAAGCCGCCAAATGGATGCTAGCGCGCGGCGGCATAAGTGCTATGGAAAAACTGTGCCGCGCTCACGCCGATTATTTGGGTAACTGGGCGCAACAATCCCCGTATTTTAAACCCCTGATTTCCGACGAAAAATACCGCTCGTTCACCACGTTTACGCTAGCCATTACACACCCGCAAATTACCGGCGAACAAATTGCGCAAATTCTACGCACTACCGGCAAACAAAACCTGGCTGACGGCCTGAAAAAATACCGCACGGTAGCGCAAAATTCCTTGCGCATTGCGTGTTTCCCGTTTGTGGACCCCGACGGCGTGGAACAGTATAAAAAATTAACCGCTATGCTTACTAAAATCGCACAGCGGTTATCGGCGGGAAAATAAAAAGTTACATGTCGCGCGGGTCTTTGTCCAGGTAGCCAAACTGCTCTAACTTGGCCTTGTTGTTGCGCCAATCCGGCGATACCACGACCCCCAGTTCCACGCGGCACGGGCGGCCCAAAAATTCTTCCACGCGCTTTTGGCTACGCTCGCGCAACTGTCTAATCATACTACCGTCCTTGCCGATGATGATGGGCTTTTGGCTCTCGCGCTCCACGTGGATGATGGCACGGATAAAGTTTTTGGGGCCCAAATTCTCGGTAAATTTTTCCACTTCCACGTACGTGCTGTACGGGATTTCCTGCTCGTACAACAGGAAAACTTGCTCACGGATAAACTCGGCCGCGTAAAAGCGTTCCCAACGGTCCGTCCACTGGCCGGCCGGAAAATACGCCGGGCTCAGCGGCAACACGTCCGCCACCGCGTTTTTGAGTTTTCCAATGCCAATACCCTTGGTAGCCGAAACGTGAATTACCTGTGCAATGGGCAAGTCTTTTTTAACGCGTTCTTCCAGCGCGTCCATGGCCGCGCGGTCTTTGAGTAAATCCAACTTGGTCAAGACGAGGAAAATGGGGCAGAACACTTTTTTAAGCTTAGCCACCAGCTTGGCGTTTTCTTCGTAATCCGCGGTAATGTCCACCAAAAAAAGCACCACGTCGGCTTCTTCCTGCACGGCGCGGTCCACACAATCGGCCATGGTTTGCTGCAGCTTATACTTAGGCGTTAAGAATCCGGGGGTGTCCACAAACACAATTTGGTAGTTTTCCCCCTCGCTAATTGCCAAAATGTTTTGGCGCGTGGTTTGGGGCTTGTGCGTAACAGCACTGAGTAACCCGCCCGCCACTTGATTGAGCAGCGTGGACTTACCCGCATTGGGCAGCCCGGCCAGTACGGCAAAACCGCTTTTGAAGTGTTTTTCGTCCATACCTTTATTATATAATAAAAGTATGAAACGCGTACTTTTGCTGTTGTTATGTGCCTGGCCCGCGACGGCCGGACCCTTAGAGGATGCCGGGCTTGTGGACGTGCAAACCGTGGAAAATTTGCCCGTGTTTGTGCGCTTGCGCTATGCCACGGACAACAATTTTACGGGGAAAAAAATCTATGCTTCTGCCAAATGTTACTTGCATAAAGATGTGGTGGACGGCCTGAAAAAAGCCGTTGCGCTGGCGGCGCAAGCCAAAGAGCCGTTTACATTTTGCTTGTGGGATTGCTATCGCCCGCAGGACGAGCACCGCAAGCTGTGGCAAGCATTTCCAAACCCAAGTTACGTGGCCATGCCTAAGCGCGGCTCGCGCCATAGCCGCGGGATGGCGGTAGATTTGACGCCGTGCGATTTGAACGGCAACCCCCTCAAAATGCCGACGGATTTTGACTCTTTCACCAAGCAAGCCCACATGGATTTTTATGACTTGCCCGCCGATATATTGGCCCGGCGCGAGACGCTTAAACAAATTATGACGGCCGCCGGGTTTAGCTATACGCGCACGGAGTGGTGGCATTTTGATAAGAAAGGGTGGAAAGATAAGCCCTTACTTAATGTACCGATTTCACAATAACACCACGAACTAACAGTTTTCACATTCGGGCACCTTCGCACCGATTTGCCCACCTTGCGTACCTGCAACGCTGACGCGTTGTCTTGCAGACGTACGCTGCGGGGCAACATACGGT
This sequence comes from Elusimicrobiaceae bacterium, assembly GCA_045606805.1. Taxonomy (GTDB): domain Bacteria; phylum Elusimicrobiota; class Elusimicrobia; order Elusimicrobiales; family Elusimicrobiaceae; genus Avelusimicrobium. The sequence continues at coordinate 12,682 of JAZUSP010000047.1, read as the reverse complement.
GCGAATCTGCCTCAAATCTGAAAACACGTCCATCCCTTTCGTTTGCACCGCGCTATTTTGAACATTCTACCCGATGCTTGGCGGACGTAAATATTCATTACGTAAAACTTTTCCCCTAAAAAAGGTTGCTAAAATCCAACCTTTTTTATTATACTATAGGTACAATTTTATCTGTTTTTGGAACCGTTTAAGAAACGGGAAGCCTTTAAAGGCATTCTTGCAGTCCAAAATACAGCCAATTATAAGGTACAACGACAACGGAATTGCAAACCTGCGAAGTTGTACCGAATGTTTATCATTTTCAATGGTAAACTACGGCTGTTGTATATGGGTTACTGCAAGAAACTCCGGTATAGTAGCCGTTTTCCGTGGGGTTTCATAAGTGGGTAAATTGCAAATTAAATAAACAGGAGCAAAACTTATGAAAAACCAAAAAGACGTTTGTAAAAAAGTCTGTCATTCCCAAGAGTCTCTGTTGGGAATCTACAACGCTTGTCGTTGTAACAAAAGGGAACAAGCCTTATTTAATAAATGCGTGGAAGATCCCCGATTACAATCCTCGGGGATGACACCTTTATTGACAACGACCCACGGCTTTACGCTCATTGAACTCTTGGTCGTCGTGCTCATTATCGGTATTTTGGCCGCTGTGGCCGTGCCACAATACCAAAAAGCTGTACTAAAGACACGGGCAGTTGAGGCCATTACCACACTGGATTCTTTTAAAAAAGCCATGCATTTATATATATTGCGTAACGGCATTCCTGCCAATGAGGACGACCGTATTTCATTCACGGGAGAAGTAAAATCTGACGTTCTTGATATGAACATATCTTGTCTAAGAGAACAGGATGCTTCTTGCTTTACCAAGTATTGGGAATATGCAGCCCGATGTGATACTAGAAAGTGTATGGCACAAAGTATTGCCAGAGAACATTTACCATCCATGGCATTACAATTTGGAATCAATGCTAGCGGTTCAGTGTCCTATGAGTGTGACTATTTTAGTCCAGAAGGAGAGGCTTTTTGTAAGACACTTCCTTCCCCTTGGAGTGATAATATAGTAGCAGTAGATTAAAATATACGCACAACCGCCCCTCGTAACCGAGGGGCGGTACTATTTTGCATTCGTAAACCAACTGTTACATCTTAATTCTGCGGGTGACAGTTTCTTTTTTGAAGCACTCAATCAGGTCGCCTTCTTGCACGCCTTTGAAGCCCTCAATTAAGATGCCGCACTCATAACCTTTCTCCACTTCTTTGACGTCATCCTTGAAGCGTTTGAGGCCACCGATTTTGCCGCGGCCCACTTCTTCGCCGTTACGTTTGATGCGCACTTCATAGTTGCGAATCACGGTGCCCGATTCTACCAAAGAGCCTGAAATTAAGCCACTGCTTAACTTCATCACTTTTTTAATGGTAGCCGTGCCCACGACGGTTTCCACTACGTCGGGCTCTAACAGCCCTTCCATCGCGGCTTTGATGTCTTCTAGCAGTTCAAAGATAATCGTGTAGTTGCGGATTTCAATGCCCTCGCGCTCGGCCTCGGCTTGCGCTTTGTGCTCGGTGGACACGTGAAAACCGATGACCACCGCGTTGCTGGCCTTGGCGAGCAAGATATCGCTCTCGTTAATGTTGCCGGGGGCGGACAGGACAATATCCAGCTCCACCTCGTCGGACGGGATGCGGAGCAAAGCATCTTTAATGGCTTCAATGGAGCCTTGCACGTCGGCCTTTAAAATCAAACTCAGTTTTTTGACTTTGTTGCCTTCTTCGTCGGCTTTGCCTAGGGCCATTAAGGACATTTGCTTGCGGTGCGCTTGCGAATCTTCCTTCTGCGCCAGCTTGCGTTTTTCGGCGGCGTAGCGGGCTTCTTTTTCGCTCTCCATAATATAGAGCGTGTCGCCCACTTGCGGCGGCTCGCCGTTAATACCGAGGACTTCGGCGGGCACGCTGGGGCCGATTTTTTGGTAGCGTTGCGCGTTTTCGTCAATAAGCGCGCGGATGCGGCCGTAGTTCGTGCCCACCAAAAAGGGGTCCCCCACCTTCATGGTACCTTTTTGCACCAAAACGGTGGCTACTACGCCGCGTTTGTTGTCGCGCTTACTTTCCAAAATAACACCCACGCCCGGGCGGTCCGGGTTGGCTTTAAGTTCCATCATTTCCGCTTGCAGCGCAATCATCTCCAAGAGCTTATCAATGTTTAAATGCTTTTTGGCGGAAATGTCCACAAAAATCGTGGAGCCTTGCCATTCTTCGGGCACCAGGCCGCGGGCGGCTAAGTCCTGGCGGACGCGGTCCGGGTTGGCACCAGGGAGGTCAATTTTGTTGACCGCCACAATAATCGGCGCGCCGGCAGCTTTGGCGTGTTCCATAGCCTCAATGGTCTGCGGCATAATGCCGTCGGTGGCGGACACCACAAGCACCACAATATCCGTCGCTTGCGCCCCGCGCGCACGCATGGCAGTAAACGCCTCGTGGCCGGGCGTATCTAAAAACGTGAGCACGCCGCGCGGCGTGGTCACGCGGTACGCGCCAATGTGCTGGGTAATGGCGCCCGCTTCGCCCGCGACGACGTTGGATTTGCGGATAGCGTCCAACAAGCTCGTTTTACCGTGGTCCACGTGGCCCATAATGGTGATCACCGGGCTGCGCGGTTTAAGGCTGGCCGGGTCGTCTTCCAACTGTATGACGGCGGCGGCCTCTTTCAAATCTTCCTGCACCATTTCGGCTTCAAAGCCGCACTCCGCCACCACAAGCTCAATCATATCTTTTTCTAACCGTTGGTTAATGGTGGCGAAAATGCCCATCATCATGAGTTTTTTGATGAAATCATTGACTTTGAAATTCATCTTTTCCGCCAGCTCTTTGACCGTCGGCTGGCCGACAATGCGGACCGTTTTGGCAGACGGTTTTGCGCTCGCTTGCGCGGCCTGCGGCTTGGACGGTACCGGGGCCGGTTTCTGCGCTTGCGGTTGCGGCCGTTGCGCAGGTTGCGGCTTGGGCGTTTGAACTTGCGGCCGGGGTTGTGCCGGGGCCGGCTTAGGTTGAGCCACAGGCGCCGGCTTGGGTTGTACAAATTGCGGTTTAGGTGCGGCTTGCGGCGTAGGGGCCGCAACTACTTGCGGTTTGGGCTGAGCCGCCGCAGGTTTTTGCACGTGCGGCTTGGGCGCTTGCACGGGCGCGGGTTTTACACCCGGCTTAGGCGCGGCGGTTTGCCCCCCCGCATACGTGGCCGGTTTTTCTGCCAGCGCGGGCGCGGGCTTTACGGCGGGTTTTACGCCCGCTTTTACGTCGGCCTTAGTAGCCGTTTTCGGGGGCGCTTTTTTAACGGTTTTTTTAGCCGGAGCCTTGGTGTCCGTTTCTTTTTTGGCAACTGTTTTTTTGGCCGCGGGTTTAGCCGTTTTTTTGGCCGCCGGTTTTTTAGCCGGAGCCTTGGCGGCGGTTTCTTTTTTAGGCGCTGTTTTTTTATCAGCCGGTTTTTTAGCCGCCGGTTTTTTGGCTACCGCTTTCTTTTTAGGGGTTTTGTCCTCTTTAGTTGTTTTCTGGGTTGTCGTCGTCATGGGCGGTCTCCTGCGCGGGTGTTTGGGCCGCTTGCGGGGCGGCGTGCTCGGCTATGTATTTTTTAGCGCCTTCAATAATTTTAGAGGCGGTCTTATCGCCAATACCTTGCACGGTGCAAAGGTGTTCTATTTCCACATTGGCCAATTTTTCCACACTGTTAAACCCGGCTTTTTGCAACCATTCGGCTGTTTTGGGGCCGACCCCGTCAATGCTGGCCAAAATGTTTTGGATAGACTCCGTCGCCGCTTTGCCTTCTTGGGCTTTTTGGGTTTCGCTCTTGACGTCTAAGTCCCAACCCGTCAGGCGCGAAGCCAGGCGAATATTCTGCCAATCTTTGCCGATAGCAATGGCCAGTTGGTCGTCGGGCACGATAATCAGGGCTTTTTTGTCGCGCACGCTGGTAATTTGCACAAAGTTGGCTTTGGCCGGGGCAAGCGCGTTCATCAGTAACGTGCTGACGTCGGCCGAGTAGTTAATTAAATCAATGCGCTCGCCGGACAGTTCGTTTTGAATCGCCCGGATGCGAATGCCGCGCATGCCTACGCACGTGCCGATAGGGTCAATTTTACTGTCCATGCTGGAAACTAGCACTTTGGAACGGAAGCCCGGGTCGCGCTCAATGCCTTTAATTTCCACAATGCCTTCGTTGATTTCGGGCACTTCCACTTTAAAGAGTCCTTCTAAGAAGGCTCCGTTAGCGCGGGATAAAAACACATACGGCCCACGTTGGCCTTTGTCCAGCTTAAAAGCGGCGGATTTGTAGCGGCCGAGAATCGGGTCGTCGCCGATGTCGGCAAAGTCCGTAGCGTTCATCACTTTGGTAATCATGGCTTTAATGCGCGAGCCGTTGGAATAATGCTCTTTGCGGATTTGTTCGCAATACGGCAAAATGGCTTCAATTTTGCCCAGGTCCACAATGATGTCCCGCTCGGACATGCGCCGCACCGAGCCCATCACCACTTCGCCCTCGCGCAGTTTATATTCTTTGTAGAAATTGTCGCGTTCAATGCCGCGTACTTTTTGAATGAGCACCTGCTTGGCAATTTGCGCGGCAATGCGTGAGAAATCCGTCACTTGTAACGGGCGGGAAAGCACGTCGCCCACTTTGAGTTTTTTATCTATTTTTTGGGCACTTTCAAGGTCAATTTCCATTTCCGGGTTGGAAACTGCTTCCACCACGTTTAACTGGTGCAACGCGTCAATGGTGCCCGTTTTGATGTTAATTTTGGCCACCACTTGGGCGGTTTTGCCCAAATTTTTGCGCAGGGCCGACACGAGCGAATCTTCAATCGTTTTTAAAATATCGTCGCGTTTGATGTTTTTTTCCCGCTCCAACCCTTCTAGGGCGGCTAAGAGTTCTTTGGTATTCATTTCCATGGGGTTTGTTCTCCTATCGTGTTAAAATTCAAGCACCGGGTCCAGGTGCGCTTTTTTGAGGTTGTTGTATTCAAAGCGAAACTGGTTCGTTGCGTCCTCAAGTACAAAGGCGTGGTCATCGGCTTGTGCGATAACCCCGGTAAAACTGCCGCGCCCGTTAAGGGGCACTTTTAGGACGACTTTCACGCGCTCGCCGGTAAAGCGTTTGAAATGCTCCGGCTTTTTGAGCACGCGCTGCACGCCGGGGGAAGATACTTCCAGCACGTACGCGCCGTCTATGAGGTTTTCCATTTCTAAAATGGCGTCTATTTTATCGGTCAGCTCGCCACAATCGTCCAGCGTAATGCCGCCAACTTTGTCCACAAAAAACTGCAGCACCGCCTTGCGCCCCTGGTGCTGGATGACCAGGTCCACCAGCTCTACCTGTTGTGCGGCCAGGGCTTTGGCTACGGTTTCTTCTATGAGTTTAGGGTCTTTCATGTGCCCTCCTATATACAAAGAACGGCTTGTGAACTACCAAGCCGTTCGGTTAAGAACGTATATATTATATAAGTTACCCAGGCAGTTTGTCAAATGGGATGGTTAGGGATGGAAAGTAGCGGTTTCCACATTCGGGCACCTTCGCACCGATTTGCCCACCTCGCGTACCTGCAATGCTGACGCATTGTCTTGCAGACGTACGCCACGGGGCAACATACGGTGCGAATCTGCCTCGAATCTGAAAACAGGAGTTCACTTGCGTTTACAGCGGTGCTCTTTTAATCAGCCTACTGTCAGTTTTGTCCGGTGCGTGGGGAAACAGGAGTTCCCTTGCGTTTACACCGGTGCTCTTTTAATCAGCTTACTGTCAGTTTTGTCCGGTGCGTGGGGAAACAGGAGTTCACTTGCGTTTACAGCGGTGCTCTTTTAATCGGCTTACTGTCAGTTTTTCCCGGTGCTGGGGAAAATGCGGGGCCCGCGCGGGCGCACCCGTATCCCTAGGCATTTAACTAGATAGTAAGTAGTAGGGCTAACTAGCAATCATGTTCCTGTAAGACAGATATAGTAAAGAAAGAGCCGGCAAGATTTCTATCTGCTTCTGCGGAGCCAACTGCGGCATTTATCCGTTCTAAGTATGTAAGTAAAGAAAATACTTACTTGGCGCGCACGGGCGCAAAAAAGCGCGCAACGTACGGGCCCCTTAAAACGGGGTTATTACAGTTACTGGGCTATCAAAGTTCCCCCACTTGCTTGCGCAAACGGGTATGCCTGTGTTCGCAGTTGCACGGGCAGCAGAGCTGCTTCCCTTGATAGCTTAACTCGGCACCGGTTCTAACACCCGTTGGGTTTTACTCCTTTTGCTGGTTTAAAGTGTGTGAGGTAGGGGCACGCACTGTTGGGGTGTCGGTACGGCAAATTGGTTGGGAAACCCGCGCAAAGGTCTTGCGCAGGCACTACGGGTATAGTTTAGCAAGATATGTTAGTATTGTCAAGTATAAAAAGGACCTATTTTGGGCCCAAGTTTTGGCAAAATGGCCCGGTTTTGGAAAATGGTGCCGGAGTATAAACAGGCATCGCGCCCGCCGTTAAAATGGTATAATGTTATCATGCTATTACCCAGAATACTCACCGCCCTCGTGGGCATCCCTTTAATCATCGCCGCCATCCACTTCGGCGGCATCGCCTATATGGCGTTTGTCGGCTGTGTCATTATGCTGTGCCTGTACGAATACAGCCTGGTGCTGACGGCCGGGCGCCGCCCCGTACACACAATTTCGCTTATGTTGTGGGGCATTTTAATGGGCGCCGTGGCCCTCTTAGGCCGGGCACATCCCGAAAGTTTGACTTTGCCCAACAACCTCTACCCCATGGCCATTAGCCTCGTGCTGGTGGGCGTTTTGTTTTTTGAAGTGCTGACCCCCAAACGCAGTTGGGAGCGCGTGTGCAACACGTTTACCGGGGTGTTTTTAATTCCGTGGTCACTGGCACACCTCATTAATTTACGCGACATCCCGCAGTACGGCGAATATTTGACGCTATTTATGATTATCACCGTGTGGGTAAGTGACACGGGGGCGTATTTTTCGGGCCGGTTTTTCGGGCGGCATAAACTCAACCAAGAGGTTTCCCCCAAGAAAACCTGGGAAGGCGCCATTGGCGGCACGCTCCTTGCTGTGGGCGGTGCGGTGGTCATGCGCAACCTGTTTTTAAGCACGCTACTGACGGTGCAGGCGGCCGTGTGGTTGGGGCTACTGGTGGCCGTAGTGGGGCAAATGTCCGACCTGGCAGAATCGGTGTTAAAACGCTCGACCGGGGTCAAAGATTCTTCCAACTTACTGCCGGGCCACGGCGGATTTTTGGATAGGTTTGACTCGTACTTACTCTTAGCGCCGATTTTCTATTACGTCGTGCTGTTTGCACTGCCGGTACAATTATGAAAAACATTGTCATTTTAGGTTCCACGGGTTCTATCGGCACCTCGGCATTAGATGTAGTTGCCCACCTGGGCGAAAACTACCGCGTGCTGGGGCTGTCGGCCAACAATAATACAGACCTGTTTTTAAAACAACTCCACGCCTTTAAGCCGCGCTTTGCCGCCGTACTTAATCCGGCCTCGTATGAAAAAATCAAAGACCAAGTCCCGCCGCAAACGCGCCTGTTGCCGCCCGAAATTGACAGTCTGATGTTTATGGCGTCCCTGCCGACGGCAGACTTAGTGCTTAGCGGCGTAGTGGGCGCAGTGGGGTTCCGGCCGCTTGTGGCCGCCATTAAGGCCGGCAAAACGATTGCGCTGGCTAACAAAGAGCCCATGGTCATGGCCGGCAAAACCATTATGCAGGAGTGCGAACGCTGGCAGGCCGCCATCATCCCCGTGGATAGCGAGCCGTCGGCCATTTTCCAATGTTTGTGCGGTGTGGCGAACGAACACACCTACCCCCAAGCCGGGCCGGAACTTGCACACATTTTTCTTACAGCCTCCGGCGGTCCGTTTGCCAAGTACGAAGGCAATTTGGACGACGTTACCCCGCAGCAAGCCTTAAACCACCCGCGTTGGAAAATGGGCAAAAAGATTACCGTGGATTCGGCCACCTTAATGAACAAGGGCTTTGAGGCCATTGAAATTATGAATTTGTTTAACTTGCCCGAAGAAAAAGTGCAAATCGTTATCCACCCGCAGTCCATTGTGCACTCGGCGGTGGAGTTTAACGACGGGGCTATCTTGGCGCAACTAGGCGTGCCGGATATGCGCGTACCCATCCAGTACGCCATTACCTACCCCCAACGCGCCCCAAGCCCCGTGCAAAAGCTCAACTTGTTTGAGGCCGCTAAACTGGAATTTTTTAAGCCCGACCTTTCGCGCTTTGTCTGCCTGGATTTAGCGTTGGCGGCGGCACGCACAGGCGGCGTGACCCCGGCGGTGCTCAGTGCCGCAGATGAAATAGCCGTGGATGCGTTTTTAAGCGGGCAAATTAAATTTACGGACATTCAAAAATTGATTTACACCGTACTGCGCAAAACGCCCGCCACCGGCGGCGTGGCCGCCACCATCAACCGCGCCTTAGAGGCCGACGCCTGGGCGCGCGAAACCGCGCAGGAAATTTTGAAAGACGGCTCGTACAAAACGGCTGTTATTTAGGAGAGTCTATGTTACTATCTGTGTTAGCGGTGCTTGTTGTACTAAGCCCCATTGTCATTATCCACGAGTTTGGTCACTTTTTGGCCTGCCGCTTGACGGGAATCCGCGTCAACGAATTTTCGTTTGGCTTTGGCAAAATCCTCTGGCACAAAAAGAAAGGCCATACCGATTACCAAATCCGCGCCATCCCCTTTGGCGGGTTTGTGGAGCCTGCCGGCCCCATGTTCCACCCGCAAGACGCCACCGAGCCCCCCAAGCCCTACGAATTTGCCGCTAAACCGTGGTACGCTAAGTTCTTTATGGTGGTAAACGGCGCGCTGTTTAACTATGTGCTGGCGGCCGTGATTTTTGCCGCACTGGTGTTTGTGCAAGGGATGCCGCAAACGGACCCCGTACAACTGCCCGCCGTCGTGGGCAGTGCCGTAAAGGGATACCCGGCTGAAAAAATCGGCCTGCAAGAAGGGGACGTCATTACCGCCTTAAACGGCCAACAAATTGCCAACTGGAAGGACGTCACGGACGCCTTGCAAGCGCGCACCGGCGGCGATTTGACCGTCCATTACACGCGCGGCGGCCAAGCGTTTTCCGCCACCGCTACCGAAAGTGACTTTAAACCCTCGGCCCCCCAAACGCTGGGCGTAAGTGTGCAAGCCGCGTACTATAAAGTGCCGTGGTGGAAAGCCGCGGGCTACGGCGTGTACGAGTGTTATTACTGGACCAAGTTTTCCTTGCAATCTTTAGCTAAAAGTTTCACGCAAAAAAAAGCGCCCGAACTGGCCGGCCCCATTGGGATTGTCAACATCATCCACCAGGCCGCGCACCGCAACCTAATTGACTTTGTGTGGCTTATTGCCATGTTATCTGTGGCGGTGGGGATGTTTAACTTGTTCCCCATCCCGGTGCTGGACGGCGGCTATGCCTTAGTGTTTTTATGGGAGGGACTTACGCATAAATTGCCGACGGAAAAAACACTCACCCGCGCCATCAACGTGGGGCTGTATTTACTCATATTACTGGTGGTGTATGCGTCGTATTCCGACATTAAACGCATCTTCTTTAAACCCAAACCCGCCGCGGTAGCAACCGCGCAAAGCGAGGCCGAACATGTACAAAAGTAGAGCCGTCAAAGTAGGCAATTTTATCCTGGGCACCGGGCATCCCGTGCGCGTGCAAAGTATGTGCAACACCGATACGCGCGACTTTGAAAAAACCGCCGCGCAAATTAACGCCTTAGAAGAAGCCGGGTGCGAAATCAACCGCGTGGCCGTGCCGGATATGGACGCGGCTAAAGCCATTGGCGAAATTAAAAAACGCATAAAGACCCCCCTGGTGGCCGACATCCATTTTGACTATAAACTGGCTTTAGAGGCCATCCAGCAAGGTGTGGACAAGGTGCGCATCAACCCCGGCAACATTGGCGCGGTGGAGAACACCAAAGCCGTGGTAAAAGCCGCGCAGGACCACGGCGTGGCGCTGCGCATTGGGGTGAACGCCGGCAGTGTAAAATACCTTAAAAGCGTACAGGGGCGCATGGAACTTTCCGACGAGAAATGGGCGCAAGTGATGGTAAACGAGGCCCTGGAACAGGCTAACATTTTAGAGCAGTTAAACTTTAAAAACGTAGTCGTGTCGTTGAAATCGGACAGCTTTCAACGCACGGTGCTGGCCAACGAACTGTTTGCTAAGCAAAGCGACATCCCCTTGCATATCGGCCTTACCGAGGCGGGCAGTTTTTTAAGCGGCACCGTCAAAAGTGCCGTAGCGCTGGGGACTCTCTTGCAAAAGGGCATTGGGGCCACGATACGCGTTTCGTTGACCGAGGACCCGCGCCTGCAAGTGCGCACCGCGTATGAAATACTAAAGGCTTTAGGCCTGCGGAAATATGGGCCAAATTTAATCTCGTGCCCGACGTGCGGCCGCACGCAAGTGGACGTTACGGGCACGGTGCACGCCTTAGAAGAAAAAATTTACGCCGACAAAGAACTGCGCGAAAAAGCCACCGGGCTTAAAATTGCCGTCATGGGCTGCGTAGTCAACGGCCCCGGCGAAGCGCGCGATGCCGACTTTGGCATTGCCGGCGGCCGCGGCGAAGGGCTCTACTTTGAGCACGGCCAAACCATGTTCAAACTGCCGCAGGAACAATGGGTAGAATTTTTACTTAGTAAAATTAAAACTTGGAAGAAGGATTAAACTATGAAATTATCACAATACTATATCCCCACCTTAAAAGAAGCACCGAAGGATGCTGATACCCTCTCGGCTAAACTCATGATACGCGCGGGCCTGGTGCGCAAAGTGGCCAGCGGACTTTATGAGTGGTTGCCGCTGGGCCTGAAAGTACTTAAAAAAGTAGAAAATATCGTGCGCGAAGAAATGGACCGCGCCGGCGCGTGCGAAGTGTGGCTGCCCGTGGTGCAACCCAAAGAACTGTGGCAAGAGAGCGGGCGCTGGACGTTTTACGGCAAAGAGCTCTTGCGCTTTGAGGACCGCAAAAAAGCGGGTTTTTGCATGGCGCCCACCGCCGAAGAAGTGATGACGGACCTCGTCAAAAAAGACACCACCTCTTACAAGCAACTGCCGTTTTGTTTGTACCAGTTTGGCACTAAATTTCGCGATGAAATACGCCCCCGCTTTGGCGTGATGCGTGCGCGCGAATTTTACATGAAAGACGGTTATTCCTTTGCCGCTAATGACGACCAAGCCAACCAGTGGTACCAAAAAATGTACGACGCGTACCAACGTATTTTTACGCGCTGCGGCTTTGAGTTTAAAGCCGTAGAGGCCGACACGGGCGCCATTGGCGGGAACTTTTCGCACGAGTTTATGGTGCTGGCCGATACCGGCGAGGACGCCATCGCTACCTGCCCCGCTTGCGGCTATGCGGCTAACACCGAGAAGGCCGAAATCCAGGCCCCGGCCGACGTAAAAATCAACCCGGCCGAGCTAAAACCAATGGAAAATGTCGTTACGCCGGATACATATACCGTGGAAGACGTAACCCGCTATTTTAATATCCCGGGCTCCCAAATTATTAAACTTTTGATGTTTACCGCCGACGGCAAACCCGTGGTAGCCTTGGTGCGCGGGGACCACGAACTCAATGAATTTAAGTTCAAAGCCCTCTTAAAATGCAACGAGCTGGAAAAAGCCAGCGAAGAAGTGTACACGCAAGTGACGGGCTCGTTTGTGGGCTTTGCGGGCGCGCAGGGCCTGAAAGAAAAGAATCCGTCTGTACTAATTTATGCCGACAATTACGTCAAAAACATTGTAAACGGCGTTTCCGGCGGCAATCAAAAAGACCTGCACACCCTTAACGTCACCCCCCAGCGCGATATTAAAGTAGACGTCTATGCCGATTTAAAACTGGCCACCGCCGGCGACAAGTGCGCACGCTGCGGTGCACCGTTTAACTTTACGCGCGGCATTGAAGCGGGCCACGTATTTAAGCTGGGCACAAAGTATTCGGCCGCCATGGGTGCTAACTTTTTAAACGAAAAACAGACCACCGAGCCCATGATTATGGGGTGCTACGGCATTGGTATTTCGCGCGTGGTGGCGGCCGCCATTGAGCAATCGCACGACGATTTTGGGATTATCTGGCCCGAACCGTTGGCTCCTTTCAATGTGGCCTTGGTGGCCATTGATTATGACTCCAACCCCGAAGTTAAAAAACACGCGGACGAAATTTCTGCCGCGCTGGAAGCCAAGGGCATTTCGGTTTTATTGGACGACCGAAACGAGCGCCCCGGTATTAAATTTAAAGACATGGACCTCATCGGCCTGCCGCACCGCTTGGTAATTAGTTCGCGCACGGTAGCTGACGGCCAGTGCGAATATAAGAGCCGCCGCGAAAAAGAGGCTGTGCGGTGGAATTTAACTGAGGCCGTGGAGAAATTAAGCGCACTTGTGAAGAAGTAAAAATCTAAAACCCCGGAGAGAATGCCCCGGGGTTTTTATAAAAAGTGTCATTACAAAAGCCTAAGCCTCTAACGAAGCTTTGTCAGGCATTGCCTGACCTACAAAAGAGCGCGGGGCAACCGCAAGGGACGGCCCTGTTTTCAGATTTGAGGCAAGCACCGGGCAGGATTAATTTCCCCCCCTCATCGGCACTCCGTGCCACTTCCC
>JAZUSP010000046.1:0-29508 GCA_045606805.1 Elusimicrobiaceae bacterium | reverse complement strand
GGGGGCGCGCAAGTCGGCCACGAAGTCGGCAATGGTAAAATCTACCTCGTGCCCGACGCAGGAAATGACCGGGATATTACTTTTAAAAATAGCGCGGGCGACAATTTCTTCATTAAACGCCCACAAATCTTCCATGCTTCCGCCGCCGCGGCCGACGAGTAGTACGTCCAGCGCGGGCGTGAATTTATTTAAATCTTCAATCGCTTGCGCAATTTGCGGGGCGGCTTCGTCGCCCTGTACTAAGACGGGGGCAATAAACACCTCTAAGTGCGGGTTGCGGCGTTTTAAGACGGATAAAATATCGCGCACGGCGGCCCCGGTGGGTGAAGTTACCACGCCAATGCGTTGCGGGTAAGCCGGGATTGGTTTTTTATGTTCCGGTGCAAAAAGGCCCTCTTTTTCTAATTTTTGTTTAAGTTTTTCAAACTCTAAATACAGGTTACCCTTGGAGAGCGCCTCCACTTTTTTGACGACGATTTGGTACCGGCCGGACTTGGCATACACGTCTAAACTGCCCCACACGCGCACTTGCACGCCGTCTTGCAACGCAAGCGAGTATTTGCGTGCATCCCACTTAAACATAACGGCCGATAAAAGGGCCTCGCGGTCTTTTAAGTTAAAGTAGAGGTGGCCGTTGGCGGACTCGCTCAAATTACTGACTTCGCCTTCTACAAAAATATCGCGGAACACGCCGCTCATCATTTGCTTGACGGCCAGCGTAAGGGCGGTAACGGTAAAAACTTGACCTCTAAACGGGGCTTCGGGCTCCATTTACTCTCCTTTGAGTTCTTTGAGCTTTTGGATAAGGGCAGCTTCGCGCCCGAGGGTGCCGGGCTCAAAGAATTTGACCGGGTTTGGCATATAAAGCTGTTTGACGTAATGGTTTTTAAAATCGTGCGCGTACTTGTAACCTTTGTTTTTCATGCCGCTACGCAGGTGGTCCGGCACCGGGCGATAGCGGCCCTCGCGCACTTCGGCGAGCGCTTTATCTACGGCCAGGTAGGCTGAATTGCTCTTGGGGCAACACGCCACGTAAATGGCGGCGTGGGCAAGCGGGATGCGCACTTCGGGCATACCCAGTTCTTCGGCCGCGGCAAAGGCGGCTTGGGCAATCATTATGGCGTAGGGCTCGGCAAGGCCGACGTCCTCGCACGCGCAGATTAAAATGCGCCGGGCGATAAAGCGCGGGTCCTCGCCGCTTTCGAGCATGCGGGCCAGCCAATAGACGGCGGCGTCCGGGTCGCTACCGCGCATGGATTTAATAAAAGCGGAAATAATGTCGTAGTGCTCGTCACCTTTTTTATCATAACGCAGGTGGCGTTTTTGGATGCACTCCTCTGCAATTTCGAGCGTGATGTGCTTTTTGCCTTTTTTGTCGGGCGCGGTGGTAACAAAGGCGAGCTCGGCCGCGTTTAGCATTTTGCGGGAATCGCCATTGGCTTGGGTGATGAAAAAGTCGGCGGCGTCTTTGTCAATTTGGGCGTTTTCGGCTTGCGCGGCGCGGGTTAAAATTTTAAGTAAATCCGGGTCAGCGAGCGGCTTAAATTCAAACACCGAAAAGCGCGAGAGCAGGGCGTTATTGATGTAAAAATACGGGTTTTCCGTCGTGATGCCGATTAAAATAATGTCGCCGCGCTCTACGGACGGCAAGAGGACGTCTTGCTGGGTTTTGTTAAAGTGGTGGATTTCGTCCAAAATAACGAGCGTGCGGCGCTCGTCAAACGACGGGGTTTGCGCGCGCTCTTTGGCTTCGGTTAGCACTTTTTTTAGGTCCGCTACGCCGGCGGCCGCGGCATTGAGCTCGACGGTGTGAGCTTGCGTGCGCGAGGCGATAAAGCGCGCGGTGGCCGTTTTGCCGCAACCGGGCGGGCCGAAAAACACGGCCGATTTTATCATGTCGGCTTCCAACAAGCGGCGGAGCATCTTGCCCGGGCCCAAGAGGTGGGGCTGGCCGGCAAAATCTTCTAATGTTTTGGGCGCCTGGCGCGCCGCGAGGGGCATTTTATCGTCGGTCATTTGTCTTGGGCGGCTCTTAATTTTAAAATCAGTTCGTCCACGCGGCTGAGTTCCTCTTGGCGTTTGCCGCCTTCGTTTTGGCTTTTTAAGTACGCCTGTGCGGCAAAGTGCAGGGCGGCGTGCAAGGCTTGTTTAAGGGTGTCTATTTCCCCGTCCATTTGCACTTGCAGCATGTAGGCCTCCACTTGCGAGGCCAGCTGGGTTAGCTCCATGCCGCCCAGGCCGGAGTTTTCCACCTCTAAAGGGATGCGCTTGATTTCTACTTGGACGATATCTTTTGGCATATAAAGCATTTTACCTTATTTTGGGGATAAAGAGGCGCGCTCAAACAGTTTCCATATTTGGCCTATCTAAGGCCGACTTTCGCTCGCGTACTTGCGGCGCAGTGCGCCGTCCGCAGGACGTACGCCACGCTCAACTTGCGGCCTTACCTAGGCTCAAATCTGAAAACAGGAGTAATCTTCCTGTCCTGACGCGCTCTTATGTTTTTATATACGGGTGAATGCTTGTTTTTACGAAGAAAGTTTATTATACTGTAGATACAATTTGATCTGTTTTTGGAAACCGTATGAAGAATACGGAGTGCTTGTAAAAGCTCTCTTCGAGTCCAAAAACAGCCGATAACAGGCACACAATGGCGACGGCCGGCGTGTGCCGAGTGTTTCCTATTTGAAAAAATAGGGGGCCACGGCTGTTTGCGTTAAGACTTCGAAGAGACTTGGCGGCAATAGCCGTATTTTTATACTCCAAACAGGTTGAATTGAAATCAAACGTAAGGAGTATGAAAATGAAAAATAGAAATACCCGGCGGGGTTTTACGCAAAGTTGTTTTCCCAAAGGTTTTACACTGATAGAACTTTTGGTAGTAGTACTGATTATTGGTATTTTGGCGGCGGTGGCGGTGCCGCAATATCAAAAAGCGGTCTATAAAGCACAAATAGCGGAGTATCAAACAAACTTACAATCTATTGGTCACGCAGCAATGGCATGTAAATTACAGAAAGGTGAATCCTGCGCGCTGGAAGAATTGGATATAGATGCACCGAAATGTAAAGTTTTTCCACAAATCGCAAACCTATCCCGCTATGGAAAGGGCAATGGAAATGAATGTATATACGATATTGATGATACATCAGTAAGTGTTCGTATGTCAGGGGCTACTTTCCCTTTATTTAGCTATTATTATGAACCTACTCAAGTGCTGGGTTCCACGCCAAGCGGAGGACAAGTGGAGGTAAGTGGTTTTTATTGTGTACTAGATTCTGGAAATTCCTCGTGTAGTGCTTGTAGAAAACTAGGCTTTTCTAGTATGGTAAGTTTTTATAATCTTTGTGGAAAGTAGATTCAAATATAAATCAGAAAATGAAACTTCCCGGGCTTACGCCTGGGAAGTTTCATACGCGTTCTAAAAATACTATAATAATAGTATGACCATTTTAGAATTCAAAACCGCGTGTGAAACCATCGCACAAGAATACAAAACCAAAATTAACGCCGCGCAATCTGCCGCCGAGGTGGAAGAACTGCGCGTTTCCGCCCTGGGGCGCAAAGGCGCACTGACCGAACTATTAAAGGGCCTTAAAGATTTTTCCATTGAAGATAAAAAACAAGCCGGCCCTATGGGTAATGCCCTCAAAGCCGAGCTGACCGCTGTATTAGACGAAAAAGCACAATTTTTTGCCGCTAAAGAAATCAACGACGAGCTGAATAAAACAAATATTGACTTAACCTTGCCCGGCTACCCGGTAGCTTGCGGGCACAAGCACCCGCTTTCCGTGGCGCAGGACCGCATGACGACCATTTTGGCGCGCCTGGGCTTTGAATGGGCCGAGGGGCCGTGGGTGGAAGACGAAAAACACAATTTTGACTTATTAAATGTGCCGCTCCACCACCCCGCGCGCGACGCGCAAGATACGTTTTTTGTGGACACCAAAGCACCGCTGGTGTTGCGTTCCCACACCTCTAATGTTCAAAGCCGGTATATGGAAAAACACAAACCGCCGCTACGCATCATGGCGCCGGGGCGCGTGTTCCGTAACGACAGTTTAGACGCCACCCACAGCCCGGTGTTCCACCAAATTGAGGGGCTGTATGTGGATAAAAACGTCAGCCTGGCCGACCTCAAGAGCGACTTAACCGCTTTTATGAAAGGGCTGTTTGGCGATAAGGCCGAAATCCGTTTCCGCCCGTCATTCTTTCCGTTTACGGAGCCTAGCGTAGAAGTGGACGTAAAATGTGTGTTTTGTCAAGGCAAAGGGTGCAATGTGTGCAAACAAAACGGTTGGATTGAAATGCTCGGTGCCGGGGTGGTCCACCCGAACGTCTTAAAAAACTGCGGCATTGACCCCGAGCAGTTTAGCGGCTACGCGTTTGGCATGGGCGTGGAACGCTTGGCCATGATGATGCTAAACATTAAAGATATCCGCGCATTTTATGAAAACGACGTGCGCTTACTTAAACAATTTTAGGAGCCGGTTATGAAAATTCTATATTCTTGGTTAAAAGATTTTATCGACGTAGATTTAGCGCCCGAAGAACTGGCTAAAAAACTGACCGATTTGGGCATTGAAGTAGCGTCCGTGGAAACCACGGGGGCCGATTTTGAGGGCGTATATGTGGCCCAAATTACCAACATTGAGGACCACCCCAATTCGGACCATTTACATTTAGTAACCTTAGACCGCGGTAACGGCGTAAGCCAGCGCGTGGTCTGCGGCGCGCCGAACGTGGCCGTCGGGCAGAAGGTGCCTTTGGCTTTAGTGGGTGCGCGGCTGGGGAAAAATGTACTAAAACCGGCCGTGATTCGCGGGGTAGAATCCGAAGGGATGATTTGTTCTTCGGACGAGCTTGGCTTAACGCATACCCGCGCGCATGGGATTTTAGTTTTAGATGAAAATTTGCCGCTCGGCACAGATGTTTCCACCTTGTACGGCAAGCCGGACACGGTTTTTGAGTTGGAAATTACGTCTAATCGCCCCGATTTACTTTCACACTTAGGTGTGGCGCGCGAACTGGGCGTGCTACTTAATAAACCCGTCAAACTGCCCGAAATTAAAGATATGAAAGGCGAAGGGCCTGCGCTACCCGTGGAAATTCAAAACGCCGAAGGATGTGGGCGCTACATCGGGCGCATGATCCGCGGTGTGAAAAACGCTGAGTCTCCGGAGTGGATGAAAGAGCGCTTGGCCGCTATGGGCCTTAACCCCAAAAATGCCCTCGTGGATATTACCAACTATGTGATGTTTGAACTGGGCAACCCTTTACACGCGTTTGATTTGCGCGAAGTAGAAGGGGGCAAAGTGATTGTGCGTAACGCTACCGCGGGCGAAAAATTTACCGTACTGGGTGGGCGCGAATTGGAACTAACCGAAAATTGCCTGTTAATTGCCGACGAAAAGAAAGCCACCGCCTTGGCCGGAATTATGGGGGGGCTTAACAGTGGCATTAAGGATGATACGCAGGATATTTTTATAGAAGCCGCGTATTTTAATCCGCCTACGATTAACAAAACCGTCAAAAAGTTTGCTATTTCGTCCGACTCTTCCCAACGCTTTGAGCGCGGCACGGATATTGAGGGCGCGCTCCTGGCCATGCGCCGCGCGAGCGATTTGTTTGTGCAAATTTGCGGCGGTGTAGCGAGCGAAATTAACGACGTCTATCCACAACCGTTTGAAAATAAAACCGTGGAGTTTACCCCGGCCGAAATTAACGCTATTTTGGGGGCCAATATCCCGGACTCAACACTTAAAGATATTTTCAGCCGTTTGGCCGCACAGTTTGACGCAAGCGGGGCCGTGTGGAAATTTAAAGCCCCTACGCACCGCCGTGATTTGAACCACAAATGGGATTTAGCTGAAGAAGCCGCGCGCTTTGCCGGCTATGACCAAATCCCCGTGTCGGCCACGCGCGCGCATGTGACGTTTGCCGATAACCCCAAAGGCATTGACCTGAGCAAAATTTACGCTAATGCGCTCATTGGCGCCGGGTTTTGCGAATGTAAAAACATTGATTTTATCGGTGAGAAAGAACTAAAACTGTTTGGCGCAGACGAAAAATTTTGCATCCGCGTGAAAAACGCCTTGGCGCAAGGGTGGGATTATTTGCGCCCGACGCTACTGCCGTCCCTTATCAAAAATGTGGAGAGCAATCTGCGCTTTGGCAACAGCGACTTGAAACTGTTTGAAACCAGCAAAACGTTCCAAAATATGAAAGGCTTTCCCGTGGAGAATTACACGGTGGCCGGCGTATTAACCGGGAACATTGAGGAAAGTAAATTCTTTGGATCTGCCAGCCGCCCGGTAGATTTTTATTGGCTTAAAGGGCTTTTACAAGCCGTGCTTAGTAAAGCGGATGTGACGTTTGCACCGTCTAAGAATGTGCCTGTTTACATGCATCCTAAAATCAGCATGGATATTTTGCAAGGCGGCAAAGTAATCGGCGTATTTGGTAAACTTCACCCGCTGACTTTGAAAGCGCTGGGTGTAAAAACCAGTGAAGTGTGGGCCTTTGAATTTGCCACTAAACAAATTGAAAAGAACTACTCCGCGCGCGACTTTAAACCTGCGGCTGATGTGGCCGTGTTCCCGCCTTCTTTGCGCGACTTGTCTGTGGTGTTAAATGCCGACGTGACGTACGCGCAAATTACCAGCGCGCTGGACAAAACACCGCTGGACGTGGAACTTGCCTATCATTTGATTGACGTGTATCAAGGCGAACATTTGCCGCAAGGCAAAAAGAGTGTAACGTTTAGCTTGGCGTTTAGCAAAAAAGACGGTACGCTTAAAGACAAAGAAATTGACGCCGCCTTTGCGCGCATTGTAGAGCAACTTAAAACCCAGGTGGGGGCGGAACTGCGCTAATGCAAGAAAAATTAAAACAGCTGGAACTTTTAATCACGCAAACGCTTGCCCGCCAAAAGGAACTGGCGGGCGAGAACAGCACGCTTAAAAACCGGCTGCGCAATTTAGAACAGGGCAACCAGGAAATGAAACGCTTGCAAGCTGAGCTACGGGAGCTTAAAGAGTGGAAAAAGAACACGCAAAGCGTGCTCAGGCGCCTGGCCGCCCGCGTGGATAAAGAGCTTGAAAAAGCCAAGGAAGAACAAAACAAAATCGTATAAAAAGCAGTTTAAAACGAATACGGGCGCTCCTTGTAAAAGGGGCGCTTTTTTATTATACTATAGGTACAATTTTACCTGTTTTTGGAACCGTATGTAGAATACGGAAGCACTTTAAAAGTTCTTTGTCCCTCCAAAAACAGCCGTTTAAAAGGCACAACGTAAAGAAAATCGTAATTTCTTTGTGTTGGGCCTAATGTTCACTGTTTGTAAAAACAGTGGATTACGGCTGTTATATACGGGGCTGGGACAAAGACTCGCATGTAGTAGCCGTTTTGATATACGTTTTCCTAAGCAGATAAATTGAAATTGACTAAGAGAGGAAACGTGTATGTTGGAAAAAAACACCCGGCGGGGTTTTACGCTTATAGAGTTGTTAGTAGTGGTTTTAATCATTGGTATTTTGGCGGCGGTAGCGGTGCCGCAGTACCAACGGGCAGTGGAAAAAGCGCGCATGACGGAAGCCATAGTAAATGTACGTGCTATTGCCAATGCGCATCAACTGTATTATCTAGCTAATGGGGAATATTTGGGGCCCGATGATATGGAGAAATTGGATGTTGAAATTTCTGGCATTTTAGATAATAAAAGAGTACGAACTAGGGATTTTGTATATTCCCCTAATGGACAAGGAGGGGCTCCAGGTACATATAGCAACCGACTGGCACTTGGTTGGCGTGTAAAAGATGGAAATACCTTATATAAGATCTATGTTGATCAGAATGAACCTGGCCGGATAAGATGTTCTGATGATGACCTCCATGTTGCCTCTGCTATCCAACTAAAATTATGTAGTGAACTGGACGAAAAAGGAACTTTATAAAAAAATCAGCCCCCTCATTGGAGGGGGCTTTTAAATGGAGCGGGCGAAGAGAATCGAACTCTCGTCTCAACCTTGGCAAGGTCGCGTTCTACCATTGAACCACGCCCGCAAAATCTGTTTGACTACCTATCTATTATAGCAAACTTGGACACCGCGCACAAGTTTTATTTTTTCCGTTTCTTTTTAGTGGAGGTTTTTGGAGTCGCCTTTTTTACCGGCGCGTATGCGCGCGGAGCCGGCCCCAAAAGCTGGGAAGCAATCCCTTTTAAATAAGAGTTACTGACCACGGCTTGCCGTACGCCCGGGTTTTGCCGAAGTGCCCTTAAAGCGGGGCTTGCGTTAATGACTTTTACGGCTTCTTGCGGGTGGTCGCGGTAGTATTTAACGGCTTTGCTGGTCAGCAAATAACTCATAAAGCGGCTACCGCCGATTTTGCGCACCAAGTCCGGGTTGGCCAGTACTTGTTTGACGACATCACTGCCGAAAAATTCGTTTAGTTTATCGTTGTCTTGCGCAAAGGCGGCCAATAATTGCGGGTCGGCCAACAGGGGAGCCACGTCGCTACGGGAAATAAACGCCTCGCCCACTTCTTTGCGGTTTAAGAGGTAGTGCAAAAGGTCCGTGTCATTTAAATTGGCGGCAAAGTTCTCGGTCAGCGCCCACGGAGCCATGCCGATAATGCCGTAATTTTTAGGCGTAATAGCCTGGTAGTTGAAGCGGTTGATAATAGGGAGTGTGGTGCCCAGTTCGTCTACGGCTACGTTGCGGTCCTGCCCTTCGTAAATTTGCACGTAAGTAACACCCTGATTGGGGTTAAAATCCGTATTAGATACCAAGCCTTGCACGGCTTTGGGGTCCAGCGCGGCAGAAAGGTCTTCGGCCCGGTTTTTAGCATTTAACGTGACCAGCCACACAATAGCGGCTATACCCAGTACACCAACCGTAATCCCAATTCCCAACATATTTAGAAACGTGTGGTTTTGCGTGCGTACTACTTGCGCCGCTTGCTCTTTTGTTTGTTTGGCAACGGTTACTTTGTTATATTTCTGTGGATTGCGCAAGCGGTCTATAATTTCTTCGGTTTTCATATCCGGGCACCCGGTAAATCAAGTATAATTTATTATATGAAATCTTACGCAAAAGAGGAAAGGTATGCAAAAAACTATTTTTTATCATGATACGGATTGCGGCAACGTAGTTTATTACGCTAACTATTTGAAATACTTTGAAGAAGCCCGTACGCTCTATATGGCACAGAAAGGGTTTTCGGTGCCGGCCTTAATGCAAGCCGGGAAATTTTTTGTAGTGGCCCGGCAAGAGGTGGAATATAAGTATCCGGTGCGCTATGGGGATGTGATTACCGTGGACACAAAAGTGCTAGAAATTTCGGACATTAAAATTGTGTTTGAAAACGTGATTACCAACCAAAACGGCCGTTTATGCACCAAAGGTAAAACGACCTTGGTATGTGTGGACAAAAACGGGGTGCCGTCCTCCATGGGGGCCGAGGTAAAAGCGGCTATGTTCCCGGCGGCTTGAGATTTTACGTACGCAAAAAACGGGCGGAACTAAAAAGTTCCGCCCGTTTGCATTTTATACCAAATTAGTTTTGCGCCAAACACGGCAGTACGCGGTTAATCATGCCGGCGACTTGCGCCATTTGCGGGTTGTAGGGAACTTGGGCCTGCGCCGCTTGTAAAAGCGTTACGCCATTGGCAGAGCCTGCATCCACAACATTCCGGCAGTATATGGCTTTGTGTTGAGCGTAGAGGCGTTCATCAGCGCCTTGCAAGCGGGCTAATTGGCGGGTGGCCTCATCATTTTTCTTTTTTAAAGACGTATAGCGGTAAATGGGGCGGAACGTATCGGCATGCGCGGCGTTAATTTGGGCGTGCAGCGGGGTTTCGCCGAGTTTATTTTTAGTATTGGCTAATTGCTCAATTTGGCGCGGGGCTTTGGCCCCGTAATACTGGCGGATTAACGAGGAAAGCACTTGCACCGTGTTGGCGTTTTTAGCCACGTGAAAAAGGTTATTGCCGTATTTGTCGGTAGCCAATAAAAATTTGCCGGTGGACGGGTACTCGGCTAAGCTTTGCAAGGTTTTCACGTCGCCTTGACGGGCCAATTTAAGCACCAACGGCGTGCCGTATTCGTCCGGCGCGGATAAATAAGCATCCACCCCTTGCGAGGTTTGCGCCGACAGCGTGGCCGCTAAGCGAATATGATCCACCGGGTTTGCCGTCAGCACGGCGGGGATAAATAGAACCGATAATATGAGTGCTGTAAAAATTTTCTTCATAAATTCCTCTTACACTTATAGTATGCGGTTTTTGGAGATATAAAAACAGGGTCTTTGGACCTAGGCGGGCCTAGGCCCCCACCAAACAGGACGCTGGATTTTTTAGCTTTGTTTTACTATACTATAGGTACAATTTTTCCTGTTTTTGGAAACCGTATGTAGAATACGGACCGCCTTTGAGAAACAAAGGCCTTCTCTAAGTCCAAAGACAGTCGTTTAAGGCACACGAGGGCGGCCACCCTTGTGTGCCCAATGTTTTCCATTTTATATGGGAAGCTACGGCTGTTATACTTGGGTTGCTTAGAGAAGCTCACGGTAATAGCCGTTTTGTGCGTATGCGCACGGCCAATGCCCGCGCCAAACGTTTGGGAGTAAAAATAAAAGTTTGGGGCCGCGAGGGGTTTGTAAACATATTTTCCAAAGGCAGTAAATTGAAACTAAACTTAGGAGAATATGTATGAAAAACGAAAATGTAAATGTTGATATTTGTCCCCCTTGTGGGGAAAACGTCGCGTTAGCGACAAAAAGAGGGGCTAATAAGGTAAACCCTATTTTGCCCCTCCTACCCCGCCTTTCGGCGGTACTCCCTCCACCAGGGAGGGAGATGTCTTTCGGGTTTACGCTGATTGAACTGCTCGTTGTTGTGCTGATTATTGGCATCTTGGCGGCTATTGCTGTGCCGCAGTACAAAAAGGCCGTACTAAAAAGCCGCCTGGCCCAGTGGGACGTTATATTTAATACAGCCCAAAAAGCCATCGATGCCTACCTGTTGGAAAACGGATGGCCGGCAAGTGGGATGGTGTATTTGACAGGAAAAAATCGCGTGGGAACGGTTGAAATGCCGGGTAATTGCGATATTGATGATCAATATTGTTATACGTTGGCAGGAGGGGTGTTTGGATACTGTGCTCCTTCCACGTGCGATATGGGCATATACGGTAGCTATAATGCAGGTGGTGCTGAAGAAAATAAAGCGCTAGGGGATGACGGCCCCAAGGTGATATTTAGACGCATGAAAGCTAGCGATCCATATATAGTTAATGTAAGTGGCAAAGCTGGATGCTTATGGGTAAGTGCACATCCGGAAATCCCAGTAGCATCTGCAAAAATAACTGCTTGTAAAGACACGTACGGAGTTACCTTGCCAAACCCGACGTATCCGTAATTGAGTAGTTTTAAACCTGCCCCCGGCTTTGACTCCGGTGGATATTCATTTTTTAAGTGCTTTAACCACGCAGGGGGGGACTAGGTCCATAATATCCGCCCCGTAAGCCGCGGCTTCTTTTACGGCCGAAGAACTGATAAATTGGTGCTTTTCGTCAGCCGGCAAAAATACCGTTTCCAACGCCGGGTAAAAGCGTTTGTTGAAATAGGCGTTGGTGCGTTCGTGGTTCCAATCGTGCGCCGAGCGCAGGCCGCGCACCACGGTGGTGTAACCGTGGGCTTTCATATAGTCGGCCAGTAAGCCGTCGGCACTATCTACCGTGATGTTTTCTTCGCCGGACAGGGCTTCTTTTAACAAAGCCACACGCTCTTGCACTGTGAATTTGGTTTGTTTTTGTGCGTTATGAAAAACAACCACTACCACAGCACCGAAAATGGCGCGGGCGCGTTTGATTAAATCCAAATGTCCGTTGGTGACGGGGTCAAAACTGCCGGAAAAAACAACTGGTTTCATAATATGTCCTCTATACGTAAGCCTACTATTATGGTATCATAATTTTATGATAAAAAACCCATTTTCCGATGAAATCTATTTAAAACGTACGCACGCGCACACGCCCGATTTGCGCGACGAGTATTTTAGAGATCAAACCAAAATCATTCATTCGTTGCCGTTTCGCCGGCTAAAGCACAAAGCACAAGTGTTTTTTGCACCAAAGAACGACCATATTTGCACGCGCATTGAGCACGTGCTCCACGTGGCCACGATTGCGGCTACCATTTGCCGCGGCCTAAACAAAAGCGGGAATTGGGAACTGAGCGAAGATTTGGCGTATGCGATCGGCTTAGGGCACGATATCGGCCACGCGCCGTTCGGGCACGAGGGCGAACGCGCCATCGACGCGTGTTTAAAACCGAATAAACGCTTTTTGCACGAGCTCAACAGCTACCGCGTGGTAGAACACATTGCCAACTACGGCGAGGGGCTCAATTTGACGTTTGCCGTCAAAGACGGTATCATCTGCCATTGCGGCGAAGATTTCCACAACAACGCCTTGCGCCCCGCTAAAACGCCTAACGATTTGGAAACCATTACCGGGCGTACGCAAATGCCGTCCACGTACGAGGGGTGCATTGTGCGCTTGGCTGATAAAATTGCGTATTTCGGGCGCGATATTGAGGACGCCATTAAGGCCGATTTGATTACCCGCGCCGATATCCCGCAAGACGTGCGCAAAGAGATGGGCACGTCCAACGGGGAAATTATCAATACGCTCACGCTCGATTTAATCGGCCACTCTAAAGATAAAGACTGCATTGGGTTTTCCGACGAAAAATTTAATTTGATTTCCCAACTGCGCGATTTTAACTACCAGCGTATTTACTGCAACGAGGATATGCTGCGGCGCAAAGAGATTGTAACGAAATGTTTGCGCGACGTGTTTGATTATTTCCGCGCGCTGTTTGCGCGGCATCAATTTGATTACGAATCCTACGCGCGCGAGCCGCAACAAGCCGCGCGCGGGTTTGGCAATTATTTAAAATCCATGCGCGGGTTTTATAAAGAGAACGCCGCCGAAATTGACACCGCCATTGCCGACTATATTGCCGGGATGACGGACTCGTTTGCGCTGACCGTGATGCAAGAAGTGTTACTGCCCACGGCGGTGGATTTTTTCAGTTAATAAGGTATAAAACCCGGTGATATTTTCCAACTTTTCCCCGCAAACTAAATGCAAATTTGAAAAAATCAGCTTACTATAGGTTTTGCCCCGTAAGATGCGGTAGATTTTTTTGGTTAATAGGGCCTATTTTGGGGGTAGGTCCAAATTCCCTTGCGTGGTCTTTCCAAATTTCCTAATATATTAGTGGAGAAGGTTAAATTGTTATGTATCAGTACAACACCACCCAATTTGTGTGTTTGTGCGCGCCCCGGCGGAAAAATCCGCAAACGCTGTGGGTTAGTCTTCTTTTTTCCATTTTCTTATCTTTATTTTCACAACATTTTAAAAACAAGCAAACCGTAACTTATTCTATATACCTGCAGTGCATTAAACAATTTGTGATATTGATATATAGGGCCAAAAGATTCTTTAAATTAGGACTTTTGGCCCTGTTTTTTTGCCGTTTAAATTGCGATTATATATAAGAGAGGAAAACGCATTTATGCATAAAATTCTTTCGCTCGTACTGAGCGTAAGTATCTTGGTAAGCAGCATGACACCGGCTTTGGCGCAGGCCCAAGTCGGCCGCGGTGTTGTAAAAGGTATGAGCCGTAGAGTTAACCGCAAAGCCTTATCGGCCCGGGTTACAGCCCAAGTAAACCGCCAAATTGCTCAAAGCACCCTTGCCCCCAATGCCTTGCAAGCTCGTATTTTAGCAGGGAATGTAAACGGGCTTGCCAGCCAAATTTTACAAAAACCCGCCGCGCTGCGGGCGTCGGTCCTACGCAATGAATTTGTTTCCCTCTCTTTAGTGCCCGGTGCCGTAACCCCGGCCCAGCGTTCCCAAGCCGTAAAAGCTTATAAATTCCAACTTAAAAACGCCCATCAAGTATTAGCGGTACCGCAAACCGATTTAGCGGGCTTTTTAGCTTATGCCGCTAAAAATACGACCAAAGCCAATGTGATAGCGGTACAACAGGTATTGGCGGATGCTTCGGCTTTAGGGTTAGTAGGCACAAAAGAAAATGCCCCTATCCTCTTAGATTTTTATAAACAAGCGCAAGGCACTCTATTTGAAAACACCGCGGCTTTGATTGCGGCGCGCGGGCTACTGCGTATGCAGGCGTACGAGGAACTCGGCACGTTATTTACTCTAGGGGCGAATGACGAAACGTTAGCAGGTACGGCGGCTTATATCCGTGCTAAAGAGTTGCCCGTAGAAATCCCGTCCTCTTTGCAAAATAATTCCTTAAAAGCGGCTGATGAAAAATTAGCCGCTTTTTTAAGCGTTGGTTTTGTACCCAACCGCTTGCACGCGGATGCGTCTTTGGCCGCTACGGAAAAATGGGTCAACTTAAAGGCTCCGACTCCCACGCAACAAGTTAATGCCCCGGCGGCTGCTGAAGAAAAAACGATCGCAAGTGTAAAACCGGCAGAAACTACCTCCGCTTCGGGCGTAAAGCAAGAGGCTAGCAATACCCAAAAGATTTTTAAACGTAACGAAGAATTTGACCGTAAAACATTCCCAGTGGAAATTATGGACGCGGCCGGAAATAAACAAGAAACCCCGATTACGTTTAGTATTGGCGGTAGTTTATCGGTTAATGGGTATGACCGGGTAATTTTCCATGAGGATCCCGGTTTTGAAAATAAATACATTATTGAACTGCATGATCATGGCAAAGAACCTATTAAAATGGGTCACTTTTACATGGCCTTATATAATAATGACGTGGGGGCACTTGTAAAAGCGGCCCAAAAAGCCGGTGTAAATTTGCGTTTAAAATTGGAACATACGGCTAACGTCAATTATGAAACGATTACGAAGCCGGTTTATGATAAAAATGGGAATGTTTTACCGTTAGAAGTAAGTGTGCAATTAGGCAAACCGCTATGGGCGCGCGAAATGAGCCAAGCTTTTTCCCACTGGATGGAAGAACAGCTGGGTGTTTCGGGCACCTATACACAGCACTTGCTAACAGATGCTAAATTGGTCCTTAGAAACAATGGTGAAATTTGGATGCAATTGCCCGGCAGTAAAGAATTAACTCCTTTGCCAAGCGAGTATTATGTGCGTCTGCCGAAACATCAAGTGCAACATGTAGTAGCCCTGCTGCCGCACCTGGAAAAAGAACACAGCTTTAACATTGTGCTTTCGCCTACGTCTAACCGTGTGAATATGGTGGCGCGTGATGCTTCACTTACTAACGTAAGTTTAGGTAAAACGATGGGCAGTGTGGTGTATAACTCGCTAGGCATGGGTGAAGCCGATGCTAAGAGTTTAATGATGGGTATTAACTATGTGATGCCTGGTTTTGCTTCCTTGATGACCCCGGCACTAAAAAAATACGGCGAAAAGAATTTGCTCACGTTGTCGTTAGGAATGTCCGTAGGGGCGGGGATATTGGCTACGTTAGGCGGATTTAACGGGTTTGTGGAAGGGGCCACGTTAGACCCGGTGCAAAAAGGATTGTTTGTGAGTGCATTGCTCTTAATGAGTGGGGCCAGTATTATTAAACAATTGGTTTCCAATATGCTCATCCGCGCTAACCGCGGGGAAGTAGTCCTTGCCAGTGCCGATAAAAAAGTCACAAAAGTAAAGGCGCAAAAAGGTTTGCAAACGCAGGGAGTGGCATTACTAACAAAGCGGTTTAAAGAATTTTTTACAAAAAAGTCCGAAATGTCCTTACGGGACTTAGTGTTATACAACAAAGGATTTATATATAAAAATGTGGGTACATTGTTGTTTTTGGCATCACCATTTTTGATTCAATACGGCACGTTGTTGACAACTGGAATTGACTTGGGGATTGATTATTCGGCCAGTTTCCCATTGTATGCAGCATACAGTTCGTATGTAATGTGGAAGGTATTGCGTTCCAAACTGCGGGATGCTTACACAGCTAAAAACTTACTGCAAAGCCAGCAAATGCTGACCAATATGCTTAAAACAGGTGCCAAGGCGTTAGCGGGGCAAAAAGTAACCAAAAACACCATTGACGATGTAGCCCGTTCATTTAAAGATTCGTTAGATGCCTTAGCTTTTGCCCATATCAAAATGAATCCGGCCGAAAAGAAAAAAGAATTTTACCAAGAGGCCAAGGAACATATTCTAGCCGATTTGGAAAGTAGCCTAATCAAAGGGCATCATGTGCCTGCGGCACAAGCCCAACAACGGATAGCTGACGTATCGGTTTCTATTAAAGCTCAAGAAAATCTTTTCAAGAATATGTGGAAAATGCTTAAAGCACCGGGGGTAGGAACTTTATCTACCGCTATGACCTTGGCTACCATACATGAATTTGGTATTTCCAGTTCCTTTGCCGGAACGATGAAAGATTTAGTAAATGGGGAGCTAGCTAACTTTGTAATGGCTACCTCCTTATATGTACCGTTAATTATTGGCCGTTTAGGCGGAAACTGGATCAGCCGCCGCATCAGCCCGGATACGATGTATCTGTTCTGTTCATCTTTATCAGCTATCGGTACAGCGATTATGGCAATGGCCGGAACGAGTGTTCCCATGGCTATTACTGGGGCGGCAATTGCCAGTTTGGGGGTGGGGAATTTCTTCTCCCAAATGTATGATTACATTATGAATAAATATCCCAAGCAAAACCGTGAAATTTCTTCCATCTTGGCTTTAACGATGGGGGTGGCTGGTTTGGGGACTATCCCTGCGGGCTATATTACGGCAGATAAAGTTGGTATGCCTCTTGACTTATGGTATGCCGGTGCGGCTTTAGTGGCCAGCTTAGTGTTAACACCGGGGATGATGTTAAATTCTTCCTTTGTAAAAGTATTTAGTCAACCGTGGAAGAAACTAATAACCCATGTAAAAAAATTCTTCCATCGTGGCAATAATTTGCCGCCTGCCGCACAGATCCCGGCTGATTAGCCTAGTTATTTGAGATAATAGGGCGCTCCAAAAGGGCGCCTTTTTATTGTTTGTTATCTTGGGTTGCCTCATTCGCGGTGCATGAAATAAAGAAGCTTGTGGATGGTACAGAGAGAGAATTGACAGTTTCTTTTAGAGGTCTTATTTGCAAAGGAGTTATTATTTTTTAAAATATAACTATGATTTACTTTTCCCACCGCGGGGCCAATACCCAGCGTGTTCAAAATACGGCGGATGCCTTTGCGTTGGCACACCAGCAAGGGGCGCGTTGTTTTGAGTTGGACGTACACCTGTTAAAAGATGGTACCTTGGCCGTGCATCACGATTATTCGCTTTTAAGTACGGCGGGGATAGATGTGCAACTTAAAGACTTAACGGCCGCCGATTTACAAAAATATCCGCTTAAAAATCCGTTTAGTAAAGAGCCCGCTTATGTGCCGTTACTCAGTGAAATTTTGCCGCTAGTTATGCCCGGCTTAGAACTACTTAACATAGAATTAAAAAATGATGATAATTGCTACCCCGGCTTGGAGGAAACACTTTTAAACGCATTGCCCGCGGCGCTACTGCCTAAAATTTTATTTTCCAGTTTTGATTATCCCACGCTACAACGGTTGCGGGCGTTGGCCCCGCAAGCGCGTATTGGGCAGCTTACGCGCACTTTTAACGTGCAAGAAGCTTTGGCTTTAAAGGCCGAAAGCGTGCATATCAATTACACGCGTTTTACGCCGCAAATCGCGCAAACGTGCCATGCGCATAACCTCAACGTGTATTGTTATACCGTTAATGATAAAGCGTTAGCCTCCTGCCTGGCCACGCAAGGCGCGGACGGTATTTTTACCGATAAAATTGCCGATTTTTTGCATTAAAAACCCCCGCAGTTGCGGGGGGGGGTAATTTAGTAAGAATCTTCTTCGCTTCCGGCACCGCCGTCGTTACCGCCGCCGCCTTGCATGCCGTAGTATTGTTCGGGCGTGTAGCGTTTGGGTTTTTTCCACAGGCGTTTTTCGTTTCTATAATCTTGTTTGGTATATTCGCCGGGTACTTTGGGTTGTTGGCGTTTATCAAAGAAATAAACGTTGGTGTCTTCCGTTTTTTGCGGCACCACGTTAAAAATATATTCCGATTCTTTATTGGGTTGCAACTCTCGGCGCTGTGCGGTTTGTTGCAAATCTTCCAGGTAATCTTCTTTGGTAAGATAGATTTTTTTGGAGTAGCGCTCACCGTTAATTTCGCGTGAAGGCTCGGATTTGCACGCGGCTAAAAAACTAATCGCTACTATAAAAATGCTGAAAACCGCTAGTTTTTTCATAAGTTCCTCTCTCTTGAGCGTACCATATTTTCAAGCAGTACCGCAAGCGTTACTGGCCCCACCCCGCCGGGCACCGGGGAATAACTGACTCCGCGCGCGGTAAGCGCGGCCGGGTCGGTGTCTCCGGTCAGCTGGTTGTTGTGCCAGTTGGTGGAGATATCTATGACTACCGCGCCGGGTTTGAGCCACGCGGCTTTTAACAGGTCGGGCGTTCCGGCGGCCGAGCAGACGATATCGGCGTCTTTTACGGCGCGGGGCAAATCGGTTTGGCGGTGGCAAATTTTAACTGTGGCGTTTTGACACGTGAGTAGGTGCGCGAGCGGGCGCCCGACGGTAGAGGAACGGCCGATCACGGCCACTTCTTTGCCGGCCAGCGGAATTTTATGAAACTGTAGCAATTTGATTACGGCCATAGCCGTGCACGGTACAAAGCCGGGCAGGGCTTCTATTTCGGCCCAGGTTTTGCATAAAAACAGGTTTCCCATATTGACGTTGGACATGCCGTCCACGTCCTTTTGCGGGGCCAAATGGGCGGCATAATCCGTAGCCGCTAAATGGGCAGGCAACGGGCGCGGGATTAAAATAACGTCGGTGTTCGGGTCCTCTGAGAGTTTTTGAACAAGGGCTACAAAATCGGCCGCCGGGGTTTGGTTATTTATTTCAAAAATTTGGGTTTGCAGGCCTATTTTTTCGGCCGCGGCTACTTCTTTTTTGAGGTACATGTGTGCGCCGTAATCGTCGGTGGAACCGATAGCGGCCAAGCTAATGGCGCGCGCTGTTTTTTGGTGCACGGCGGCGGCCCTTTTTGCTAAGGGCTCACGGATTTGCGCAGCTAACGTTTTACCTTCTAAAATCATATTGATATTTTAGCAAATATAGCGGAAGAATAAGGGAAATTAAAATTCGTAAGTAAGCCGTACAAATGAACAACCCGGAATAATTTCGAAATAATGTGGTGTATTTCTAGGCGCATGCCTACGTAGCGTACGCCACTAAGCGGCCAAAAGGGCCGCAAGTACGTAAGGAGGCACGCAACGACGAAATGCGCCACATTAGGAAGAAATTATGTTACAATAGAGGGGGAGTAAAAGACAATTTTTACCTGTTTTTGGAAGCGTAAAAGATACGTACGTGCCGCAAGGCCAAAACCAAGTCCAAAAATAGCCGCTAATAGGCACAACGTGAACGGACTAATTACCCGTTTGTGTTGTGCCGAGCGTTTGCCGCTTTTTTGTGGTAAGCCACGGCTGTTTGTTTGATACACTTGGTTTTGGTCAAGCAAAAAGGCCGTATTTTTATACTCCCGACGCGTAAAAATTAAAAATTAACCCGAAAGGAGTATGAAAATGAAAAATACAAAAAATATAGTAACTAATAATAAAATTATTCCCGAATTTGTTTTGGGATCTTCCACGCGTGTCGTTATAAAACAGCAAGCGTCGAAGACCCTGAAACGAGTTCAGGGATTATCCAATTTTATAACGGGCCGCGGTTTTACGTTAATTGAGCTGTTAGTAGTGGTGCTTATCATTGGTGTTTTGGCGGCGGTGGCCGTGCCGCAGTACCGGGCGGCTGTTATGAGGGCGCGCTATCAACAAGCGGTGACGCTGGGCGATGTTTGGGTCAAGGGACAACAGACACATTATTTGACTACAGGAGGTTATGCGATTTATTTTGATGAGTTAGATATTGATTTGCCTGCTCCTACTAGTACGGGGCGTTCTGCCTCTTCAGAAGGATATAATTATCCGTGGGGAAATTGTACAGCATGGGGAGATGTTTCCTCAATGTCTTTACAATGTGTTACAACAAACGGTCCTCGGCACCAAAGAAATGTTACAAATGGGAAAGTAGGACGAATGATGTGTTCTGCTAATGCCACGGATACACTCCAGCAACATGTATGCCGTTTAGTATCCGGGTTGAATGA
Organism: Elusimicrobiaceae bacterium; assembly: GCA_045606805.1. Taxonomy (GTDB): domain Bacteria; phylum Elusimicrobiota; class Elusimicrobia; order Elusimicrobiales; family Elusimicrobiaceae; genus Avelusimicrobium. The sequence goes on along the minus strand of JAZUSP010000046.1, from coordinate 9,286 downwards.
GCCGCAAACAAAGCCGGGGAGTTGGGAGTATTATTACTAGAACTAGACATGCTATCAGCAAATCTATTCCTCGTCAATTTTAAGCATGGCCACAAACGCTTCTTGCGGAATGTTTAAACTGCCGATAGATTTCATGCGCTTTTTACCCTCTTTTTGTTTTTCCAGTAGTTTGCGTTTGCGCGTAATATCGCCGCCGTAACACTTGGCAATGACGTCTTTGCGGTAAGCGGGGATGGTCTCGCGTGCAATCACTTTACCGTTAATGGCGGCCTGCACGGCTACCTCAAATTGTTGGCGGCCGATAAGCTCTTTCAATTTGGCGCACAACGCGCGGCCAATGGTTTGGGCTTTGTCTTTGTGTACGACGGTAGAAAGAGCATCTACGGGGGTGCCGTGCAATAAAATTTCCATGAGTACGACATTAGAACTCTTAAAACCGGCTACCTCATAATCAAACGAGGCATACCCCTTGGAAACGGATTTTAACTTGTTGTAAAAATCAATAACCATTTCGCCCATGGGCATTTCATACTTAATAATGACGCGCTGGTTAGAGAGGTGGTCCATACTCATAAACGTGCCGCGCTTTTCTTTTAAGAGAGTCATTACCCCGTCCATAAATTCCACGGGCGTTACAATTGTAATATGAATAACGGGCTCTTTAATATCAAGAATGTCACCGTAGGGTGGAAAGTTGGCCGGGTTATCAATAATTTTGTATCCGGGGTCGTCGGGTGCTTCCGGGAGAGCAGCCAGTTCTTGCGAGTGGGTTTTGCGCGGCGTAAATTTAACGTGATACACCACGTTTGGCGACGTGGCAATTAACGACAAATTAAACTCGCGCTCTAAGCGTTCTTTTACAATTTCAATGTGCAAAATGCCCATGAATCCCAGGCGAAACCCAAAGCCCAGGGCCTTAGAAGTTTCGCTTTGGTATTGAAAAGAACTGTCGGACAAGTGCAGTTTTTCAAGTGCTTTGCGCAGCAATGGAAAATCGGTCGTTTCCACGGGGAAAATGCTGGCAAACACCACCGGCTTGGCGTCTTCATACCCGGGAAGAGGCTCCTTAGCCGGGTTTTCGGCCAGGGTTATCGTGTCGCCCACTTTTACTTGGTGAATGTCTTTAATGCCGGCCGCTAAATAACCCACTTCGCCGGCTGATAAACTATCGCATTTATGCAGTTGTTTAGGCGTCATAAAGCCGATTTCTTCGGCCTTGTACGTGGCACCCGAGGACATAAACTGAATATTTTGCCCCGGTTTTAGTGTGCCATCCACCAAGCGGATATACATAATCACACCGCGGAACGCGTCATAATACGAGTCAAAAATAAGTGCGCGTAGCGGTTTATCTGCCGAGCCAGACGGCGCGGGAATATCCGTAATAATGCGGTCTAATAGATGTTCAATGCCCATGCCGGTTTTAGCGCTGACGCGTTCGGCTTCAATGGGCTCGCGCAAAATGTCCCAGAGTTGTTCTTCCGAAGCGTCGGCGTCGGATTGCGACAAGTCCACCTTGTTCATCACCGGGATAATTTTAAGCCCCAAACTTTGCGCCAAATGCGCGTGGGCCACGGTTTGCGCTTCCACCCCTTGCGATGCATCTACCAGTAGCAAAACGCCTTCGCACGCACGGAGTGAGCGCGCCACTTCGTACGAAAAATCCACATGGCCGGGGGTATCAATTAAATTTAATATGTAATCTTTGTACTGGATACGCACGGCTTTGGCTTTAATTGTGATACCTCGTTCGCGTTCTAAGTCCATGCCGTCTAAAAGTTGGGCTTGCATTTTGCGCTTGGGAACGGTGCCGGTATCTTCTAAAATGCGGTCGGAAAGGGTGGTCTTTCCATGGTCAATATGAGCTACAATGGAAAAATTACGGATTTTCATGGCTGTTATCTTCTACTAAATTGCGGATTTCGGCCGAGCTGCCCATTAAGAGAGCGGCTTGGGCAAGGTCCGAACAATGCTCAAAATTTAAGTTGCGGATATTGTTTTTTACACGCAAATACATGCGTGGCGTGACGGATAAACCGTCCACCTGCCAACCTACTAAGAGCGGCAACATCTTGGCATCTGAGGCAATTTCGCCGCAGATAGAGACAAATTTGCCGCGTTTGTGGGCGGTTTGGATAATGCTGTGAATCGTGCGGCCGACGGCCGGGTGGCACGGGTCGTACATGTGAGCCACTTCGGGGTTGACGCGGTCCACGGCTACTAGGTATTGGATTAAATCGTTTGTGCCGATAGAAATAAAGTCCAGCTCGCCAATCATACCATCTAAGGCAATGGCGGCGGCGGGTACTTCAATCATGGCGCCCAGGGCAATTTTATTAAGCGGCTTTTTGCCTTCTTGGGCAAATTCGGCCAGCACTCTATCAAAGGCCGTGCGCACGTGACGTACTTCTTCCACTGAAGACACCATGGGAATCATAATTTTTACTTGCGCGGGCACCTCACACGCGGTGCGCACAATGGCGCGTAGTTGGGTGTGTAAAATTTCCGGGTTTTTGAGGAGTAAGCGCACCCCGCGGCAACCCATAAACGGGTTGTCGTCATCATCTAACTCATCCAGTGGAAAATCGGGCATTTTGTCGGCGCCGAGATCTGCCAGGCGGATAGTAACCGGGCGCATATCAAAACGTTTGGCTACGGCCAAATAAATTTTGTATTGGGCTTCTTCGGACGGCGGCACGGGCGTATTCATAAACAAAAATTCTGTGCGCAGTAGCCCCAGCCCATCGGTAATTAAGGTTTTGTTATATTTGTTGTCTGTGCGCGGGTCATAATTGACGTACAAATGTACGCGCCGGCCGTCTTGCGTAACAACGGGCAAGTGGTTAATGGTTTTTAAAAGTGATTCGGTCTTTTTAAGTTCGCGTTTAATTTGGCGGTAATTAGCCAGGGTGTAGCGGTCCGGATTGATGACCAAAAGGCCGTTTTCGCCATCGATAATCAACACGTCGCCGTTGGCTACGTCTTTAGACGCGGTGGACAAACCTACCACAGCCGGAATGTTTAAACTTTGCGCCAGTAGTGCCGTGTGGCTGGTTTTGCCGCCCACGTCCGTGCAGAATCCCAAAATTTGGTTTTCGGGCAGAGCAATGGTGTCCGACGGGAATAAATCGTGCGCCACCAGTAAAGACGGCTTTTTAATAGAGGCCAAAAAGTCTTTTTTGTTGCCTTCCAAATTGGCAAGTAGGCGTTTACCGGCGTCGTAAATATCGTTGCGACGCTCTTTGAAAAAGGGGTCTTCAATCTTATCAAAATTGGCGGCGAGTTCTTGCAAGGTAAGTGAAATGGCCGAGTGTGCCGTTAAATAGTCATTTTGAATTTTATGAATAACGGCATCTTTTAAGGCCGGGTCTTGCAAGATAAGTTTATGGGTATCCATGAGGCTAGCATACTCGGGTCCCAACGTAGCGCGTACTTTGGTGGCAGATTCATCCAACTCTTGCATGGTTTTTTGGAGGGAATGTTCAAATTTGCGCAGTTCCCCTGCCACGGCCTCCAATGCAATATAATGCTTAGAAACCGTAAACGTTTCCCCGGGCAGTAAAACGGCTTTACCAATAGCAATACCAGGGCTGGCGGGGATTCCTTTTAATACAAGCATACAGATACCTTAAAACTCTTCATTAAATTTATCGTTAAATAGTTTTTCAATCGCTTGAGCAGCTTGTTCTTCATCGGTTCCGTTGGTGGTAATGCGCACGCTGGAACCAAACTCTGCCGCTAACATCATGACTCCCATAATGCTTTTTGCGTTAATAGTCACGTTATCTTTGGTCAGTTCAATGTTGCAGGCAAACCCGGCCGCAGTTTGTGCAATTAAAGCAGCAGGACGGGCGTGTAAGCCCAAGCGATTTATAATTTTTAAATCTTTCTGTACCATAATTAAAATAAGCTCACTAAACAAAACGCTACCATGGCAGCAATATATAAGTACATATTTGGGATGCGTAAATCACGCGTCATTAAGCTGATGCTTACAAAAAACAGTACCAGTACACTGCGGGTAATAAAATACACACCCCACAATTCTTTAATGCCGCTGACAAAATAATAAACACCCCATAACAGTAAAATGACGGAAATCAAAATTCCAATACGTTTGGCATTATAAATTGTTTTGTTCCAATCAAACTGCGTCAGGCCGAAGCAGCCGTTGTTTTCTGCAAAATAACTTAGCGTAATGCCTTGCCATTTTACAAAGAGCGCAATCGCATTAAAAGTTACAAAAGCGGCCAGTACCGCCCCAAAGAAGTTCCACCATGTAAACGAGCCGGGGATGTCAATTTCAAAAAAATTGATGCCAACGAGCAACCAAATACACAGTGCCAGTAGCAAGGTAAATGGTTTTAAGGTGCCCCAAAATAAGCGGTCGCCAATGGAGGCTGAAGTAATAGACAAGCTGCGCTTAATACCGTTCCATTCACTTAGTCTTTCCTGATAGGCGGCCAAGGTGCTAGCACGGGCTAAGCGTTCTTCCTGTTTAGCTAACGCGCCTATGCAAAAGGACGCCATCATGGGCTGCGTATTGAAATTTTCCAAATAGCGGTCCAACACCGAAGGCAGAGCTTCTTTGTCTTGCGTGTATAACGCCCGTAAAAACGGATACATGGTAAATGCTAAACCTACATTTTGGTATTTGGCAAAGTTCCACCCGGCTTGAATAAAAAAGGAACGGACAAACAAGCGCAAATGCATATTAAAGTTCATCATAATTACCTCGTTTTGAGCCGGAAAGCCGAAATAAGTGTAGCCAGCCCGATCCACGGTACGGCCATATAGGCAAATTTGCCGGCCACTTGCATTTGTTCAGGCAAGAGGGGCACTAGTTGGGCAAACGCCGGGCCGAAAAGCAAGCAAAACACAAATACAAATAAAAAATTTCCAGTTAGCGACATCCCTAGCGCCCGTACAATTACGTTATTAATATAAGCGGGTTTATAGTGAATTTTTTGTTCTTGACGAATTAACCAATTACTGCGGCGTTTGCGGAAATAAATTTCAGACACGGAAAATAAAATAGCTGCTAGCACCCCAAAAAAGAACGAGAAATAAACCGGGATTTGTAATAAACAAAAAGCCAACGTAATCGTGCAACATACTGCCGCGCTGGGGGGCAACATACCGCCCAGGGGATTGATGTCAATAAACAAAAGTTCCGTAAATAAGCCAACTTGTACGCCCGTAAGTATGTCTCCTGTGATCAGCCCCAGTAAAGGCCCGGCCACAATCCCGCGTGAAAGCGTCAGTTGGAAGGCATAGGTTGTGTCCATCTCCAGTAAAGCGCCTGCTAAGCACAGCCATAATAACACGGTCATTTGTGGAGTACCTCACTTAAGGAAACGGATTGGGAATTAGGTACAGCACGCGTCTCAATGCGGATCCCCAGCCCGTTAATGACTTTGAGCCAACGTTTATCATCTTCGTCCAAAAACACATTTTCGGCCAGCTTTTGGGCATTGTCTTTAAAATGCATCCCGCCAATGTTTACAGATTTAATTTGCAAGCCGTCTTGAATGAGGTCCGCCAATTCCTGCAGGGTACTTACCAACGCAAAAATACGCTTTTTGGAGTGGTGAGCATATTGTACGCACCGGTGCGAATCCAAGATGGTCAATTCATATTCATACGGCAAACTTAAACGTAAGAGGTTTTTATTCAGCAAAGCCTCCCTGTGTGTGGCACAGGGGATTAAAACCTCATCTACGTTTAATTCGGGCAGCCAGGCCTGCACAATTTGGCCATGAATGAGCCTGTCGTCTACCCGGGCAAAAATAATTGGCATTACAGCCCCTTAATCAGTAATTCTGTGGCATTAATAACGGCACGTTTCCCGTCGGATTCAATTTTCTCCGCCAGTTCTTTAGCATTTAGTTTTTTGCGGCTGTTAATGGCCGTTAAGAGCATGCTTAAATTAAGCCCCGTAATAACGTGGCAATTTGTTAAATCTTTGCTTGCCGTAAGCGAAATATTGGTGGCGCTGCCGCCGAAAATATCGGTTAAAATAACGGCCCCGTCTTGGCAAGTTTCCAAGAGGGCTTTTAATTTAGCCGCTTCTTTTTCTACGGAGGCCGCCGTGGTTACCGCAAACGTGGCAAAGCCGTCATCAGCCGGTTTGCCGATAATTAAAGCGGCGGTTCCCAACATTTCTTTGGCCAATTGGCCGTGAGTGACTAACACAATTTTTACCATAATTAATTTCCTATATCTCTGTGAAATTCCGAGGCGGTCAGCCCGGCTTCGTTAAGCCTTTTTGCCAGTTCATGTGCCATAAATACGCTGCGGTGGCGTCCGCCGGTGCAGCCCATGGCAATGGTCAAATAGCTTTTCCCTTCTTTAATGTATTTGGGGATTAAGTATTTTACTAAACTGGTAAATTTGGTGGCAAATTCCTGAGTCTCTTTAAACGAAGAAATATAATCCTGCACGGGTTTATCCAACCCGGTTTTATTTTTAAGGGCCGGCACATAATAAGGGTTGGGCAGGAAGCGTACGTCCATCACAATGTCACAATCTTTTAAAATGCCGTGCTTGAACCCAAACGAGACGACAGAAATTTGCATATCGTCTGTGCGTTTAGAGTTGAGGAGCATAGACAACTTTTCTTTAAGCTCGCCGAGTTTAAGGTCACTGGTATCAATAATTTTATCGGCTAAGGTGCGGATTCCGCGCAGGGCCTCGCGCTCGTGCGAAATAGCGGCCGCTAATTTTTTATGAATCGGGTGGCGGTGTTTGGTTTCCGAAAAACGGCGGATTAAGCACTCATCGGATGCATCTAAAAACACAATTTTAATGTCGTATAGCGGGCTTTTAATCGCTTTGACTAAAGCAGGTAAATCTTTTAAGCGGTCCCCCTCGCGCATGTCCATCCCCAGGGCGATATTTTCGTGGTCGGTGCTGGTGGTAATATATTCGATAAAATTTTGAAACAGTGCCAGGGGCAAATTGTCCACGCAGTAAAACCCAAAATCCCCAAAGATTTTGAGTGCTTGCGATTTACCTGCCCCGCTTAACCCGGTAATGATAAAAATGCGGCGTTTATTTTTTTTCATTTTTCTTACCCTGTTTCATTCTATCTAAAATCTTTTGGCTAAATTCTTTAGCCGAAAAAATCCCTTGGCTTTTAAGCTGTTGGTTTAAAGCGGCTACTTCAATAAGCACTGCCAAGTTGCGCCCCGGTGTAACCGGGAGCACCAAAGACGGAATTTCTACACCTAAAATATCGGTCATTTTTTGTTCCACACCCAGGCGGTCAATGGGGGCATTATTGGGCGAAGTAAGCACCACTTCCATATCAATTTTAGTTTCGTCTAGTGTGGCGCCCACGCCAAAGAGGAGCGGCACGTCCAATACGCCCAGCCCGCGCACTTCCATATAGTGCTTGAGCATGGCGGGGCAACTGCCCATTAAATAGCGGCCGCGCTTTTGCACTTCAATCACGTCGTCGGCTACTAAAATATGTCCGCGTTTGATAAGTTCCAGCGCGCACTCGCTTTTACCAATACCCGCGTCGCCGCGGATAAGTACCCCAATGCCGCTCACGTCCACCAGTACGCCGTGCAAGTGGGTGACAGGGGAGAGTTTATCGTCTAAAAAACGGGAAAAAGCCGCCAAAAAGTCGGATGACTCCATCTCGGTCTTTAGCACAGCCACGTCGGCGCTTAAACTGCCTTTGCGGATGGCTTGGTGCGGGTCTAAGCCGGCGGTCATAATGAGGCACGGCACGTCGCCTTCGCTTAACATTTTGGTAATGTTGGCGCGCAGACGGGTTTTGTTTTCTTTTTGGCAGAACGAAAATTCGCTCCGCCCGAAAACTTGTACCGCATTGGCGCGGAAGTTTTCCAGCTGTCCGGCCAGCGCTAAGCCGGGGCGGTTGACGCGCGGCTCGGTAATTTCGCGCTGGATGTAGCGTTTACCGCAGACAAGCTCCAAGTGAAGTGCCTTCACTTGGAGCAGTTCTGCTACGGTAATGGACTTTCTAAATTCCAACTTAAACCCTCTGCTTATTTCTTTTTAATCGGCTTAATAAGGCCGTAGGTGCCGTCTAAGCGTTTAAAGATTAAGTTGATTTGTTTGGATCCTTCGTCCAAGAACATCCAGAAGGAATAGCCCAGGCGTTCCATTTCGTACGCGGCATCTTCCGGGTTCATGGGGGTTACTTCCACTTGCTTAATGACGGAGAATTTAACATCATTTTGCGGGAGCATCACTTCGGCAAACGGTTCCATTTCCAAGGTTTTGACGGATTTTTTGGAAACTTTGCGCGCTTTGGCTTTGTTTTTAATTTTTTTAGCTTGTGCTTCGGCCTTTACGGCGGCGGCATCAATGGCCTTGTAAAGGTTGGTTTCTACCGCGCTGGCGTTAATGGTGGTTTTAGCCCCCGTGTGCAAGATAATTTCCGCGCGTTGGTTGATCTTTTTTTCAACGGAAATAAGCACTTGGGCGGAAACAATGTTGTCAAAATAGTTTTCCACTTTGCTTACGCGGGTGTTGATAAATTCTTTAATGGCCGGTGTTAATTTGATGTTTTTGGCCGTAATTTTAATATCCATAATTCCTCCAAGAGTTGGTTACGAAATTGTCATACATACAACCCCGTATGATTATTAAAACATTATCCGGGGGCGGCTGTCAACCTATATGTGCACGCGCACGCTCGCGCGTACGGGCACAAAAAGGACCGCCCCTCTCCCCGCACCTGCTAGCCGGTGCGGATTAAGGGACGGTAATAAGTGTTAGCATTCTTTAGTTCGGTCCTCCTGTTGTTATACCTAGTATAAGCGGAAACAAAAAAATTTCAAGGGGGAAAAACAACGGCGGGCGTGATGAAACTTTTTACCCCGGCAACAATCTTTTTTATGTTATAATGTAAATACAATTTTATTCTGTTTTTGGAACCGTTTAAGAAACGGATAGCCTTGTGGCATATCTACACTCCAAAAACAGCCGAATTCAAGGCGCAAAATGAACGGACTAATTACCCGTTTGTTTTGCGTCGAATGTTTGCCATATTTTATTGGCAGGCTACGGCTGTTATAGTTGGGTTAGTGTAGATAGCTCTACTGTAGTAGCCGTTTTTGTGGGCAAATTTCAAAAACAAAGAGGAGAAAATATGCCCCCGAAAATATCTGTTTTAGGTCTAATAGAACTTTTTGTTGGTGACAAGGTCTAAAATAAGCAAAGGATAAACCCATGAAGGGATGTTGTAAAATGAGGATTATCCCTGAACTTGTTTCAGGGTCTTCGACGCTGGTAGTGGCTTTTAACGGCC
>JAZUSP010000045.1:0-17636 GCA_045606805.1 Elusimicrobiaceae bacterium | reverse complement strand
GAGGGTTATTTTAGCCAGCTAAAAAGCAAAGTAAGGATACATTCAGGTCTAATTAAGGAAAGACGGATTAAACTGATTAAAAAGTTGCTGTCTGAACCCCTAAATTAGACCCTACCACCTCAAAAAAGTTCCATTAGGCCTAAAATTGGCTATTTTTGGACTTCTCAAGTGTCTCCAGTTATCTAAAGACCTCTTTGTACCCTCGCGGTACAATTCCAAAAATGCAATTCAAATTGTGTTTTTTGCGCGGGTGCGCAGTTTACCAATTCCTCCTTGTAAAAACTTGCCTATATTATAACAAATATTTTTTTGATAATAAGTTTACAATTTTTGCCAAATTACCGGCAAGTTTTGTAAAATAATACTGTTGCCCCCATAGCTCAATGGATAGAGCACCTGCCTTCTAAGCAGGGGATTACAGTTCGATTCTGTATGGGGGTATTTTTTGATCCGTTTTTTGCACTAAAAAGCCCCTGCGTAGGCAGGGGCTGTGTGCTGAGAATCCGTATATTGCTATAGCGTGTGAGTTTCAGGTTCGGCTTGGGCCTCCTGCGGGGTTTGCGCCTCCGGGCCGGTGGGAATGAACGACGTCGGTTTAGCGGACTCGCGTTCCAACTTGTTTTCAATTTTTTCCACAACCTTTTGACTAGGCATAATGCTACCTGCGTCTAAAATGGGGTTATGCAGTAGCGGCGTGAACCCGTTGGGCGTACCAAAATAAGGCTCTTTAATGTAGAACTGCGGTTGTTGCAGTTGGTCAATGGCCCCCGGATAAGAACCAACAATTCCTTTCGTGAGCCCGAATAATCCGGTAGGAATGCGCGCCGGAGCTAAACCGATATGCGGCATGGAGAGCCCAAAACACAAGGCCAAAGAGGCAATCGGAATCCACATGGAGGAATGAGGTGCATTTTTCTTTTCAATGGTACCTTCGGCGATTTGGCGGTCCGTATAGCTGCTGACGATCGTAGGCACGATCGCAATACCGAGTTGTTGCACCGGGAAACCCGTCATGGTTTTGGTGACTAGGCTCTTTTCCATAGAGGTTTTGGCGGCACCCGTTAGCCCGTGTGTCAGTTTTTGTGCATAGGCGCTGCTCTTGACGCTGATGTTAGAGAGTTTTTGGAATGATTGGGTCATATTGGCCGTACCCATACCCATCAGCCCAATGCCTAAGAAACCTAAGCTGCCAAAACCGTCAAAGCCGTTGGCATACAAGAGCCCGGCCCCCGTAGCGTTTAAGGCAAACGAAGCTTGCAACATATGGCGGTATTCGTCGCCCGCGCGGCCGTTGGCCATCCATTTGAGGACGGGTTTGGCGGTCAAGCGCGTGACAAGCGGGAAGGTAATGACGCTTAAGTTGGTAAGCATAGCCGTATAGTTGTTGCGGTTGTTTTCGGGGATCCAATCGGGCATTTCACCATTTTTGACAACGGGACGGATCAGCTGGTTGCCGGCCTTATTAAAGGCACCGGCTTCAAACCCGGTAAACGCCGTGGCGGCTAGTACGAGCGGGAGCACCTGTTTGGTGGCCAGCAAGCGAGTGGTGCTCCAGGCTTCTTTGCCCGTGGCTTGTAAGGCCGTCCATGTGTTTTTGCTTAAAGTAGGCAGCCACATGTGCGGGCGGGTTAGCTTTAGCGGTTCAAACGGCATAAATCCGTCCACTTTACCAATAGCTGTGCTAATGCGCGAGGCAGATACCCACGTTAATGCAGCGGCTGAGAGTGCACCTAATACGGGGAAGGCAAGGGAGAAATCAATATCTTTATCAATAAAGTTGGCTACAAACGGCGGCAGTAATAAGGCAAACGAGCCGATATTTTTGTAAGCCATACTCTTAAGGAGCGTACCGCCGCCGCCCATGGAGTCAATGAGTAAATTGAGCCCCGAACGTGACAACGCAGACGATACCCCAATCGCCATACCAGACACAAAGAGCGGCCATACCGGTGGCGGATTGTTTTTATCCACTTTGCCTTGGAAACCGTTCAGAGCGGCAAAGCCTAACCCGACGGTAGAAATACCTAACGCCATTTGCAGCGTGCGCAGTGCCCCGATTTTCATTACGAGAGGCGAAAATAACGGTGCCGCTAACGACGGCACATACGGGAACGCCAACGAAATCCACGTTTTATCCATTTCGGTAATGCGGTCTCCATACACATTTTCTAACGGGGCAATTAAACCCGTAGAGGCCGAGCTTAAACTAAGCCCCGTAGCCCACATGAGCGGCTCAATTTTGTTTTTACCCGACAAGGCCGTAAGGTGGAGTGGATTTTTCAAGTTAGCTTGGCGTAAAATCCCTAAGAACGGGCTAATTTGGTTTTTGGGCAAGCTGTAAGTAAGTTTGGGCGCTTGCAATAGATGGCCCCCACGGTACCAGGCCAGGTTTCCCCCTTCCTCTAATACAGCGGTAACGCCGCGTAAGCCTAAGTAAGAGTCCGCCTTAAAGGTGAGCGGCAATTTGGTAAGCGTGCCGTCCGCTTGACGGATATTGACGGGGATGCGATGGACATAAATGTTGTTTTTCCCGCGGAACAACGTGGGAATAGGATTCCAACGGCCGTCTAAACGGGCTTGCTGTAAAGCCGTCCAACGTTTGGGGAGGAATGAGCCGGAAGCCGACGAGGTAAGTTTGATTTCAAGCGGCGCGCCTGTATACCCTTGGGCGGCCCGGATTAAGGAGGGCATATCCGTTTCTTCCAAGGTCAGTTTGAATTGGCTGGGTTTAACCGGATTCTTTAAATCGTTACCAAAGCCAAAGAACAGATTGCCTTTGTCTTCGGATAGTACAACGCGCTGATAAGAGCTGTTGCTAACTCCTTTAATTCCACCGCGGAACGGACGTTTTAATTGCATTTGCACCACTAAAGGAAGTTCTACCGGAGCCGCACCGGGCTGCGCGAGTAACGTGGTGCCCATGGTGTGAAATTTGCCGCCGTGGGAAACAGCGCCGAAATGACGGAATTGCGTGCTCCAGGCCGGGGCCGATAACGTTTGGTCGGTTTCAATCCAGTTGGTAATACCTTGATAAAGCTTATATTGGGTTACGTCCGAAAACATTTTGCCGTCTTTGTCAAATTCGGCGGCCACGTTGTCTAAGAGCATATTTTTGTATTTTTTATCATTCGTGCCGCGCAGGAAACTCCATTGGCGGGCTAACCAGTTGCGGTTTAAAAATTGGGCATTAGCGTTGACGAGTGCCGTATTTAATAAACCTTCGGTATGAGAAAGCTGAGCCGCTGTCGGGGCCGTGCCCAACACACGGGTCATCAGTTGGGTCAAGGAGCCCATATTAAGCTGCGTTGCCCCGTTTGCGGTTTCTAAGAAGGAGGGTGCTTTGAAAGCTGCTATGTTTTGCGGTACCTGTACGGGCAAGCGGGATGCTTGTAACGCCAGCGTATGTAAATCGGCTTGTGTCATACCGGGCGCTGGGTGCAGGTCCAACAAATTGCGGGTTAAGTAAGAGCGGTACGACGCATCTTTATTAAAGGTAAAGAGGCGTTGCAGGGCAGAACGGTTAGCAAATTGAGTATTGGTTTGGGTGGCGGCCGTATTTAATAAACCGTTAAAAGCGTTTAGCTGTTCGGCCGAGTAAACGCCATGGGCCGCATCCGTAAGGGCCGGCATATCTGCGGCCAACACGCCTGTTTCGGCGCTAAAGCGCATATTTTGGGCGACCAGTTTCCCGGCGGATTCCACAAAGCCTTCAAATTTGGGCAGTTGGACGGTGTTTGTAGTAAAGTGCGGCAGTTCGGCCAGTACGGAAGGTGCCATGCCGTTTTTAACTTTGGTGCCTAAGCCGGTAAGGGTGCGCAGTTGCGGCGCAATATTCAAGCGGCGAAGCATCGCGGCACGCTGAGCCACCGTAGCACCGTTGCGGGCCATGGTGGCAGCTTGGGTCATCGCACGGGCAATTTTTACGCCGTTACGTAGCCATTTGGTTACATCATACAAACACCATAATAAGACGGCGATATCTCCCCAGCGGCCAGCTTTACGCCAAAATTGGGTGCGGTCTTGGCGTTCGCGCTTGGCATTATAACGGGCAGAATTGCGTGTATAAGCGGTAATTTCAAAACCGGGTTTGGGGGTAGGGTTGGAGCTTGCGTACACCTTATATAAGTGGGTGTCTAGGCGCAATTCGGATTCGGCATTTAAGTCCCCCATGCTTTGCAAGAACAGGTGACGGGCTAACATGGCCTCGGCAGAAAGCCCCATGGTGGCCGCGTAATGGCGGAACGCTTGATTTTTTGCCGCTTGTTTACGGGCGTTTTGTTGGGCCTGGACCGGGGAAATATAACCGGCATGACCGGAATTATTTAAGTAAGTTCCGGGGGTGGTATATTCTCCCGTGGGGTTATAGTTGGCGGCTCCGCTTTTGCCGCTGGTTAATGCTCCTGCTAAAAAAGGCATAATCCCGGCGCAGACCAGTTTTTGTTGTTCTTTTAACGTGATAGACGTATCCGTAAACACGCGGCATTGTTCTACCCCGTATTTGCGCAAGAGGGTTAGAGCTTCGGGCGAACCGTCGCTAGCTAAAAGCTGGGCCATATCTTCCCAGGCGTTGGCTACAGCTGTTTGGTCGGTTGGGTTTGCTTGCAGCGGATATTGGGCATATTTGGATACTTCGCCTAAGTATTGACCGTTGATATTGGCCAGTAAATTGACCAGGTTTTCAATGCTTAAAACGTCGAGGTTATCAATATTATATTCATTGCGGGTGGCCGTATGTAAGAATCCCTCTAAGATGTTATAGCGTTTCATGGACAGCAGCGCCGCCGTTCCTGTGAGTAAAGCAGGTACGGCATGCGGGGTTTTTAATTTGGCTTGCATAAAGGCTTCAATGGCATTGGCCGCGGTGGGGTTGTCAGTCAGCATGCTAAGCCCGGTAATGGATAAGAAAGCAAAATTGCAGGCAGGTTCGTCCGTGTTGTCTTTGCCGCAGGAAAGGCCGTTTTTAAGTCCTTGCATGTAGTTGACGTATAGCCAATCTTTTTGCTCTTTGGTAAAGAAAGATTTGCCGTCCAACGTGCGAAGCGGCAAAATCACGGGTGCTAAGGTTAAGAGTTGTTGTTTGGCTTTGGGGCCTAGGTCCTTATAAGCCCACATATCCCGCACGGCTTTGCGGACTTCCTCTTCGCGAGCTTGTAAAAGCTGGGGATTATAAGTTTTATCAAATACTTGTTGGGCTTTGTCGGCAGCTTGGTTTTTCCATTTATTAAGTAGCGCAAAATTGTCTTTGTACCATTTTTTTAATTGGGCATCCGCTTGCTTTTTCCATTGTAAGACGGCTTGTTCGCGCAAGAGATATTTGTTGTCTTTCAAAGTTTCGGCGGCGATTTCGTGTAAAATTTGGGCGGCCTGCGGATCGTTTTTGTATTTGTTGGATAAAGCGGAAAGTTGGGTGTCTAAAGATTGTGTAGCATTATAAGAGAGAAGCTGAATGTCTTGTAAAATACGTTTGGATACGTTGTATACATCGGAAGGATCGGTGTTGCCCTGAGCGGCAAGTACGCGGGACGTTACGTGATGGGTAATAGACTCGTAGACCTCTTTACGGTAATTATTCCCGGTGGTGGTAATTTTTTCGTTCATTTGCGTCATGGACGCTCTCATGGCATCATTTTCGCGGTTGAATTCTTTATCAATTTGTTGAGTGTATAAGTTTTGGAATTGTTCAAAATCCGATTGGGGTTGCTTGTTTTGCGGCGCGGGGGTAAAAATGCGGTTAATTTGGGCTAAGCGGGCCAGCTGAGAATTGGTAAGTTTGCCGCGGGAGAAGGTTTCCAAGGTGTCCAGTACGCGGGCTTGTTGATTATTGGGGGAAGGAATGCAATCTGTTACGGCAGTATAAGTTTGTTGGGAAAGATATTTTTCTTGGGAAGGGGACAACTTAAAACGGGGCGTTTTTTGCACTTGGGCTAACGCCGGTGCGGCGGTATTTACAAGTAAAGTAGCCGAGATAAGTAGCGAAATAATTCCTTGCGGTGTAACGGTAATGCGTTTCATAAAATCCCCTCTCATAAAAACTATTTATTTAAGTCCTTCTTACTATCATTATGGCTTTAAACAACAAAATCCGCAAGGGGCAAAAGACCTATTTTTGGCCTGGGCCCTTTTTCGGCCTTTGCACAGGGTTCGTAACGGGAACAACTAAAAATGATAAAATATATCATCTCTTTGCATAAGGTTATGTATGGTTAAAAATTTATCGTTTTCTTATTCCAAAATGGGCATGTATAAGGAGTGCCCGCAAAAATATAAGTTCCGCTACGTGCACATGATACCCGAACTGCCGAAGTATTATTTTGCGTTTGGCTCGGCTTTGCACAGTGTGATGGAATTTATTTATAACCCGACCCGTCAGTTTTTCCCTACGTTGGCCGAAGCGCTGGCGTATTTTGACAGCGTGTGGAACAAAACGACCTGGGAACAAAAAGGTTACGCCAGTGTGGATAAAGAGTTGGCCGGTTATGCCGAGGGCCGCCATGAAATTGAAGCCTATTACCAAAAACATGCCGCTACGTTTGTGCGGCCGCTTTCGGTGGAAATGAAAAGCACGCTGGAAATAGACGGGCTAAGTTTAATTAGCATTTTGGACCGCTTGGATTATATGGGCGGCGGCCTGGTCAAAATTTTAGATTATAAGACGGGTAAAACGGTGCAACGGGAGCCGGACCAACTGTTTATGTATCAAAAAGTGGCCGAAACTTCCCCCGCCATTAAAGCGCTAGTGCAACAGCAGGACCCGTCGGTCAAAGAAGTGCGCGTGGGGCAGCTGGCCTTTTACCATTTGCCCAGTTTAACCGAAATGACCTTTGAGCGCGCCCCCGATAAAGAAATTGCAACTTTTTGGCAAGATAAGGTGCTGGCTACGGCGGCGCATATCCGCGCCGGGGAGTTTTCCCCCACCCCCAGTGAAAACGCCTGCCGCTGGTGCGATTACCGCAACATTTGCCCCGTGTTTACCGGCAAGGCCTACATGGGCCCGTCGGGCGCGGCGGCACTGCCGCTACTTAAGGGGCAAGCCCCGGTAGCGCAGCCCGAAAGCCCGGCCCCGGTCAAAAAACAAGCCGCTCCCGAAAAAACCGCCGCAGAATTATTGGCGGAAAAAATTGACCGCTACGGAAATTTGACCCAAGAGGCTGAAATCTTGCGCCAAGAAATTATAGCCGAAATGAAAGCGCAAGGGTTTGCGCGCCATTTCGGCACGCAGTATCAAGCGGCACTCTCGACGGCAGAGAAAACTGTTTTTGAAGATAAAGAAAAAGTGGTGGCTCTGTTAAAAAAATATAATTTGCTAGACAAAACCCGTGTGCCTACCCAGCGCACGATTGCCGCTTTGCTGACAGACCCGGCTGTGCCCGCAACCGTTAAAAAAGAACTAGCGGCTTTTGCAAAAACTACCACACAAAATAATTTGCAACTTGAGAAAACCGAATGAGGATTAAACGCATTTTTGCCGACTCAAAACTTTGTATTTCCTTAGCCGCCGCGGGCGGGCTGATGGGCGTATTTACGGTGGCGCGCCTGGTGTTGTGGCTTAGTAATGGGGCCTTTTTTGCGCCCTTGTCCGGGGCGGAAATTGCGTCGGCTTTTGTACACGGCCTACAGTTTGATTTTTATATGACGGCACTTTGTTTGGGGCCGGTTATTTTGCTCTTAAATTTGCCGATTTCTTCGCGCGTGTGGACGAAAATTTGGACGGTTGTGTTGCTTGCGGAACTGGTATTTATCACGGGTTTTTTGGTGGGCGATTTTATTTATTTCCCCAAAGTAGGGCGGCATATTGCCGAGGAAATTATCCAGGTTTCCAATGATTGGCAATTTGTCATTTCCTATATTTTCACGCAAGTGTGGTTCCCGTTGCTTTTGTTACTAAGCGCTTTAGCGGCGGCGGTGTACGGGCTTTTTACTTATATCAACCGGGTGGGTGTCTGCAAACGTTCGTGGAAAAAAACGGCGATTATTTTAGGCACGGTAGCGGGGCTGGCGGTGCTGGGGTTACGGGGTCATTTAGGCCGTGGCAAAGCGTTAGGGGTGGCGGATGTGTACCGTTATGCTACCAGTGCACCCGGGGCGGCGCTTACCTTAAACGGCGCGTTTACCGCCTATCAAGTGGGGCGCAAAGGCGCACAGGAATTTACAAACGCGTATCCGTTGCAAGAGGCCATTGCCAACACGCAAAAACTATTTATTGAGCCGTCGGAAAAAATAATGAGTGAACAGTATCCGCTCATGCGTCAGGCGGCACCCGCCGGGGCGACTTTGGCGCAAAAGCCCAATGTGTTTATTGTGATGCTGGAAGGGTGGCATCCTTATTATATAGACGGCCTGAGCCACCGCGGGTTTGGCGTCACCCCGGTGTTTGATGATATTTTACGGCACGGGGTCAATTTTACTAACGCCTATGCGGCGGGCCAGCGCAGTATTTTTGGATTTACGGCCCTCTTGGCCAGTATGCCGCTCGTACCGGGGCTGCCGATGTTTGGTTATGGGTTGGAGACGGTGGAACTCTCGCCCATGCCGGCGCATTTTGCGCGCAATGGTTATTATACATTTTTTGCCCAAACTTCCCACCGCGATTCGTACCGCATGTGTGCGCTCGCTTCTTATTTAGGTATGCAGGAAAGTTACGGCTGGGAAGATATGCCCCAGCGCTTGCCGTATAAAGAGAAAGCTCCTTTTGGCTATGATTACGATGCCCTACAATTTGCCGCCGACCAAATTGCCAAGCATCCCGGCAAACCGTTTTTGGGCATGGTATTTACGGGTATCACGCACGAGCCGTTTACGTCAACCTTACCACAATTTGACAAATATCCCTATGATAGTTGGGAACACGGGTTTTTAAATACGCTTGCATTTGCAGATTGGTCCTTAGGGGAGCTTTTGGCCCGTGCTAAAAAAGACGGGTGGTTTGATAACACAATTTTTGTGTTTGTGGCCGATCATACTTCCGGCGGTCCGGCGGACCCTTCGCTTAAAAATCATTTTCATATTCCGCTAGTGATGTACGCGCCTAAGTTATTGCCTGCGCAAGAAATGTCGCAGGTAGTTTCCCAATTAGATTTGGTGCCCACCTTATATAAGCTGGCTAATTTAACGCCCGTTTATACGGCTTTTGGGCGGGATATGTTTGACGTTTCTATTCCGCGGGCGGCCTTAGTGAGCGAAGGGAATACCATCGGCCTGATTACCCAAAACGGGGCCGTGCGTCACACGGGCAGCCAACGGCTTAGCGTAGAGCCCTATCAGCCGGATTTTGACGTGCAAGCGGCCGAAAATTTACTCTTGTCCTTGGATAAAACTGCCTATATGTTGTTAAAAAATAACCGCTGGTATCATCCGTCGGAGCGTGCCCAATGAAACAATCCTATATTATTGCATTAGACCAAGGTACTTCCAGTTGCCGGGCGTTGGCGGTGGATAAACAAGGGCGAATAGTGGACCAAGAACAGCAGGTGTTTTCCCCCCGCCGGGAAGGCAAGGGCCAATCTGAGTATGACGGCGAAGGATTACTTAAAGCACAACTAGACGTATTGCACGGGTTACTGGACCGTATCGGCCCGGAACAGACCGCCGCGATTGCGGTGTGTTCCCAACGCTCTACCGTGGTATTATGGGATAAACAGACCGGCCAGCTAGTTGCGCCTGTACTGACGTGGGAAGACGGACGTGCCCAAGCGCAAAGCGACGCGGCCCCATTTACCCAAGCCCAAGTACACGGACTTACGGGGCTTTTTAAAACGCCGTATTTTTCGGCTCCTAAAATTGCGTGGTGTTTGCAAAAGTTGGATGCGGCACGGCGAGCCGCCGAGCAAGGAACCCTGCTGATTGCTCCGGTAGCCGCGCATTTAATTTGGCACTTAACCCGCGGGGCGGTGTTTGCAACGGACCCGACGCTGGCGCAACGTACGCTTTTGTGGAATATTGATTCTCAGGCGTGGAGTGCCCCGCTTTGTGAAGCTTTTGGAGTGAAAGTTGCTTATTTACCGCAAGTACGGCCCAGTGCGGCAGATTACGGAGTTTATTCATATAAAGGGGTAAGCATCCCCATTTATGCGTGTGTGGCCGACCAGCAAGCTGCAGCCGTGTATCACGGGTTGGAAGCCGGGAAAACCAGTATCAATTATGGTACGGGGGCTTTTGTATTGCACCATACCGGGGAAAATTTAACGGTACTCCCCGGGCTGTTATCTTCGGTCGCGGCCACGGTGGCGGAAGGCGAACGGGCTTATTTATTGGAAGGACCGGTGTTTTCGGCGGGCAGTGTGTTGGAATGGCTTAAAGCCAAAGGATTTTTACCGAATATTGATGAGCTGGAAACGCTTTGCGGGCAAGCCCAAGCTCCTGTCCAATTTTTGCCTGCTTTGGGCGGACTTGGGGCCCCGTATTGGGATTACCGCGTGCAAGCCGGAGCCCAGCGTATCAGTGCCCAAACTACGTCGGCCGATTGGGTGGCCGGTGCTTTACAAGCAATTGCCTTGCGGGTAGCGGATATCATTTATTATTTACGTGCCAACGGACAAGCGGTGCAAAGCTCGGTGCAGGTATCCGGCGGGCTAGTGCGCAGCCGGTATCTGCTTTCGTTTGAAGCAGATGTTTTGCAAGTGGATTTGCGTGTACAGCCGCAAATGCAAAGTACGGCGTTGGGAGCCGCTTTACTGGCGGGAGTGAAACTCGGGTGGCCGGTGGAAACTTGGCGGCAAGCTCCCCTGCAGGAGGTCTCCCCCCGTATGACGCCTGCCCAAGCCCAAGCCGTTTACCGGGATTGGACGCACTTTGTGCAAAGTCTGCGCAACAGATAGTTGCATTTTTTGCTATAATCAAAATAAGAAACGGATATGAAAACATTAAATAATAAAGCATTTACGTTAACCGAACTACTGATGGTAGTGCTCATGATTGGGGTGTTATCGGCCTTTGTGTTGCCTAAATATACCCGGGTGGTGGATTCATTTCGCGTATTGGAAGCTGAACAAATGATGCAGGCCGTACGTAACGAACAGGAAATGCGTTGTACGCTCGGTAAAAAATATACAGCGGAAGCAGGAAAAGTGAAAAAGTTTGCCAAGACGAAGGCTTCAGGCAATAAATATGTTACTGCTAATTTTACCTATACGTTGACGAATTTAGGTATGAAAGCAACGTCACTCAACGGCGGAGGATATACGCTTGAACTCCCGTATTATTTAGACGGCCGGATTTGTTGTGATGAATGTGGAAACTTTACAAAAAATTATGTAACTTGTGGTGAGTTAAATAATGAGGATTTGCAAAAAGCAAAAGAGAATGATGCATGTAAAGCAAACTAGGTGCCGATTATGTTACTTTTAAACCGTAAAGCTTATACGCTTAGCCAATTTGTTTTATTATGGGTATTAGGGATATTATTTGTGATTTTAGTATCCTTAAATGTGCTCCGTTACCGGGCTACGGCCCAAGCCAAAGAGGCTGAAGCCTTTATGCAAGAAGTACGGACCGAACAAGAGGACCGGTGTGCGCTCGGGCGTAAATATGCCGTATATAATAACCACCTCAAAACTTTTTATAAACGCAAAAACAGCACCCGAGCGATCCGCTACGACCTTTCCAGCGGGCATGGAATTTCGGCGCATCATAAATTGTTGGATTTCCGTTTAGAAATGCCTTCTTATAGTGACGGACGTATTTGCTGTGATAATTGTGGCCAGTTGAACCGTTATTATGCCCCGTGTGCGGCACTCATTAAACGGAGTGATTTTGTAAAGGCAGACCCGGAATGTACGGCCTATGTGAAGGATAAAAAAGGAAAAAACGGGGCGCAAAGGCAATCGTCCAGAACCGAAGCGGTTGCGCAACCGGTAGAAAAATCTATGGATTCCAACAATCCCGAAGCGGTGGCCTCGCAAACGGATCAAGAAGAACCCGGATTACCGGCGTCTGCGGAGCAATCCGCGCAACCTGCTGCCCAAGAAACAACCATCGCTACGCCTATGCCAAATTCGCCGGAAACTGCACCTGTTGCCGAGGAACAAACTGCGCCTAAAGATGCGGTTGCGGCTGAGCCGAAGAAAGTCGTTAAGAAAAAAACATGTAAAATCCCGGCCCAGGGTGAATTTTTTATAGACGGGTGTAATGTTTATCAGGAAGGAACGCGCGGCTCGGTGGTGCATACCTGGAATTTTGATACCTGTTCTTATGAAACGACACAAAATTGTATGATGCCCGCCAAATGGAAACGTACGGCGGAAACGAAAGAAGAAAAAGGGCTCTATCCGTCTGATTTAGAGGATTATTGTGTGCAATTTCTAAAACAAGCGCCCTGTCCGGCAGGCGCTGCGGCGGGCCGTGAGTGCGGTTCGGTAGATGAAGTATGCTATAAAGATTGCCAAATTACCGACAAAGCAGAAGTAAAAGAATCGGCTTTGATTGTGTTGTATGATGTGCAGATAAAAACCGAACAATTGCGTTGTATGCCCGCTAAAGAAGTAACCGTCAAAGTGCCGTAATTGAATTATAAGAGATAAAAAAGGGTCAAAGGTCCTATTTTGCATCAGGGACTTTTGGCCCCTTGTTATTTTGGGGTTTATCTATTATCCTTATTATATAAGCAGTATATAGGGAGAATATATGATGCTTAAACTCATTTCGTGCGTGCTCAGTTTTACGTTAATTTTTACCAGTGTTACTCCTTCATTGGCGCAGGTACCTGCGCGCCAGGCGCTACGCGGGGGCGCGAAGGTGGCCAAAGGGGCGGTGGTACGCCCTGTGTCGCCTACGTTGCGTCCTACAAATTTATCCCCGCTGACCCAAGAAGCATTACTCAGAGGGGCTCGTTTTTCGGTTACGTTGCCGCGTACTTCAGTGGTATTTAACGGACAAGTGTCGGTGCAAGCTATGCACCAAGCTGCCCAGCTTTATCGTACCCAATTAGTAAAGCCGGAAAAGGTGTTTGGCAATTTGCCTCCCTCCGATCAATCCATTAGTGCCGCGCAAGCCAAACCTGTGGCCGACCTGGTGGCAGATATAGCGGGTATTGGGCTTGTGGGGGTGCCTACGCAAGATGTGGCGCGGGTACTCAACGTGTATGAAAAATCGTTAGGGACGGTGGCCGAACCGTTGATGACAGCGGTTTGTGCGCGTGCGTTACTGCGTTTGCAAGCTTATGATGCGTTAGAGAAAATGGCTGCAAAATCTACCCAGCAACCGGAGTTATGGCAAGGTATTGAGCAATATGCTCACATTTACGGATTACCGCTCCAACTGGCCAAGCAAGCACGTTACACCGTAGATATTCGTCCATTTGAAGGTTATATGGCTGCATCGGGGCCGTTAAATAAGCTAGTCGTACAGCCGAACGCGCAATATACTTTTTTATATATGAATTTGGGCCGTTCTCCTAAGGCGGCCGAAAAAATGGT
This sequence comes from Elusimicrobiaceae bacterium, assembly GCA_045606805.1. GTDB lineage: Bacteria > Elusimicrobiota > Elusimicrobia > Elusimicrobiales > Elusimicrobiaceae > Avelusimicrobium. The sequence continues at coordinate 4,227 of JAZUSP010000045.1, read as the reverse complement.
TTCGTTTAACGGAAAAGAAGTGGACGCTCCTGAGCCTGCGCAAACCTTTGCCAGCCAAGGGGCTCCGTTTGCCAACCAAAAACCCGTACAGCCGGTGATGGACAGGCCGAAAGTGCAAGCACCTCAAACACAGTTGTCCAATCCGTCGGCCCCGCAGCGCTATCGCCAAGTAGAAGTAGCCAATGCGTTAGGCAACAGCGTGCAGACGTGGGAGCCGGTGGAATCGGAAACCCCGGTTGTTTCTTCTTCGGCGCATTCGTTATCGTGGTTAGATAAAGCGCGTTTACAGTGGGCCATGCGGGTCAAACCGGCTTTTCAAAATATGTTTGCATTTGGTTCTTCCCGGTATGGTGTGGCCGCGATGGGGTTAGGGCTCTCCCCCCTCTCCAGCGAGGCCGTCATTGCCCAAGCGGGGAATAATACCGAACTGGTACAGTCTGTGCGTGCCCAGCAAGGTACCTTTATTGCCGAAGATTTCTTACGTGGCGGGGCAGGGGCTTCGTACCAAACGGGGGTTGTCAATCCGGGAGGCGTAGCGGCGCAACGTTATGGGCAGGCCTCGTTCAAGAATTTCCAGCTTACGCCCAATGCGCCTATTGAGGCATTTTCCAAGCCAGCTTCTTCGGGTATTCTTTTCTCCTCTATTGTTCCCTTGCCTAGCTTTTTAACCAATTGGATGCTAGGTAAAACGCAAGCTGCTAATAAACAAGCGGTTAATATTTTGAACCAAGCAGCTCCGTTGGCTACACAGTTAGTTTCTATTCTTAAAACGCCTGCCTCGGTGGAATTGAAACAACAGGCTTTGGTGCGGCTGTATAAGATGGGCAAACTGACTAAAATTTTGCAGGGGACCTTGCCGCCCCCGGCTATGCAAGCTGTGGTAGACTTAGGGCGTGAAGAAAATACCAAACAATTAGGACAGCGGTTATACTCCTTATATGTAGAGCAGTTAATTTCGCAAAGCGTTGATAATATTACCGATACGGCTGTACAAGGGGAGTTACTCAAAGAGCTGGCCGACGTAGTAAGTGCCCCCGGATTTGCAAGCCAATCGCGTGCTTTGTGGGAAGCGGCCAGCCAAATCCCTGTGATGAGTGCGGAAGATATCGGAACTACCTCTTTTGTGCCGGAAGCGGACTTAGAACGGGTATATTCTTCGTTCCGTACAGATCCGGACTTTGTAGCAAAACATGTGGTAGCCCAAGATAAAGGGGATTGGGTGCATTATGATAATCATATTCCGTTTTATTACCGTGATTCTCACGGCAATTTAAGTGAAGAACCGGTAGGTATTTTAACGCAAAATAAACCGGGCCTATATGCCAGCATGTTATCGCATATTCCGTTGTATTTTAAATTGCCTAAATGGTATCAGCCGAGCACCTGGTTGCGCCGTAGTTCCTGGAAACTCAATTATATGGCCGATAAAGCCGGGGTGGATATCCCCAAAGGGTTTGTGTTGGCATTAGATGAAAACGGCCAATGGAAATTTGTAAAACAGGATCGTGCATTGGCGGAAAGTAATCCCGTGTCGCAAAAATTACTCAAAAATATCGAAAGAAAAGGGTCTATGCAGGTAGGGTTGGAAACCCCGTATTCTACCGCCGATTTGTTGGCGGTGGCCAAAATGTTGGAAAAGAAAACCCAAGCCCAACGGGTTGGAAAATTGAATACACCGCTTTCGTTTGAATTGGCCTTAAACTCGGCCGATTCCTTTAAGCAAATGCTTAAGATTTGGGGATTCTATATTGGTTTGGATACGGGGGCATCATTATCAGGACCGTTTAAAGATGCAGCCAAAAAAATAGAGGGCGCTCCCGTAAACGCCGTATCCAATTTTGTGGGCGGACTGGGGTATTTATCCCCGATTGCGGCGGCTATTACCTCAAAATGGATGCGGCAGTGGGGCCTCAAAGCCTCTATGTATGGGCTTTTTGCTGCGGCCGGTGCCGGTTTAGGATATTCGTTATTTGGTTTAGGGATGACAGGAGCTGATAAGCCGGAATTGTTGGGCTTAGGGCCGCAGACAATACCTTTTGTTACTGCTATTTTTACCGGTAGTTTATTTGGGGTACTTCAACCGTTGGTGTTAAATCACTATAAAAATCCTGTTGCACGTACGGCGGCAAACTTGGAATTTTCCAGTACCAAGCAAAAAGCCCGTATGTTGTTGACGCTTGCTACATTCGGGTTTGGGCTAAAAGCATTAGGAGATTTGGAATGGACTTTGGCAATTCCTGCCGCGTTTGGGTTGTTGGGATTATCATTTATGTTATTTTTAAACACGCCGTTAGTCCGTTCGGCTACGCCTAAAAATATGACTGCGGGTAATAACCAAGTGGTAAAAAATTTGTTGTCTACTGTCAAAAAACAAGAGCCCGTAAAAATCAGCAGTAAGCAGAAAAAAGCGGAAACCAAAGAATTTGCCAGGGATTATAAGAACACTTTTTCTAAATCAGAGGCGGTGAAAGGCATCCGGGACCGCGTTATGAACGTGTATGCCGGGTACGCGCCGTTGATGGCCGTAGTGTCGCAGGTAGTCAATGCGGAAGGGACGCTGCCGTTAATAGCAGGTGAAAAAATCGGGCAGTTAGTCATGGTAGCCTTTATGTTTAGTGCCTATAAAATGCGTAAATGGGCCACGGCGGCGGTAAAGTCCAACCGTTATACGGATGACCAATTAACCGGGCTTTCACTACCTATTTTGGCGGCTACTTCGGCAGCTATTATGTTTATGCCCTTTGACTCTATCTATGCTTTAGCTACTGCAGCGGTAGTGGCAGGGTTGTATGTGGGTACGGCCGTGCCGGGGCAGTTAGACAATACCCGTATGCAAAATATTGTGTCGGAAGAGATGCAATCTCGCAAACAAGCTGTACAAAATGATGCCCGTTTAAGCCCGCAGGAACGTGAAGAACAATTGGCTAAATTGGAACGCCAAGAAAAGGATTGGGCCTTCCGGGCGACGCGCGATTATTCGTACTACAACGGGGTTGGGTTAGCGGGTGTAATTGGGGCAACATTGCTTGCCGGAACGTTGGGTGATATGAAATTAGCCCAAGGTTTCTTAGATTCCATCCAAATTTATAATGAGGACCCCATTTTTACCATGGATCGCTTGATTTTTGGGGTGTCAACGATCGTATTAGGGGCGTTGGCATGGCGCCACCGTAACTTAACAACGGATTTTTTGCGTGCTAGAAATCCAATTCAAATTACGGATGAAAATATTCAGGCCGGTAATGTCAACGCGGCGGCCTTTGGTATTTCGGAACGTAACATAGGGGCCAATTTAGGCAAACTCAATAAAGACTTAAAAGATTTACAAAAATTGTCTATTGAACATGGGTTAAGTTCGGAGAAGAAAATGACGGATATGCTCAGCAAAATGGTAACTGTTTATAACCGGTTGGTAGCTATCCAAGAAATCAAAGGGAGTGTAGACGGAAGTTTAAAAGGTAGCTTTAATACCTTACTCGGTTTGGCGCAAAGTTACCAAAAAGCGTTGCAATATAACAACTTGTCAGTTATGCTTAACCGACAGTTTGACCAGTTCCGCTTTGCCTTAAGTAAAGACGGTAATTTGCAAGAATTAGCTGCAACCATGCCGTATTTGGAAGAAGGTACGTATGCCTTGCCCAAGAAATATACCAAATATGTGGAAGCAAAGGATTTAATCCAAAAAGATTTATTCCAGCTGGCGCACCGCATTTTGAATGGTTCTGGCGTAGACGCGCGGACCTATCGGTTGTTTATTGAATATCAAAACCGGGCCATGGCCGATTTGCAGCAATATACCGCGCAAAACGTAGCCGATTCCAAACGTGCCCTAGACTTAAAGCGCGAGCTTAACGGGATCTGCTTAACGCTTAAAAAAGCGGATGATATGAGCGGTATCTTAGAGACCAACGCAGGCCCGACCTCTAAAAAAGATATTCAGGCGTTGCGTGATATGTTAGCCGGGTTCCCCTACGAAGGAGAGAGCTTTCGCTAAGTTATCATGATTGATATTTTTTTCCCCCCTGTGCGGCAGGTTTGGCACAAGGGATTTTTTTATAAAAAAACACGCTGAAATTATTTCGGTTTTAGGCCTAATAGAACTTTTTTGGGGTAATACCGTCCTAGAAATGATTTAATATTATTTTTGGAGTCAGATATGATAAAAAAGTATGCCGTAAATGTGGTAGTTTAAACGTTATTAAATGGGGTAAATACAAAGGCAAGCAG
>JAZUSP010000044.1:0-3469 GCA_045606805.1 Elusimicrobiaceae bacterium | reverse complement strand
ACGCTGGTAGTGGCTTTTAACGGCCTGCGTGGAAGATGCCGAAACAAGTTCGGCAATAATTTTTATAGATGTATTTTTGTCTAAAAATAGTTCAAAATCATTTCTAAGACGGTATTACCAACAAAAAGTTCCATTAGGCCCAAAATTAGGCAGAAAAAGACCCCGCGGTGGGTAAATATAATAACCCGGTTTTTCAAACTAATTTTGCGTAGTTCTAGGAGAGAAAGGGCGAAGTATACTGTGCGAAGCGGCGCGATAGCGCCGAGGTATTCGAGCCCTTGAACGACAACGAAATACACAAAATTAGGCAGAAAAAGACCCCGCGTTTCTTCAACACGGGGTTTAACTAATCGCTGTTTCCATAAACAAACGCCTCAGTAGTCCGGCACGCTCAACAACTTGGTGTGAACGGCGGTTGCGGTTCCATCTCCCGGGGAACTCCCCACACCCGCAGGTGCAAGGCTCCGGGCTCGTGAAACACGGGACTCAATCTCACGTCCCTCCCAAGCGCCTTAGTGCCCAAATTCTGTTGGCTACCCTACCCGCCCGCGCATCTCGCGCACACGGCTAACACAACCCACAGTTCCTTTGTCACCCTTTCGGGTCAAAAGACGTTAGCACTACCTAAGCGTATTTATAGTATAAGCGTTTTTGGAAATTTGTCAAGGGGGGTTTCTGCCTAATTGGGCATATTTCGTTGTTGCCGGCTTGCTCGAATGCCTCCGCCCTTCGGGCGGCTACGCACAGTATACTTCGCAAGCCGTCGCCTAGAACCTATGCCAAATTCGTTTGAAAACCCGGGCCGTACATTAAGTTACATGGCATTTGCCTAATTTGGCAAATGGTTGGTCCACGTACAGCGCACCTTTGCGTTCGCCGTTATTGTACGTCAGTAATTTTTCTTACCACAAGCCCCACGGGTTGCACCATCTCCGGCGCAAACGCTTTGTACTTTTTGTTATTATCCGAATACAAAACAATTTTGCCGTTTTCTTTGCGGATGCGTTTAATCAAATGACCTTCGGCTACTTTGACGAGCATTACTTTTCCGTCTAAGAAATTATGCTCCGGCTTAATGAGGCACAGGTCATCATATTCCACGCTGCCTTTCATACTGTCGCCGCAGCAGCGCACTAAATACTTGGCGCCTTTGGCGTAGCGGCGCGGGAGCGTCCACCATTCAATCACGTCGGCCTCGTCAAATTCTGGGTATCCGGCGGGCACATTGGCCAAATACGGTAAGGCCACGCTGTTGCTTTGTGGGGACACTAATTCAGCTTCTTTGTCAGCGTTGTAAATCCCTTCGGCGCTGTTTTCATAAAGCGCGGCGGTAGGGGCAGCCCCTTCCGGGTACGTGGTTGGCATAAATAAGCGTAGCACGCGTTCTTCGCTTATTTTAAATAGTTTGGCCATTTGCGCTACATACCCCTTTGATGGGTTGCGTTTGCCGGTGGTCCATAATGCCACGGTAGCGGTAGAAACTTGTAAGGCTTTTGCTAACTTAGCTTGCGCGCCGCGTAAAATGCCGTTGTTCCAGGCGGCTAGGGCTTTTTCAAATTTATTCATAAAACACCTCGTTCTAAAAAAATAGGTCCAAAATAGGTCCTTTTAGGGCTTGACAAACACTATCAAAACTTGCTATACTAGCTATGTAATAAGGGCGACGGCTCTTTTTACCTACCAGCTAGCTAACACACCTGGTAACGAACTGTTCCGGTAGGAACGGGCAGCCACGCTGCTAGTGCTTTCGTTACAACAGTTGTAACGGGTTGCCAAACTCATTACAATTATTATAGCATAAAACGCACTAAAAGGGTTAGTAAAGTTTAAAAGGTTAAGTCCGGCCCGCATTTTAAAAGGGTCCCGGAAACCGCAAACGGTACTAGTCTGCAGGCGTTTTGAATGTAACCCCAGGGGCCGGGCGCGCCGCCCCGGGGAATTGGAAACAAGTGCTCAGTCTAGCTAGTTTTATATAATGTATATATGAAGAAAACCTTTAATCTGAATATATACGGGCTTATTTTTTCCATTATGCTTGTCGTGGCGGGGCTTACGTGGCTCTTGCCCGCCGGGCAGTATGATACGCAAGAAAAAGACGGCCGCACCTACACGGTAGCCGGCTCTTATCATACAGTGGCCTCCGCACCGCAAGGTGTGGGCGCGGTACTCACGGCTCCGGCCAAAGGGTTTAAAGATTGCGCCGATATCATTGTATTTATTTTTATTACCGGTGCTATTTTTACCATTTTGGAACGTACCGGCACGGTAAACGCCGTAATTATGGGAACGAGTTATCTGTTTTCCCGTCGGGAAAAATTAAAAAAATGGTTTATTCCGGCCAGTATGGTGCTGTTTTCGTTAGGCGGTGCCGTGTTTGGCATGGAAGAAGAAACGCTGATTTTTATCCCGTTGTTTATTCCGCTGGCACTTTCGCTGGGGTATGACAGTTTGGTCGGCGTGAGTATTCCGTTTTTAGGCGCGTGGGTTGGGTTTTGCGCGGCATTCATGAATCCGTTTACGGTCGGTATTTCGCAAGGGATTGCGCAACTGCCGCTTTATTCGGGGCTGGGATACCGCTTAATTGTATGGTTGATTTGTACGGCCACCGTGATTGCGTTTGTGACGTGGTACGGCGAAAAAATTCGCAAAAATCCTAAAAAAAGTATCACGTACGAAGCCGACCAAGAGCGCCGCAAAACCTTAGACTTAACCCGCGTGCAAAAGCCGCAGTTTAAGCGCTCGCACATCATTATTAGCGTGGTGTTTGCGCTGGGGATGATTGGGCTGGTAATCGGTGTAGCGGTGTATGAGTGGTACATTGTAGAAATTTCCGGCCTGTTTTTAGGCGTGGGGCTTTTGTGTGCGCTGATTGCGAGGCTGTCCCTTAATCAAACTACCGATGCCATTATTGACGGCGCGCGCAGTATGGTCAGCGTAGCCGTGATGTTAGCCCTGGCCCGCGCTATTGTGGTGATTGCCAGCGACGGGCGCATTTTAGACACCGTCTTGCACGGCATTGCGTCGGTCATCGGGCACATGCACCCGTTGGCCGCGGTGGAAGGGATGTTTGTGGCGCACAGTTTTTTGAACTTTTTTATTGCGTCGGGCTCCGGGCAAGCTGTTTTAACAATGCCCGTGATGATTCCGCTTTCGGACCTCATGCACATTAGCCCGCAGCTTTCCATTTTGGCCTATCAATTTGGCGAAGGCTGGACGAACGCCATTATTCCCACCGCCCCGGTGACCATGGCCGCCTTAGGTATGGCGGGGATTCCGTGGCTCAAATGGGCTAAGTGGAATATCCACTTGCAAATTATTTTGGCAGTATTATCTGCCCTCTTGTTAATTCCGCCGTATTTAATGGGTTGGTAATTTTCTACCCGGCGGAATAGTACCGCCGGACATTTCAACATGTCTTGTGCGGTGCTTACGTAAAGTAAGCACCGTACTTGTTTTTACGCACAGTGTG
>JAZUSP010000043.1:0-21921 GCA_045606805.1 Elusimicrobiaceae bacterium | reverse complement strand
GTAAAAGCAACTACAAACGCAGTTTCTCCCTCTGAAATTTCGCATTAAGATACTATTGAACACCGGGATGCGCAAATTCCCTGGTGCAGGGATAAACTCATTGAATTTATGCTAAATATCAACTTTTTTGATTAATAGGCCCAAATGATTAGCCGCCGCAAGTTGAGCGCGGCAAGTATGTAAGGGCAAGTCACCGCAAAATATACCAAATTTGGCAAATTGTTGATCCACGAAAAACCCACCCTTAAAAGGGTGGGTTAAAATGAAACATCACCGGGGTATTGTTATTTGGCCATGACAAAGGGCATTTGGTCACCCGCCATATACGTCGGCATCCGCCCATCCCACTTATCAATGGCTTTAAGTTGCGCTTCCACTTGGCGTAGTTTAATTAAATTGTCCGAAACTACTTCGCGCTGTAAGCGTAAGGATTTGGCTTCCGCCTCGGCTTGCAGAATTTTCTGCTCGGCCTCTTTTTTCACTTTTTCCACCAAGTTGGTGGCGCGTTTGGCTTCTTGCTCGGCAATTTGTTTTTCTTCCACGGCGCGTAAAAACTGTTTGGAAAATTCAAAGTTCGTAATAGCAATATCCGAAACAATGACTTCTTTCTCCGCCATTTTAGCTTTTAAAATTTCGTTAAGCTCTTTAGCTACTTCCACACGGTTGGCAATTAAGCTGTCCGCCGAGTATTTGGCAATGACGGCTTTGGTCCATTCTTCTACCATGGGTTTCAAAATGGTCGTCGTATATTCGGGCCCTAAGTTACGATAAATGGATTCTACCGTGTTGGGCAAAATACGGTGGTTGACGGCCAACGTTAAACCGACGGTCTGCAAATCTTTGGAGAAGGCCTCGGTATCAAACGAATCTTTTTTAATACGTACCGAAAATTTTTCCACCGTATCAATAAACGGTACTTTAAAGTGGATGCCTTCGCCATAGGCACCGACTAATTTACCAAAGCGCAGTTTCACGGCTACGCTACCGGCCGAAACCGTAAAGTACGAGCTAAACGCCGCAATAATAAGAATCAACAAAAATACCGGCAAAAAAATGACCGCAGCCGGAATCCGATTTGGTGTAACATCTTTCATACAACTCCCCCCTTATATAAGATAATTTATTATAGCTTTTTTGAAGAAAATAAAGTTTATAAAAATCGTCCCCCCGTTTGACAGGAAAAAAGCTATAATAAATTTACATAAGGAGTGACTATGAAAACATGGATAAAAATACTCGTAGGATTATTACTCGCGGGCGGCCTTTTTATGTTTGCCTTTTACCGCACGCCACAAGAACGTGAATTTACCAAAAATTTAAAATTGGCCCAAGCCGGGGATATGGACGCCGCTATGGTAGTGGCGCAGTCCTATATGCACGGAACAGGCACTAACCCCAGCACCCCACAAGCGATTAGTTGGTTTGAGAAAGCCGCTGCAGCGGGTAAAGCGGAAGCAGCGTGGGAATTGTATGAGTACTATAAGCAACAAGGCGCGTTAGAAGAACTCAAAGAAATAGACGAAGATGCCCGTGAAAATATCTCCGGTCGTTTTGAGAAGCCCCCCTTTATGGAACCACGTGGGCCACGCGGGCCACGCGGTTTAGAAGAGCAACGGCCAAGCGAAATAGATAACTTCGGTCCAAGTATTTCACAACAAAAACGCACCCAAGAAAAAGAGTTAGCCCTAGCTTATCTGCAAAACGCAGCCCAAGCTGATTTTGCACCGGCCCAGTATGAGTTAGGTAATTTGTATGCACAAGGCAAAGCTATGCCCAAACATCAAGGGCAGGCATTATTTTGGTATGAAAAAGCAGCAAAAAACGGTTCCTCCGCCGCACAAGCCAAAGTAAAAGCAGTTGCTACACAAGATCCGGCTTTGTTGACCGATACGAAACAATTTATAGAACAGTTGCAAGCTGCCGAACAAGGCGACACGGCTGCCATGCTGCAAGTAGCCCAAGCGTACCGCCAAGGTTCCCCTGTGTTAGAAGATAAAACGGGAGCCTTGGAATGGTATCGAAAAGCGTGGAATAAGTCAAATGAGCAATTATCGCAAGCGGCATTGGAAATTTCAGATATGTACTACCAAGGGGAAGGGATGGAACCGGATGCAGAAAAAGCCGCAGAATTTTTAGCAAAGGCCGCGGAACTGAAAAATCCGCAAGCACAATATATGTTGGGGGAAGCTGCTTATACAGATACACCGGCACGTATGGAAGACGCGTTTGCGTGGTTTTCCAACGCGGCGGCGCAAGGGCACGCAAAGGCCCAATATATGACAGGCTTTATGCTTTTGCAAGGGCAAGGAACCGCCAAAAGCGTGCCGCTGGCGATCCGGTTTTTTGAACAAGCCGCGCAACAAAATGACCCGTCGGCACAGTATGTGTTAGGGCAAATTTATTTAAAAGGACTAGGAGTGCGCCGCAGCTCGCGTCAAGGCCGTGCCTGGTTGGAACGCGCCGTGGAAAACGGCAGCGAGCCGGCTAAAGAGATGCTGGGGTTGTAAATAGGTTTTAACCAGTAAAAAGGGCCTTCCTGCGGGAAGGCCCTTTTGGTTGGTTAGAAATGAAACGGCTCAAAATGATGCGTTTTTGTTTTTTTATCGTACACCAACACGCGGTAGGTAGGGGTCGTGTACGGGTTGGCCACTAATAAAAAGCGTAAGTAGCGGACCTCAGGGTCCTGGGATAAGGACATAATAAGGGATTGGGGCAGTTGGTCGTAAATGTCTTCTTCATTGAGCAAATTCCCCTGTTCATCCATACACTGAATATAGAGAATACGCTCATTTAGGTTAATAGAACCAAAATCAATCCCTTTGGCAATGAGCGGGATTTCGACATTCCCTTCGTAATACGCTTGTAATAGATAAGGAACAATCCGCGCGCTGGCGGCGTATGACTTATCTTCCCAAAAGCTGCAATGAATGCCGACCGCTTTCCCTTGAGCATTTAACAAAGGGCCGCCGCACAAGCCGGAACGTTTGGTTTGCGTTTCGGGGAAACTTGTGCGAATAAAACGCGTGTTGTCTTTTTCAAACGTTAAATTGTTAATTTGATAAAACTTATTAGAGGCATAGCCCCACGAAGTTAGTTTTTCCTGCGGGTCAATATCGGTGGTTAGCTCTAGGGGGTGTAATTCGGCCGGTAACGGAGTATCTATTTTTATAAGAGCAGCGTCGGACAACAAGGCTGGTCCTTGTTGGACAAGGGTACCGTCTATCGGGATTTCTTTTTTACCATTATAAAATGTTAAGCGCAATTTTTCGCCCAATTGGGCGGTGTGCCCGGCTGTAATGGCCCACACCACAGGGGCACCTGAGTCAAAAGAGGCTTGGCCTTTCGGTTTGTAACGGGTGGTAAACAAAAAAGCAGTGGAATGAGGCCGCTTATCCATGGGCATATCCAGCAAAACTGAGTGGTCCAAGCGGGCAACGGACAGGCGGATATCGGGCCGCTTGGGAGCATTCAAAAGGGCGCGTTGCATCTGTGCGGACTTGAACGCTTTGGGGATTTTGCCCCATTTAAATTTTTGGGCATGCGCACTGGGAGAAGCCAAAAGCATGGCCAACAATACAGCACACAAGATGTGCAAAAAATTTCTCATACATATACTATAACGATTTTGAGAAGCAGGCGCAAGGACTAAAAGACCTATAATAAAGAGGAAAAAGGACCCAGGAAAAGGAAGACTCCCCGGTGCATGGGGGAAGAAAGGGCATAAGCCGCTTATGCTGCTTTGTCAGGCAATGCCTGACCTACAATCAAGCGGAAACGCGAGGTGTTCCTAAACCCAACAAAGCGGAATAATTTCAAAATAATTTGGCGCAAGGCTAGATGGGCAACTGCGTAGTGTACGTACGCAGACAACGCGTTAGCGTTGGCGGGTACATAAGCAATTGCACAACAACGCATTGCGTCAAATTAGGAAGAAATTATGTTAAAACAGAGATGATGTAAAAGAAAATTTGATTCTGTTTTTGGAACCGTTTAAGAAACGGATTGCTTTAAAAAGCACTGACTAAGCCTAAAAACAGCTGTTTAGGCATAAAATGGACGGCTTAATTACCCGTCTGTTTTATGCCGAGCGTTTATCACGCACGTGATAAGCCACGGCTGTCTTAGTTGGATATCTTAGTCAGATTCAAATAAGGATAGCCGTTTCGATATACGCCCGAAAATAGAAAAATTAAGGAGAAAAAATGAAAAAAAATAATCGGGCGTTTACGCTTATCAATCGGGTAGGCCAGGTAGGCCCCGCACTACAACCTTGCGGGACAGGCTCTGACAATACCCCGGTCAAGGGACATCTTGCCGCCTTTACCCTTATTGAATTGTTAGTAGTAGTCCTCATCAGCAGCATCCTTGCTGCCGTCGCCGTCCCACAATATCAACGGGCCGCGGAAAAAGCCCGTATGACCGAAGCGATTGCTAATGTACGTACCATTGCTAGTGCTACGCAAGTCTATTATTTAGCAAATGGGACCTATCCCACTTCTATCACACAATTAGATATTGCTATCCCATACACAGCTACCATAAGTTTAAATGGAGTGACCCGTTTAGTTACAAAAGATTGGGCCTATGCAATAACCGGCGGCGCAGATTACGCAATTGGTATGGCCACACGCATAAAACCTAACAAACAATATAACACATATTTTATTTATGTACCAAGAGGCAATCCCAATATGATTAGCTGTGGCCTTGATGCCGCTAACGATATTACACAAATACAAAAACAACTTTGTAATGAATTGGCAACAAAAGGAACTCTTTAGCAAAAAGCCCGGCTATTAAGAGCCGGGCTTTTGAATTTTTACGAAGTCTTATTTATCTACTACTTCGGCTTCTACTACGTCGTCTTTACCGCCGTTGGCGTTGGCTTGCGCCGCTTCCGGGCCGGGTTGCGGTCCGGCTTGCTGGGCACCGGCACCGGGTTGAGCCCCGGCCGCCGCGCCTTGTTGGGCCTTGTACATCGCTTCACCCAATTTTTGGCTGGCCTGCAAGGCCGCGTCGGTAGCGGCTTTCATGCGTGCCGCGTCGTCGCCTTTTAAAGCGTCTTTGAGGTCGCTAAGGGCCTGTTCAATTTTGCCGCGTTCTTCTTGCGAAACTTTGTCACCATAATCTTTGAGGGCTTTTTCAGTCTGGAAGACTACGCTGTCGCCCTGGTTTTTGGCTTCAATAATTTCTTTTTGTTTTTTGTCTTCTTCGGCAAATTTTTCAGCCTCTTTTACATATTTATCCACTTCGGCGTCGCTGAGTTTATTAGACGACGTAATAGTAATATGCTGTTCTTTATTGGTGCCTAGGTCTTTGGCGGTTACATTCAAAATACCGTTGGCATCAATATCAAACGTTACTTCAATTTGCGGCACACCGCGCGGAGCGGGCGGAATCCCGTCCAGGTCGAATTTACCCAGCGGCACATTGTCTTTAGCCATGGGGCGTTCGCCTTGCAGTACGTTAATGGTTACCGCGGGCTGATTGTCCGATGCCGTAGAAAATACTTGCGTGCGGCGCACGGGAATGGTGGTATTGCGTTCAATTAAGCGCGTGCACACACCGCCCAAGGTTTCCAAACCGAGGGACAACGGGGTAACGTCCAACAACAGGACGTCTTTTACTTCGCCCGTTAAAATACCGGCTTGCACCGCGGCGCCAATGGCCACACATTCCATGGGGTCAATGCCGCGTTCAATTTTTTTACCGACTAAATCTTCCACATATTTTTGCACAATGGGCATACGGGTCGGCCCGCCGACTAAAATAATGCGGTCAATTTTTTCGGTAGTCAGCTCTGCGTCGCTTAACGCCTGATTGACGGATTTGCCGCAGCGTTTTACAATGTCGTCCACCAAGCTTTCCAGTTTGGCACGCGACAAACGCATTTCCAAGTGCTTGGCACCGTCGGCACCGGCTGTAATATACGGCAGGTTGATGTCAGTTTCCATGGTGGTGGAAAGCTCAATTTTGGCTTTTTCGGCCGCATCTTTTAAGCGTTGTGCGGCTTGTTTGTCGTTAGACAAATCAATCCCGGTTTGTTTGCGGAACTCGTCGGTCATCCATTTAATAATGGCGTTATCCATGTCCGTGCCGCCCAATTGCGTGTCGCCGGAGGTTGCCAGCACGTCAAACGTCCCTTCTTTGCCCATTTCCATAATGGTTACATCCAAGGTACCACCGCCGAGGTCAAACACCATAATTTTTTGTTCTTTACCGGCTTTATCAATACCAAAGGCTAAAGCGGCAGCCGTCGGCTCGTTGACCAAACGCACCACATCCAGCCCGGCAATGCGCCCGGCGTCTTTGGTGGCTTGGCGTTGGTTGTCGTTAAAATAAGCGGGCACGGTAATTACGGCTTTTTCCACGGGCTCGCCCAAAAAAGCCTCGGCATCCTTTTTTACTTTCTGCAGTACGAACGCGGAAAGTTGTTGGGGTGTAAATTCTTGCCCGCGCAAGTTATATTTAAAGTTTTCCCCCATTTTGCGTTTGAAAGCGGTTACGGTGCCTTCGGGGTTGGCAATCGCCTGGCGGCGGGCCGGTTCCCCTACGAGGCGCTGCCCGTCCTTGGTGAATGCTACATAAGACGGAAACGCTTTTCCGCCGATGGAGCTACCTTCGGCAGACGGAATAATCGTTCCTCTGCCCCCTTCCATCACAGCAGCCGCCGTGTTGGAAGTTCCTAAGTCAATACCAAAGATTTTAGCCATACTTTTTTCTCCTTGTGTGAAATTTTCAAATTAGTTTTCTTCTTTAGCCTGGCCGACTACTACACTGGCCGGGCGCAATACTTGACCGTTCATCATAAAACCCATTTTCACTTCGTCTATGACAAGGCCGTCTTTGTCTGCGGGCGCGGGGATAGAGGCTACTACCTCTTGTGTATCGGGGTTGTAGGGCTTATCTAGCACGTCCATTTTTTGGATGCCTTCGGCACTAAACGCTTTGTTCAGTTCGCTTAGTATCATGCGCATCCCGTCTTGCAAGGCGTTGGGGTCCTGCTCTTTGCCGTCTTGCAAGAGTTTTTGCTGCCGCAGTAATACTTCATACATGGGCAACATTTTGAGGGCAAAATCCTTCTTGCCGTAGGCGATAAGCGCCGCTTTTTCGCGCTCGGTGCGTTTACGATAGTTGTCAAACTCCGCGTATAAGCGTACGTATTGTTCGCGGTAATCGGGTTCTTCGGTTTTAGCGGGAATTTCTTCCGGCTCGTTTTTGCAAGCCGTTTCTTCGGCTTGTTCTTCGGCCAATTGCTCCTCGGCTAGTTCTTCGTACCCGTTTTTATTTTTTTTATGTTTACTCATAAATCGTCATCCTCTAACGGCAGTGCGTTCCAATGATTCATCGATGCCTCTAATAAACTGCCAATATAGTTGACTAAAGCCATCACGCGCGTATATTCCATGTGTTTGGGGCCGATAATCCCCAGCATTCCCACCGTTTTATCGCCCACGCGGCATGTGGTGGATACAATGCTTAAATTTTTGAGCTCGGGCGTTTCGTTCTCACTGCCGATAGACACCGTTACGCGCTTTTCGTTTTTATCCAGTTCAGCCAGTTTAGCATTAAGTAACGAGGAAAAACGGTCGCGTTCTTCCACCACGCGCATCATCTGTTTTAAATCTTCGTAATCGTCTTGCGTGGTGTTTTCTAACAGCCGCCCAATGCCCTCCACATATAATTCGTCGCCGCCGGTTTGCGGTTTTTCCATATCTTTTAACACTTGCGTAGCTACATCGGCCACACCGGCCAATTCGCGGTGGCCGGAATGCAAGTATTGCCACAAAATTTGGCGCGCCTCTGCTAACGTATGCCCGGCAATCTCGTCGTTAATAAAACGGCTCAAAACCTGGAGCTTAGCGGGCGAAATCACTTGCGCCGTACGCACGGGCCAATGGCGCACCGTGCCGGACTCTGTAATCAGCACCGCCAACATGGCACCGGGCGCCAGAGGCACAAAATCCAACCGCTGAATACGCTGGTCCTCTACTTGCGCGGTATATACAAACCCGGCCGCTCCTGATAACATGGCCAACAACCGCGACGTTTGCACCAGCATATTATTGACCTCGTTCACGCGCGCGTCATATTGTTTTTCAATTTGCGCCCGCTCTTTGGCGGCCATTTTTTGCACGTTGGCCAAATAGTCTACATAATAGCGATAGGCTTTATCCGTAGGGATACGCCCGCCGGACGTATGCGGCTGATAGAGGTACCCCTCTTCTTCCAGCTCGGCCATAATGTTGCGAATCGTGGCGCTGGAAACGTCTTTGAGCACCCCGTCGGCAATCATTTGCGAGCCGACCGGTTTGCGCGTTTCCACATATTGTTGGACCACCCAACGCAAAATTTTTTCTTTCCGTGCTTTGGCAACTTCCGGTTTTAAAATACGCATGATGCAAATCTCTCTGGGTGCATTTACCGTCTTAGGAGCTTATTTAATTTTAGCACTCTCAAACCGCACCTGCTAGTATTATAAGTAATTTTTTTATTTTTGTCAACCCCTATTTTAGAGTGCTAAAAAAGGCTCTACAAAGCGTAGAGCCATAAACGAGATTTTCCCTTGTGAATGCCTTATTGCTCAAAAGTATAAAATCGTTGTCCACTCCCCTTATTAAACCAAGCACCGTGAAATAATTTTACACAATAGGCATCTTCTTGTTCTTGAAAAGAAAATTCGCCTTGCAACTGTTCCATGCAAATTATTTCTCTTCTATGACTCCCGTTTGTTCCACCAAATAATTTATAAAAAATTCCAAAAGATCCTCCCACATATTTTCCTTTTATTCGTGTAATAAGTACACCGTGGTATGCGCTTCCTCCCGCCACTTGCAAAGACCAATCCTCATTCGACCGAGCAAACGTAGACATTCCTGGTACTGCATTTGTAGTCCCTTGCCAAGAAAGGTCTATATCCAAATCCTCCAATTTTTGGGGCCATACGCCGTTGGTAAGATAAAACGATTCCGCTGCTTGGTATGCAGTTTTCAACACACCAAAAGCTTGCGTAGCATGTGCCTTTTCCACCGCTTTTTGATACTGCGGCACGGCCACCGCGGCTAATATGCCGATAATCAAAACAACAACCAACAACTCAATGAGCGTAAACGCCCGATTATTTACTATTTTTTTCATGTTGACTCTCCTTAATTTTTCTATTTTCGGGCGCACACAAAAACGGCCGCTACAGATGAGCCCACTCTAAGAAACCCAAACTACAACAGCCGTAGTTGCCATATAAATATGGCAAACATTCGGTACACATCCAAGGCAGGAGCTACCCGCCTCAAATGTGTACCTTAATATCGGCTGTCTTTGGATTAGAGTGGCACCGCTTATGCGGTATCCCCGTATTCTGCATACGGTTCCAAAAACAGAATCAAATTGTACCTATAGTATAATAAAAACTTAATTTGCGTGCAAGAAAATCTATCCCATAAGGCCCACGCGTGCCTAGGTCTAAAGTCTCTCGCACACAAATGCCATAAATTCTAGAATATATATATGAAGCGATTATTTCCGTTGACCTTTGCTATATTACTGATATCCATGATTTCCCCTCTACAAGCCCAAAAAGCAAAAGGACTTTTTCGCGGGCTTAAACAAAAGCCCCGTACCATCACATTAGCCACACAACGCACGCTAAATCAGGCTTTACACAACAAATTTAGTCCGCCCTCACTTGCAAAATCTACATTTACTTTAAAAGTTTCCAAAAAAGGCCAATCTCCCTTTCGTTATGGGGAAGAGTCAGACGCTTCCGCCTTTGTTTTTGAAGAAAAATATCAGGGTCAAACCTATTTATGGGGAGCAACTGCCTCTCATTATTTTTTCCAAAATCCTACTTTAAAAAATCCCCAAACGGGGGAAGAAATTCCGGTTCAATTTGTAGCGCAAGGACACTACAACATGAATGATGTTTCGCTCTTTCTTATCCCCCTTCAACTAAAAGACCAATTCACCCCCTTGTCATTGGCCCCGCACGCTCCTCAAAAAGGGGAAAAACTTCTCTCCGCTAGCTATTTTGATGATGAATTTCACGTAGAAAAAAACCGTGTTGTAACCGACATATTACCCACGCGTATTTTAACCTTGCTTACCGTAGAAAAAAACCTTTCCCGCGAAGGAGCCTGCGGAGGACCGATACTAAACAAACAAGGTACTATCGTAGGGATGCATGTAGGCAGTTCCGCTAAACGACAAGCAGGATTTATCGTACCTGTAGAACATATTTACGAAGTGTTACAAGCCTACCACAACAACGGCAAAGCTTTACGCCCCTTTTATTTCAATGGCCGTCAAATTGGCAATATCAATATAAATGAATACATACCACATATTGATGTATGGCAAGGCAATAAAAAAATACAAGAGGTTGAAACTTATCCCAACCGTTCCTATCTTGATTATAATCATTTAGAAACATTCGTGGACGCTTCGCACGCCGACAAAATCGTCTTTGTAGTGGAACGCATTCCTTTTTCTATGTTAGAGGCGGACCAACACGTCCGCCGTTTTGAAATTACCTACAATTTACGTAATTTTCACATTTCCCGCCGGGAAATCAAATAATCTACCCATTAAACCATCATGCTAACTTGTTAAAAAAGCTACAATGTATGTATGGAATTTATTGATTCGCACGCGCACTTGACCGACCCCGCCTTTGACGCGGACCGCGACGCTTTAATTACGCAAACTCTCCCCGCCGTAGGGCTGATTAAAAGCATTGAAATCGGCTGTGCGCCCGACGAATGGCAAGGGGCTTTAAATTTAACCCAAAAATATCCTCAACTAATTGCCCCGGTGCTGGGCGTCCACCCGGAATATGCCAAAAAATTCACGCCCGCACACCTCGCACCGTTTCAAGCATTACTTAAAGACCCGCGTATTTGTGCCGTGGGCGAAATCGGCCTGGATTATACGTGTTTAGAAGAAGCGGGTAAAGACATCCAACGCGCCCTGTTTGCACAAATGATTACTTGTGCGGATCAAGCCGGTTTGCCGCTTGTTTTGCACGTACGCCGCCAAGGGGAAGACTACGGCGCGTACGATGACACCTTTTCCCTTTTAGCCAGCACCTGGAAACAACACACACAACGCCCCTATAGCGGCGTACTGCACTGTTTTTGTGCCCGGTACGAAGAAGCCAAACGTGCCCTGGATAACGGCATGCTATTGGGCATTAACGGTTGTTTTACATACAAAAAAAACGAGTACATCCGCGAGGCCGTCAAAAAAGTGGGCCCCGATAAAATTATTTTGGAAACCGACTGCCCGTATTTATCCCCGCAAGGCAAACGTGGCACCCGCAACGACCCGTCCAACATCCCGCTGATCGCCCAATTTGTGGCAGACTATTTGAATATCCCCCTGGAAGAACTGGCGCAAAAAACCACCGCGCAAACAAAATTACTGTACGCGCTCCCCTAAAATTTGTTATAGTGTGACAAAGGGGATTTTATGAAAAAGTTACTATTTTTATGGTTGGCCGTTTGCGGTATTTGCGCGTGTACCACGCCGGAAGAAGACGCCCAAATTAAACTTTTTTGGTTCGAACAACTCATGCAAGTAATGCCTAAGCAAGCGCGCCCCACACCGTTGCCGTTGCCTCCGCAGCCGTTGCCGGTAATCCCCGCCGAAGAAGAACAACCGGCCCCTGCGGAGGAACAGGTTGCTACTGCAGAAACGGCCGACAAATCCGTCAATAAAACCCCCGCTACGGCTGCCGCCAAACAACCGCACGTGATAAAAGCCATGCTTTTTGTCAGCCCTACTTGCCCCCGTTGCCAACGCTTAAAACGGGACGGCTGGGTGGCCCAATTTGAAGATAAATATGCTGGCAAAATCAGCCTGACGGAATATGATTTGTCCATTCCTAAAAACGAACAACTCTTGCAAAATATGATGCATAAACATAACCTGCAACGTGTGGCATATCCTACATTATTTATTGCGGGCAATGTAGTGCAAGGCTATCCGCTCAATGCCGACCCGGTTGTCAAAAAAGTGTTAGCCAATGCCGGGTGGGACAAGGTCAATGCAACTCCACAAAACCAATTTATGGAAATTACAATTGAAGACACTCGCATCAACAAATTCAAAAGCAATGCCCCGCTTAAAGACCGCCAGGCCATGCAGCGCGCCATTGAACGCGTGAAACAATCCAACCAACAAGCCCTGCAAGATATTGGCACTATGTTTGACGGGGATACCCAAGCCCAAGCATTTGCGATTGTCACTAAATCCGAAAAGATTTTAATGCGCACTGCTAACACCAGTAACACCTATCAAAACTATTTAAACGCTCAACGCAAAATTTTACAAGAACAAGATGCCCAGTTAAACCAACTTATGCGCCAAAATGCATATAAGTTGCGCCGCATACGCGGGTAAATTTTCCGTAAACGTTTACTATTCAAAACACGCCTATTAAAAGTGCGTGTTTTTTGTTATACTATAGGTACAATTTTTAAACTGTTTTTGGAAGCGTTTAAGAAACGCAATACTTTAACAAGTATCATCGAGAGCCAAAAATAGCCGATACAAGCATAACATAACCTAGCTGATCCCTTCGTTGTGTTATGCTGAATGTTTGCCGTTTTATATGGCAAGCTACGGCTGTTATCCTTTGGGTTTCTCTCGATGAACTCAGGCATAAAAGCCGTTTTTGCATACGCTTCTCAAACAAAAAATTGTAAACAAAGCCAAGGAGAACTTATGCAAATGAAAAAAGAAAATGTAGTTGCCGTTTCTTGTCCCCCTTGCGGGGAAAGAGCCTGCCCCCGAAGGTTTTTGTCGGGGGTCGCGTTAGCGACAAAAAGGGGGGCCTATAAAGCCATTTCCTTAATGAGCCCCTCCATCGGTCCTGCGGGTCACTTCCTGCGCAAGGGAGGAAGACTGGGCTTTACGCTTATTGAGTTATTAGTCGTCGTGCTCATCATTGGCCTCCTTGCCGCTGTGGCTGTGCCGCAGTACCAAAAAGCCGTGGTTAAAAGTCGCCTCGCAGTCATTAAACCTTTAGTGGAAAGTATGGCGCAGGCCGCAGAATTATACACGTTAACACATGATACATACCCTACTAGTTTTACCGATTTGGAGATTTCTATTCCACAACCCCTGCGTACGGAGCAGGAGACATCCAAATTTCATGCTTACTATCCCTGGGGACAATGTACAATCAATAAAGACCTATCTCAAGAATTTATTTCCTGTCACGATACTACTGCCTATGTGTATTACACTAGATATCATAAAACACATTGGCAGATTTCCCGTGCATGCGGGGGAGATAATGAAATTTCTTATCAGGTGTGCCAGCAAGAAACGGGCCAAAAAAATCCATTCTTTACGGACGGAAACCGCAAACGTTTTGCTTACCCAAACTAAAAAGGCCCCTCTTAAAGAGGGGCCTAGTTCACTTACTTTAAAACACGCTTATGCGGCTTTTTTAGCAGTTTCTACCAAGGCTTTGAAAGAAGCCGGGTCTTTGATTGCCATTTCGCTAAGCATCTTGCGGTTAAGCGTGATGTTCGCTTTGGTTAAGCCGTTAATAAACTTAGAGTAAGACAAGCCTTCCTCACGTACCGCGGCGTTAATGCGGGTAATCCACATTTGGCGGTAAGTGGTTTTTTTGTCTTTGCGGTCTACATACGCGTGCACGCCGGACTTACCCAACTGTTGGGTAGCCATGCGTAAACGGCGGGATTTATCCCCGTAATAGCCGCTGGCGGCTTTCAATACTTTTTTCTTGCGTGCGTGTCTGGGAACGCTGAATTTAATTCTCATGTTTCAACCTCTTATTTCGCCATGGGCAAATACTTGGCTAAGATTTTGCCTTTGTTGGACTCCGGCGTAATAACACCGGTTTGGCGCATATCGTGTTTGCGCGAGGCAGAAACAGGCGTTAGCAAGTGTTTTCTGCCGGCTTTTCTGTGGGTGAATTTACCCGTAGCGGTTTTGCGGAAACGCTTTTTGCCGCCACTGTGGTTTTTTAATTTTGGCATTGTTATACCTCTTATTTAATTTACTCTTTTTATCCTACCTGCGGCAGGAGCCGGTCCGCCCCGAACGCAGTCACTGCAAAAAGAGCCAAAAATCTAGGGTTTGGGGATGAGCGTAATAAACATCCGGTTGCCCATGGATTGCATATTTCCGTCCACGGTGGCAATTTCTTCCATCCGTTTGGCGGTGTTTTTTAAAATATCAATCCCAATATCTTTGTGTTGGTTTTCACGTCCGTGGAACACCACCACAAAGCGCACTTGGTTTTTCTTGCGCAAAAATTCTTCAATTTGGCGCATGCGTACTTCCAAGTCATGCTCGGCAATGTGCGATTTGATGCGCAGTTCCTTCATGGTTACCTTGGCCTGTTTTTTCTTGGCCTCGCTGGCTTTTTTGCCTTGCTCGTAGACGTACTTATTGTAGTCTAAAATTTTGCACACGGGCGGGTTGGCGTTGGGGGAAATTTCCACCAAATCCAACTCACGGTCTTTGGCCAGGCGGACGGCTTGCATAACGGGCATTACACCCAGCATAGTACCGTCGGTATCAATCACGCGCACTTCGGGCACGCGGATGTTGTGGTTTCTGCGATAGAGGTCTCTTTTGAACTCTCTTCTGTTATCGTATCTTGCCATTTAGTTTTTCTTTGAAAAAAATTGCCCCTTAGTGGGACAATTTTATTATACTAATTTAGCAATAGAAGTGTCAATAAATAACAGCACCCTGTAATGTTGCGCGTACTCCCGGCAACGATTTTCCAAATCAGGGTACTGAAAACTTTACCCAGTGCTGGGGGAAGAACTGACCGCTGTACAGGTTATACGACTACTGTGCCTTGCTGGCATACACCAGCTCACCGCCTTGAGAAAGTTTCCACCCTTGGTCCGGGGCATACGTTAGCACCCAGCCGCCGACGGCTGTCCACGTGGGGAGTTCGGCCTTTTCGGCGCGTTTCATCACAACGCCTTGCTCAAAACCGGGCAAAAATACTTCGGCTTCGCGCCCGCTGTCATTTTGCACCACATACGCCGCAAGCACAGGTTCTTCAATTTGCACCACGGGCATCAGGGCCGTTCCCACTTCCCACAAGCGCACACATTCCCCGCGCACGGAACTATACGTATATCCGGCAGAGGCAATACAGTTGTGCGCGTCGCGGTCGGCACCGACAACCGGCCCTTGCGGCTGCGCAGGCGTAAACGGCAAATACACAATGACGAGCACGCCCAATAAAACCAATGCTACTAAGAATAAGATACTTTTTTTCATATTTGTATTATAACAAGAAAAGGCCCCCTTTGGGGGGCCGATTTTTGCTAAGAGGAGTTAATCCTCAAACGCGGGCTGAATTTTTTTCATATTTCCGCCGCGCGTTAAAGTTGGTTGTCCGTGATAAATAATCTTCCCGGCCCCGTTGGCATGTGCTTTTAACGAGTGCGTGGCAAACACTTCCGCGTCGCCTTTGGCATTAACCGCCGCTTGCGCATGGTTTACACGTAAGTCTGCCGCATCAATATCGCTGTGGCCGTTGTTCGTGAGGCGCGCCGTTTCGGCATGGCCGGAAAGTTCTAATTCCCCCTTGTCAAATGTAGCGGCCTCTAAGTCTTTCACTTCTAAGCGTTCCAGGTCCATATCGGCCCAATTCATCACTTGCACGCGCAACATATCGGCGGTAATGGAGTCGCCCATCATCTCCCCTTTATCAGCGGCGGTAAGCGCAAGTTGCGTGGTTTTCATCCCGCCGCGGATACGCACCCGGCTGCTACTGTGGGCGGAAATAGCGTGCAGTTCTGGCGCCATAACGGTTACTTGCAAGGCATGGTCGCCTTTGATGTGCACGGGGCGTTTGAAGTCAATAATCAGCGTCTTATCTTCCACGCGGATATCGGCCAGCGCCACTAAATTACTTTTGCCGCTGACCATCACCGCTTGTTTATCTTTCTGCCACACCTCTACGTGAGCGTCGCCGCGCACGTCAATCGCGTGGAAGGGGGCTAAATTCGCGAGCGTCTGCTCTGTGTAGCGCCCCTCGCCGCGCACGGTCTCGGCCTGAGCAACGGTGGCCAACACCATCCCCACAGCCACAAAGGCTAAAAATACAACTAGTTTTTTCATCATACGTACCTCCTTATGTGTGGATATCCTAACAAAGGCGGTGCCATTTTCAAAGCACAAAAATTGATTAGAACGAATTTTCGGCTTACAGCCCGTGCATAGTTTCATTATATTTGCTAGAATAAAACTATATTCTTTTACAATTTTAAGGGGATTTATGAGCAACCGCAGACAAGCACGCGAATGTGCCTTGCAGTCACTTTACTATACCGACAGCGCCTCCTTGGCGCCCGAAGCAACCGCCGCTTATATGGCCCAATTCAAGGGCGAGCTGGCCGAATGTTTCCCGTTTTGTGAAGAACTGGTCCACGGCACCACAGCCCATTTGGCGGAAATTGATAAGCTCGTTTCTACTTACGCTAAAAACTGGACGGTGTCACGCATGTCGGCGGTAGACCGCTCCATTTTGCGCATGGCCACCTACGAAATGGTTTTCAGCGCCGAGCGTACCCCCATCCCCGCCATTATTGACGAAGCTATAGAACTGGCCAAAAAATTTTCAACGGAAAATTCCAGCAAATTTATTAACGGCCTGCTCGATCAACTCAAAAAAGAACGCAAAAAATAAATTTTATGCACCCGAAAGACGAAATTGAAGCGCTCAAAAAGCAAATCAATTACCACAACAACCTGTACTACAATTTGGACGCCCCCGTCTTGTCGGACACACAGTACGACGAACTTTACCACCGTTTGAAAGACTTAGAAGATGCTTACCCGCAGTTCCGCACTAAAAACTCCCCCACCCAACGTGTGGGCGGTAAAACCAGTAAATCGTTCGCGCAAATCAAGCATGCCGTGCCCATGATGTCGTTAGATAACTCGTATAACGCGGACGACATCCGCGCCTGGCACGAGCGCACCTCCAAAATTTTGCAAACCCACTCGTTTGAAATGGTACTGGAAGCAAAAATTGACGGCGTTTCCTGCTCGCTCACGTACGAAAACGGCCAACTCATCCAAGCCGCCAGCCGCGGCGACGGTAAAACCGGCGAAGATATTACCGCCAACGTGCGCACCATCAAAAGCATCCCGCACACGTTAGCCGGCAACGCCCCGCAAGGCCGGTTGGAAATTCGCGGTGAAGTATATTTGGATAAAAAAGATTTGAACGAACTAAACAAAATCCAGCAAGAAAAAAACGAAAACACCTTTGCCAACACCCGCAACGCCGCGGCCGGGTTTTTACGTCATAAAAACGCGGAAGTAGTAGCCCAACGGCCGCTTAAATTTTTTGCGCACTCGTTTGGCACCGGCCAAGTGCCCGCGGACTCTTTCAGCGCGTTTATTGATTTGTGCAAAAGCTGGGGTTTTACCGTCGGCCCGGTGCGCACCCAAACCACCAACATTGAAGACATCATCACGTTTTATAACAAGTTTAACGAGTCGCGCCACCAACTACCCTTTGATGTGGACGGCCTAGTCGTAAAAGTAAACTCATTTAAACAGCAGCAAATTTTAGGCTCTACTGCCAAAAGCCCGCGCTGGGCCATTGCGTTTAAATACCCCGCCCCGCAAGCCACCACCACGCTAAAAAACGTCGTATTTTCCGTCGGGCGCACGGGCATTATTACCCCGGTGGCGGAATTGGAACCCGTCAGCATTGGCGGCGTGACCATTTCCAACGCTACCTTGCATAATTTTGACGAAATCAAACGCTTACATGTGCGCGTGGGCGACAGCGTCATTGTGGAACGTGCCGGGGAAGTAATCCCCAAAATCGTCAAAGTGGTGGAGCAAAAAGGTACGCAAGAAATTCTCCCCCCTACCACCTGCCCCGTTTGTGGCGGCAAGGTATATAAAGAGGCGGACGAAGTGGGTTATTACTGCGTTAATCCGTCGTGCCCGGCGCAGTTGCGCGCACGGCTGTTGCACTTTGCCTCGCGCGACGCCATGGACATTGACGGCCTGGGCGACGTGGTCATGGACCAACTTTTAGAACGTCATTTTTTAACCGACTTTGCCGACATTTACCACTTAACTTTTTTCCACGTGTTAAATTTGGAAAATTTTAAAGACAAAAAAGCCCAAAATTTATTGGACGCCATTGAAGAGAGCAAACACAAACCGCTCTCTAAATTACTTTTTGCTTTGGGTATCGGTTTTGTGGGCGAAAAAACGGCCGAAATTTTGGCCGACAAATTCCGCACGCTAGACGCACTAAAAACCGCAAGTTTAGAGGAACTGCAATCTATCCGCGAAATCGGCGAAACGGTTTCGCAAAGTGTGTATGATTTTTTTAGGGACCCAAAAGTCTGCGAGCAAATTGAACTTTTGCGCCAAGCGGGCCTAAACTTTACGCAACCCAAAAAAGAACTGGCCGGAAACATTTTAGACGGCAAAACCATTGTTTTCACGGGCGAACTGCAAACCCTAAAACGCACCGAGGCCGAGCTACTCGCCAAGCAATACGGCGGTTACGCCAGCGGGAGTGTATCCAAAAAAACGTCATTTGTGGTAGCCGGGGAAAACGCCGGCACCAAGCTGCGCAAAGCCAATGAGCTGGGCATCCCCGTGATGACCGAAGAAGAATTTTTAAAGTTGATTGGAAAATAATTACCACGTCATTTTTTTACAAAAGGCTTTACCAAAATCGGAAAAATTCTTGCTAAAACATCTCCAAGAGTCTTTTCTTTCTATATCCGTACTATGCTGATAATACCGATGAATTTCAAATTCCGATTTAGGATCACATTGTGCATAATTCTCGTTATTTTTGGGGCAATATAATCCAACAATTTGTTCGGGAGCGACAAGCAAAAAGAAATCATTGCCACAAGAATAATGCCCTTCATAAAGAGCCACTTTGCATATAGCCGGTAACGTAATATCTAACACCGCTTGACCTTGTGTTGAATATTTCCCATTGGCTAAATAATATGCTTCTTGTGCATTTGATATATTTTTCATAACAGGCAATATAGTACTCAAACGACTTTTTACCACCGCCTTTTGATATTGCGGCACGGCCACCGCCGCCAAAATACCGATAATGAGCACAACGACCAACAACTCAATGAGCGTGAAGGCGCCGTTCACTTTCCCCCGGGCGGTGCTTAGTGCACTTTGCCTTATCATCTCCCTCCCTTGTGGAGGGAGTACCGCCGTTAGGCGGGGTAGGAGGGTTGTCAATAGAGTTTTCCGCTTCGGGGAAGTGCCTCGTAGGGGCGATACGGGGGTGTCCATAAAATCATCCTTATTTAATACCCCCTCACCCGGCACTTCGTGCCGCCCTCTCCCGCTAGGGGCGAGGTGTTCAAAGACATTTCTTTTTACAACGGCATTTTTACTTTCTTTTTTCATACGTATTTTCTCCTTTACTGTCTTTGGAAAATACGTACAAAGCAACGGCCACCTGTTCCACGGATCATTACCCTCGTAAAACAAACAGCCGTAATCTCCCATTTATAAAAATGGGAAACGTTAAGCACACGAGGATGGCCGTCCCTGTGTGCCTAAACTCGGCTGTTTTTGGAGTAATGATCGTTACAAAACAGGACCTATTTGCAATAGGTTTCCAAAAACAGAATCAAATTGTATTCTACTTCACTTCTGTTCTAACATAATTTCTTCCTAATGTGGTGCATTTCGTCGTTACGAGCCTCCTTACGTACTTGCGGCGCTTTGCGCCGCTAATGACGTACGCTACGTCGGCATGCGCCTAGAACTGCACCCCATTATTTTGAAATTATTCCGCTTTCTTCATCTATACAATTTTCTTGCGTTTCTTCCTAATTTGCACCACAATTTTTCTTACATTGTAAGGTGGGGAAAAACCTCACCGGGTAGAATGTGCAGTTTCTTAATAAACAAATAACGGGACCCAAAAATTATTTTGGGGCCCGTATAAAAAAGCGCGGTGTAAAAGGAATTTTGCTCCTGTTTTCAAATTTGAGATGATTAGCCGCCGTATGTTGCCCCGTGGCGTACGTCTGCAAGACAATGCGTCAGCATTGCAGGTACGCGAGGTGGGCAAATCGGCGGCTAAGGGCTCAAATTTGGAAACTGAAAGAGCGCGGGTTTACCGTTTTACAGCTAGATATCCCATCAGCCTATATATGAGCTTTGACACATTAAACTCCGTAATCGTGTCCGCCTTCCTCGCACACGCCTCCACCACATCCACGGCCACAATTTTCTTGTGCTTAATCACTTCGCGGAAAAGGTCCAGCGCCTCATACCACATAAACCCGCCGGGTTGCGGCGTGCCGGTGGCCGGGATGACCGACGGGTCAAACCCGTCCACGTCAATCGTGATATATACCGTATCGGTCAGTTTTTTAAGCACTTGCGGGATGAGTTTTTTCACGTCGCGGTGTTCGTGCATTAAAAACGTAGTCACTTTGCCGGCGTTGCAGTATTGTTTTTCTTCACTCGCTACACTGCGGATGCCCACTTGCACCACGGGCACTTGCCGGGACGCCGGAAACAACGCACACGCGTGCGATTTGGGCGTACCCTCAAACGTCTCGCGCAAATCGGCATGGGCGTCAAAGTGCAAAATGCTCAAATTTTTGTACTTATCAATATAAGGTTGCGCTAACGCTTGCGTAACCGTATGCTCGCCACCGATATAAAAAGGAATGCACTTATATTGCATCAGGTTGCGCACGGTTTTATCAATGTTTTTAAAAACGGTGTTGGTGGACCCTTTGCAATTGACGGCGGGTTGCGTGTTGATACCCAACTCCCACGTTTCGGTCTTGGTTTCTTCGTCCCACAATTCAATTTGGGTAGAAGCTTCAATGACGGCGGCCGGGCCTTTGGCGGTACCGTGCCCGTAGCAAACCGTTTTTTCAAACGGCACGGGTACGACCGCGAACTTACAAGAGGCCAGAGAACTTTTTTTGCTCTCCAGCCCCATAAACTTATCGGTTTGTACGTTATCGCTCACAAAAACGCCTGCTTACTCTACAAATACCGCGGCGGCAATAACGGTCGTCCACATCCCGTTAGCACACACGGCCGATTGGGTAATGTTGGAAGTGCGTACAATTTTGCCGCTCATTTTCCAAATTTCTTCTTTTTTATCCCACGTGGTATCGTTATCAAAATCAATACCCAAGGTGGTGGAAAGCATAAGTGCGGCCAAATCTTCGGCATAATCACCGGCTTGTTTATCGGTTTCGCCAAAGCTGTGGTGCTCGGACAAATACCCATGGTGCGTGCGGTCTTTGGGAATCGCCACGCCGACGGACGCCGCAATCATACGGCGGTATTCGTTGCTGGTGTTGCGGCTGATGACGCAGTGTAAAATTTGGCCGGGACGCAGTTTTTTAAGGCCTTTTTCCACGGGCACGGTTTTGCAACCGGGCGGGAAAATGCTGGAAACAGGCACTAAGTTAAAGCTGGCGATTTTAGCGTCGCGCAAAGCTTCTTCAAAGCTGGCTAATTTTTCTTTATGACGGCCGATCCCTTTGGTTAAGAAGATCTCTCTGGGTACAAATGCTTCGTACATTGCACACTCCTTAGATAGAATAAGTATGTATATATTATAACAAATATGGGTACTTGTAAAGGGATATTTTTATGATTAAAAACCCGTCATAAAGTTACGTCATACGCGGACCAACAATTTGCCAAAATCTTCCCATTTCGCGCCGACTTTCGCTTGCGTACTTGCCGCACTTCGTGCGGTCCGGCAGACGTACGCCACGCTCAACTTAGGGTTAGCAAGGAGCTCTCTTTGCCTTTGCGCCGCTGGACTTTTGCGGTTAGTACGCACTTTGTTTTGCGCAGGCATAGTAACTATGCCAAGCAAAAAAAGAATGTAATAGCCCAAAAGGACGCGGCCCGAAG
>JAZUSP010000042.1:0-79068 GCA_045606805.1 Elusimicrobiaceae bacterium | reverse complement strand
AATCAAAAAAGTTGATATTTAGCATAAATTCAATGAGTTTATCCCTGCACCAGGGAATTTGCGCATCCCGGTGTTCAATAGTATCTTAATGCGAAATTTCAGAGGGAGAAACTGCGTTTGTAGTTGCTTTTACGGCCTGCGCAGAAGTTCCCACAACAAGCTTGGGAATAAGCTGAATGAATATATTTTGAGGGAAAAATGATTCAAAATCATTCCTAAGACGGTATTATCAACTTTTTTGATTAATAGGCCTATAATTTATAAGCATTCCCATGAAAAACCCCCACCTTTCGGTGGGGGTTTTACTTTCTTATATAGCACTTTTACTTAAAGTTACTGGTACCCAGCTTTTGTTGCAGGTACGTCTTTAAGCCACCCTGGTCGCTCGAGTGGCTAAGCGCCATATCAAAGCTGATTTTTTTATTCATATACAGCTCGGCCAGTGCCTCGTTCATGGTGCGCATACCGATGCTGGCATTGGTTTGCATAGTGGAGATAATCTGCTCGGCTTTTCCGTCGCGGATTAAGCTGCGCACGGCGGAGTTGGCAATCAGCACTTCGCACGCCATGGCGCGCCCGCCGTTTAAGGCAGGGATGAGCTGTTGGGACATAATTGCCTCCAGCACGAACGACAACTGCGTGCGGATTTGCGGCTGTTGGTTGGGGGGGAACACGTCAATAATACGGTTGATGGATTGCACGGCGTCGTTGGTGTGCAAGGTGGCAAACACCAAGTGCCCCGTTTCGGCCAAAGTTAAGCACGCCTCCATGGTTTCCCGGTCGCGCAACTCGCCTACCAGGATGATATCCGGGTCCTGACGTAAAAAGTGCTTTAACGCCGCGGCGAACGATTTGGTATCACTGCCCACCTCGCGCTGGTTGACGATACTGCGTTTATGGGGGTGCACAAATTCAATAGGGTCTTCTACGGACATGATGTGGTTACTTTCATTCATGTTCAAATAGTTAATCATACTGGCCAAAGACGTAGATTTACCGGACCCGGTAGCCCCAGTTACCAAAATGAGCCCTTTGTTAAGTTTCATTAAGTTGTAGGTCACTTGCGGCAAGTTCAGTTCTTCAAACGTTTGGAACGTGTTAGGAATGGCACGCAAGGCAGCGGCAATACAACCTTTTTCTTTGTAAACGTTCACACGTAAACGGCCTAACGATTTAAGCCCGAATGAAAAATCCAACTCCAGTTCTTCTTCAAATTTCTGGCGTTGTTCGTCGGTCATAATGGAGTAGATGAGTGTCTGCGCACTTTCTTTGGTAAGGGCTTCAAATTGCGTAGCATATAATTTACCTTGAATACGCAGTACAGGCGGCACGCCTACGGCCAAGTGAATATCGGAAGCGTTTTTCGCTTTCATCAGTGCAAACAAGTCGTCCATCAATATCATAAGTACAGTCCCCTTTGTGTTATAGTTTTCCAACCAAATCGAGTGAGATGTTGTTTAAAGCGCCGGTCAATTTGCCTTGGGCCACATCAGCCTGGAATACATATATGATAGGTTCTTTTCGCGTTTTGGTCAACCGATATTTTACAATATAGGTGTTTTTATAAAGCGGCTCTGCGCCCCAGGTGCCCGTATATCCTTGGGCCAATTGGTTTTTGTAAATGCGGTTTAAGTACGCGCTTAACGTGCCGCGTTGGCCGGAAAGCGGGTGATTTTGCACAATTTCCAGTGCTTTTTGCTCCTGGGTAGAAGTTTGCGGCTGTACGGCCGCTTGCGGCGGTTTGACTGCGGCCACTGCTTGCACCGGAATGGGCGTTTGAACGGCGGGCGGCTCAGGCTCGGCCAGTAATTCTTGAGCCGTGGCCGTAGAAGTAGGCGCAGGTGTGGAGGCCGAGTTTTGCGGATGGAATTGAAACACTAATAATACCCCACCAATAATGGCCAGCGCCATAAGCATCATAACGGTTAGCCTTTTTTGCGTATGTTCCTCTTTTTGCAGGCGGTTGCTGGCGGTTTCGTGTAGAAAATCTTGCATTTCCTGCGTTTGTTTTAAAGGCGTGCGGATGCTGTTTACTTCCACTTTTTCGCGGCGCAGTTGGGACGGGGCCGGCACGACAGACAGCTCGTGCGGACCTGGTTTGGGCTGCGGGGAATCTACCGGGGCCGGCTGCGGTTGCGGTGCTTGCGGGAGCGGCTTAGTTACCAATTCCTCGGGCTCGGCCGGTTGTGTCGGCGCTTGTTTGGTTTGTGCCATGGGGGCGGGCGTAGCTACCACCGGCATCGTGGGCGATTCTACGACCGGCATAGTAGGGGGCTCTTTTTCAACGCTCCCTGCCTTGGCCGAAGCAGCGGTCTTTTGCAGCGGAGCCTTAGTGGTAAACACTTCGGTAGCGGTAGCCACATGGTGGGTTTGGCTGGCACTTTTGAGTTCGTCTGCCGTTTGGCGGTCTATTTCGCTTTCTTGCTCTTGTTCGCGTTCGCGCCGCCGGGTAGAAGAAGTTTTAGCCAGCTGTTTTTCCAGCACCTGCGCTAGATCCATGTCCGAGTCTTCATTCGGGTTCGGGATACCTAAAATATCTCCCAAATCTTCTTCTTTAATTTGGTTGAAATAGTCCTCAATCGGGCCGGGTTTGGCGGGTTTTTTAGGGATTTGTAGTCTGGGTCCGTCGCTGGGGGTTTCGTCAAACAAAAGTGGCGAGCTTTGTTTTAAAAGCGTGTTCATTTCCTGTTCAAATGTAGTGGTTGATTCGTCGGGTTGGGCCGTATGGGTAAAGAAAGATTTGAAATCATCAAACGTAGCGGCTACTTGCCAATGGTCGCCGTCGTCGCTGAAATTTTCGGGGCACACAAGGCTGCTTGCATTAAAAGACTTATTTTGCGTAAGCTCTTTAAGTGCAAACGGTCCCGTTACATCACTGCCGTCAAAAAACCAATATTTCATCCCCAACCCTGTCGTTTTTATTTGCAGTATTTTTGCGCGTTTTGCAAGCGTTTGAGTACCGTTTCTTTCCCCATACATTCGAGCATTTTAAATAACGTCGGCCCGTGCGTGCGGCCCGAAACAGCTACCCGCACCGGGTGAAAGATTTGCCCGGCCTTGAAACCGTTTTCTTTGGCATAGGCGCGGGCGGCGGCTTCCAAATTTACGTCAGTAAAATCGGCAATTTCGCCGTACACTTTCACCATGCCTTCCAGCACTTGTTTAGCTTCGGGCTTGGCAAATACTTTGTCTATAGCCTCTTGCTCAAATACGGGCTCTTCAAAGAAAAAGCGGATGAGGTCCGGTATTTCGGTTAAGAGTTTGTATTTTTCTTGCTCTAACGCCACAATGCTTTCGAGGCGTTTGCGGTCCACCCCGGCCACGTGAATGCCGGCTTTTTCAATAAACGGCAGCGCCAGGTCGGTTAGGCGGGCAATGGGCGTTTGGCGGATATATTCCCCGTTCATCCAGTTGAGTTTTTCGGGGTCCATCACGGCCGGGCTCGGTTGGCAGCCGGAAATATCAAACTTTTCTTCCAGTTCGCCGGGGGCAAAAATCTGTTGGGAGTCGCTAGTTGCCCATCCCAAAAGTGCCAAATAGTTTTTAAGCGCTTCGGGCAAGTAACCCATATTGCGGAACTCCACCACGTTGGTGGCGCCGTGGCGCTTGGAGAGTTTTTTGCCGTCGGGTCCGTGAATCATAGAGAGGTGGGCAAAAACCGGCTCTTTCCAGCCCAGCGCGCGGTAGATTTGAATTTGCGCCGGGGTGTTGGAGATGTGGTCATCTCCGCGGATAATATGCGTCATGCGCATCAAATGGTCGTCCACCACCACGGCAAAGTTATACGTCGGGTAGCCGCTGGTTTTTTGGATGACCAGGTCATACAAATCTTTGCTCGCAAATTTGACGTGCCCGCGGATGAGGTCGTCCCATTCCACGTCGCCTTCCGTCGGCATGCGGAAACGGATGACGTATTTGCGGCCTTGCGCTTCCAGGGCGGCTTGTTCTTCTTTCGTTAAGTGCGCGCACTTGCCGGAGTATTTCGGCGGGCGGTGTTCGGCCAAACATTTTTGGCGGTTGGCCTCCAATTCTTCCTCGGTGCAGTAGCACTTATAGGCTTTTCCTTCGGCGAGCAGTTGGTCAATATATTTTTTGTAAATCCCTTGGTCGGCACGGATGGCCTGATAGTAGGGGGCGTCGGGGCCTTTATCGGTACCATCCGGCATGGGGCCTTCGTCCCAATTGAGTTGCATCCATTGCATGCCTTCAAAAATAGCGTCGGTAGAGGCTTGCGTGGAGCGTTCCTCGTCGGTGTCTTCAATGCGAAGTAGGAACGTGCCTTTATTTTTTTGGCAAATAAATAGTTAAATAATGCGGTACGTACGCCGCCGATGTGTAAGAATCCCGTGGGGGAGGGTGCAAAACGGACACGAACTGTCATAGTATAAACCTCGTAATAAAATAGATACCTATATTATATCATTTAAAAACACCGCTGCGAAGTGGTATCAAAGGTAAAATTTGATGGCTTGCCTGCCAAATAATTTTTAAAGGCTCTTATTAAAAAAACGTTATTTTAGGGAGAACTTAAGAGGTCGTTTTAAAATACGTCTTGACGAAGCGTTTTATTTTGGGTAGGATTTTTCTTGATAGCATGCGGGGGGATATACCCCCTGTGCTAACGTTGCATATGGACGGTTCTGGGGTACTTTAATGAGGGCGCTTTGGAAAGAAAAAATTAAGAAATAGTAATAAAGGAGACAAAACCATGAAATACTGTTGTAGTAACAAATACGGGTTCACGTTAATTGAACTCTTGGTTGTGGTAC
This sequence comes from Elusimicrobiaceae bacterium, assembly GCA_045606805.1. Taxonomy (GTDB): domain Bacteria; phylum Elusimicrobiota; class Elusimicrobia; order Elusimicrobiales; family Elusimicrobiaceae; genus Avelusimicrobium. The sequence continues at coordinate 74,299 of JAZUSP010000042.1, read as the reverse complement.
TTATCATAGCCGTACTGGCGATGGTAGCCATGCCGATGTATAAACACGCGGTACTCAAAAGTAGATTTAGTACCGTAATGCCTGTGGCTAAGGCCGTGGCAGAAGCGCAAGAAGTGTATTACTTAGGCAATAACCAGTATGCCCTACGTGCCGATGAACTGGACATAGAGCCGGTTGCGGCAGAAGGAACGTCTGTTGCGTTGGCCCCGGAAGCCCAAGAGGACCAATACAACTATATAGCGGCGTCCAGCACGGAAGTACCGGGAGCACGTTACATTATGTATCAAAAGCATAGTCCTAAATTTGCCGACACGATACACTGCGAAGCCGATGAAACCAATGAAGATGCCCTATGGCTTTGTGAAAAAGGGCTCAATGGCACCGAAATCCCGGGCAGTGTGAATACTGCCAGTGGGAGTTATAAAACCTTCTTACTAGCCGGGCTTGTGGGTTCTACAGATAAATTACCTGCTTCTATAGACAAAGTTGCCCAGAGTGTATGTGACGAAAATGCGGGTTGTACCTATACACTTAGTGACAGTAACGAAGATGGTATCGATGACACGATAACTACAAAAGTGTGTGGTAGAGGTATAGGTAAGGCTCCTTATAGCACTGGTCTAGCAGAATTAGGATGTGCACATACTGTATATGATGCCAATGGGGAAAAGGAAACAAAAACATATGAGTTTTGTTACCGGAAAGAGAACGGAGATTGTATAGATGCTGGAGATGTATCGTCGTCCAGCGGTTATACCTATTTCAAAGAAGTATATGGTGAAAATAATAAGAGGACTTTTGATCAACGATGTACTGAGGCAATAGGTGGCCATTGTCAATCCGTTGAAAGTCAAACATATTTGGCAGATGGTGAGTCTCTTCAAATGACAAGAAATGTTTATTGCGCATCGGGTGTTAAAGTGTCGGCCGATGGAATGTATTGCTTAGGGGAATATCAGACAAATGCCAGTCGTGCTATAAGGGAAGTGTATGAACCTTACAATCAGCAGACAAGCAAAAAAGAAGCGATGCCTAGCGATTCTTACTGGACGATTAACACGTACGAGTGGGTAAATTCCAGTTGGGTATCAAGTGGACAACAAATAACATGTCCAAAAGAAAAATTTGATGTATACTCATTGTCTTGTTCTGACTAACAACGTAACGAGCGTGCTAAACAACAGGGAATTAACTTAAATAATTTGCCGGGTGCTACGTCCACCCGGCTGCCTAAACTACTACTAAGAGTCCCCCGGGAAGTACCGCTCCCGGGGGCTTTTGTCTTTGTAATTTGGCGTAATACTTTGTTGCTCGGATAGTCGGATACCTCCGCCTTTCCGGGCGCATGCGTTCTCTTTCTTTACATGGGTTCTCTTTATAGACGCGTTTAACATTACTTACAATGAATAGTAAGCATTGTAAAGTGTCTCTAAAAGAGTGTATATTCCTTTTTCCCGGTAATTTGTTCAAGTAATTTTTGCACCCCCGGCCTAAATTTTTTACAATATCTTTATGGGTATTTTTTATCTCATTTTTTGTGTGGTGGCATTTTTTATGCAAGTGATGGCCGGGGCGTGGCTGGTGCGGTGCTTTCCGTCCATAGGTATTAAATGTCCGCTACTGGTAATGGGGTTGCTTTCAGCTGTTATGTTTGCCGGTTTTACCCTTACGCGTACGCACCAAACAGGATTATTTTGGAGGGCCCTTTATTATTTTTCCTACACTTATTTTGGGCTTGTGTTTTTAACTTTTTGTTTAAGCATTGGGTTTTTTATATTGTTAATTTTGTTAAAAAGTTTTCACGTGAAAACTTTTTGGTTAAATTCAGTTAGTATTGTTGTTATTTTGGGGGTGTGGGTTTTATCTTTTTGGGGCGGGTTTAGTGCGCCTAAACTTAAGAAAATTGCCTTGCAAATCCCCGGTGCCCCGCACATGAAACTGGCCCTACTCTCCGACACGCACCTGGGTATGGGAGTTTCCCTCAAGCGCTTTGACAGCGTCCTGCGTCGTTTGGAAGCCGAAAAGCCCGACGGGCTACTCGTCTTAGGCGATATTTTTGAGTACGGCCCGGACCGGGAAAAATACGCCGCGCGCCTCAAGCAGTTTAAAACACCGCTCGGCTCCTACGGCGTGCTGGGCAATCACGAGTATTACGTCGGCTACGGGGACAGTAAACAATTTTATAAAGACGCGGGCGTCACGCTTTTGGAAAATTCTGCTGCCGTGTTGCCTAACGGCGTGCAAGTAGTGGGCCTTAAAGATATTCGTACCGCCGGCGTATCTGCCAACCAAGTGGCCCACCTGTTGGGCGGTTTGGACGCGCAAAAACCGACCATTTTACTGAGCCACACCCCCTTATTGGCCGAGGTAGCCGCCGCCCACGGCGCGGACCTGATGCTCAGCGGCCACACCCATAACGGGCAGTTGTGGCCGTTTCATTATTTAGTCAAAACGCAATACCCGCGCGTGTATGGACTCTACGACGTAGAAAATATGAAATTTTATATTACTTCGGGCGTATTTTACTGGGGGATTCCCTTACGCTTTTTGGCCCCGGCCGAGCTGGTACTTATAGAGGTCAACCCATGAAAAAGTTTTTAGCGGCACTTTTGTGTGTAGTGGCGTTGCCGCTGTGCGCGGCGGTAAAATTTGAAGATTTATCGCCGCAGGAACAACTGGGCCAAACGCTTGTAGCGTTTGTGGACGTGGACAGTGCCGAACTGGTGCGCCCGGCCATTGAACAAGGCAAACTGGGCGGGGTACTTATTCAGTGGGGCAATTTTTCGTTTAAAGAAACGCGCCGTTTGGTGGAAAAACTGCAAAGTTGGGCGGCCAAAAGTCCGCATAAAATCCCGCTTTTAGTTTCTATTGATTACGAGGGGGGCACCGTTTACACGCCCATTACCTTGGGTTTTGACTACTTGCCCACCAATATGCTCTTAGCCGCCAGCCAGGACGAAGAAAAAGCTGCTACGCTGGCCTATTTGGCGGGGCAACAGCTACGCCGGGCGGGGGTGCATATTAATTTTTCGCCCGTCTTAGACGTCAACAGCAACCCGCGCAACCCGATTATCGGCGTGCGCAGTTTCGGCTCGGACCCAAAAACCGTAACTAAAATGGGCCTGGCCCTTATCAGTGGGTTTAAAGCCGCAGGCATTTTGCCCATTGTAAAACATTTCCCCGGCCACGGTGATACGGCCATAGACTCCCACTATTCCGCTCCCGTCGTAAACGCCTCTAAGGCCGAGCTTAAACGCACGCACTTGGTGCCGTTTGCCGCCGCTGTTAAACAAGGCGTGCCCGGCATTATGACGGGGCACGTACTCTATCCGGCGCTTGATAGCAAAAATGTGGCGTCGTTTTCTAAGCCGATTTTACAAGGTTTGCTGCGTCAGGAAATGGGCTTTAAAGGGCTTATTGTTACCGATAGTTTGGATATGAAAGGCGCCACGCAGTTTTGTACGATTGCCGGGTGTGCGGTGCGTACCTTGCAAGCGGGGGTGGATATGGTGCTGTTGGGACGTTACATTAAGCCGCTTACGTTATTTGACCAAATCAACAGTAAAGTACAAGAGCAAAAAGCCCAACCCCACGTAGCGCGGGCCGCACGCCGGATTTTGGAAACCAAACAGCAACTGGGGCTTTTAGACGACACGCCGCCTACCGTGCCGGCCCCCATTGAGCGTGCCTATAAACAAACGTTGGCCGAGCTGAGTAAAGAGGCCGTGACCTTAGTGCGCGACCAGGACGGCCTAATTCCGTTTTCCTCGCCCAAAGAACGACCGACGGTGTGTGCCGTGTTTTTTGCGCCTTCGCGCTTTGCGGATCAGCTCATGCACGTGAGCAAACCGTTTTTGGAGCGTAATTACCGCGTGCGTACGTATAATGCCCCGCTTACCCCGCACGAAAAAGATGTCAGCCGCGCCTTGAAATGTGCCGACGGGGCCGACCTGGTAGTGGCGGCCAGTTTACAATGGGCCGATAAAGTGAATCTCAACCAAAAACGCACGATTGAACAGCTCAAAGCCAAAAACCCCAATTTGGTGTTACTTTCCGTGATGAGCCCGTATGATATTCCGCATTATCCAAATATCGGCACCGTACTGGCGACGTATGGGCTTAATGCGTTTGGGCTGCAAACGGCGGCGGATATTATTGTCGGCAACGCGCAGGCGCAAGGTGTACTGCCCGTGGATTTGCCGGACCGCCACGAGCGGCCCACTTCCATGGCGCCGCGCCCGGTGGGGGAACGGCCCGCACCCTCGTTAGAGCACGTACGTTAAGAATTTTTCTGGCGGCTTCCGCGCCAGTATTCAATGACAGCCGGTAAGACGGAGATCACGATAATCGCCACAATGACGTAGTGAAAACGCGTTTTGACAATCGGTAAATCGGCAAAGTAATACCCGCCCAAAATAAAAAGCAGTACCCACAGCGCGGCCCCGATTAAGTTATAGCTGGCAAAGCGCGCATACGTCATTTTGCCAATGCCCGCCACAAACGGTGCAAACGTGCGTATGATGGGGATAAAGCGCGCCAAAATAATCGTTTTGCCGCCGTATTTTTCATAAAACGCGTGTGCTTTTAACAAGTGGTTTTTATTTAGAAAACGGCTTTTTTCCTGCGTAAACACTTTGGGGCCGAGCCACTTGCCGATTTCATAATTGCAAAAGTCCCCCAGTGCAGCCGCCAAAAATACCGACGGAATTAAGATGTATAGGTTAATGCCGCTATGTTCGCCGGCGGCTAACGCGCCGCACGCAAAGAGGAGTGAATCGCCGGGTAAAAACGGCGTAACCACAAGCCCCGTTTCGCAAAAAATTACAATAAAAATGCCCACATACAGCCACGCGCCCGCGCCGGCGGCCCAGGCGTTTAAGTACGTATCTAAATGCAAAAAGATGTCTATAAATTGAGAGAGTAGTTCCATATCTATATTTTACTAAATATAATAAGGGAGATATAAACAACCCTCTCGATGAAACTTTTTCCCTCGGCAACAATTTTCCAAATTCTGCCCATTTTGCCGTGACTTGGGCCTTACGTACTTGCGCCGCGTTGCGGCGCTAAATGACGTACGCTACAGCCCAACTTTTCCCGCCAAACTGGGTTAGAATTTGAAAAATCAGCCTGCTGAATGTTTTGCCTTGTACTTGGGGAAGTGTTGGCTACTGTACAGGTTTTTTCTTTTTTGACAGGCTTCTCGCGGACACCAACTAACCGTTTTTATGTAAACGTTCGTCGCGGAAATTGGACGCCCCGGCTCGGGACCTTGACGCGTTTTTTTCGGTACGATTTTACTAGGCCGGATATGGAGGGATATATCTTCCTATATAAGAACGCCATATAAAATGTTTTAGCGCGTTTGAACGGTATTATAAAGGAGAGTTAAGAAATGAGAAAAGAAATTGTAAGCGAGGGTTTACGCTCATTGAGTTGTTAGTGGTGGTGTTAATTATCGGTATATTGGTGGCGGTGCCGCAATACCAACGCGCGGTGGAAAAAAGCCGTATGGCCGAGGCGGTAAGTATGGTGCGTGCGATTGCCAATGCGCAAGAAGTGTATCGGTTGGCAAATGGGGAATACGCCAATACCCAAGATTTTCATGAACTGGATTTGGAGATCCCCGGGGTAGCAAATAATATTAGCCAAATTGGGCGCAGACAAACGAAGGATTGGGTTTATGGAACGGCTATTAATAAAACTACAGGCCTAAATTATATTGCTTTAGCCCGGCGGTTAGATAAAGATGGTACATATACTAACCAATACTACCTGTTTGTTGATGGAAGTAGACCACAACGTATTCATTGCGATCCCAATGCAACGTCGGTAACGGCTATTCAAAAAAAATTGTGCCAAGAATTGGAGGCCAAAGGCACGTTATAAACTTTTACACACGCGGGCCAGGTAACGGCCTGCGTTTTTTTGCGCAAGTTCTGCCGACGGGGCAAAGTCTATAAGCTGCGCTACACACACGCGGGAAAATTTTTGTTTTTGTAAGGCTTTCCAGTCCGCACTGCCGCAAATAAACAACACGGGTTTTTTGTGTTTTTTGGCTAACTGTAACACGGCAAGCGGCGCTTTGCCGTAAAAGGTTTGGGCGTCTACCTTGCCCTCGCTGGTGATGATTAAATCGGCCCATTTTAACTGTTTTTCAAGCGCGGCTTTTTGCATTAAAAAATCGGCCCCCAGTAAAAGCTGTGCGTTAAAACACCCAGCCAGCCCGGCGGCAATGGCCCCGGCGGCCCCGGCCGATTGTAAACGCGTTACGTCTTGCGCGGTGGTTTCTTTTAATACGCGTGCCCAGCGGCGCATACATTTTTCCAAAAGTTGAACTTGTGCGGGCGTGGCGCCTTTTTGCGGGCCGAACACGCGGGCCGAGCCTTTGGCACCCAGTAGCGGGTTGGTAACGTCAGCCACGCCGATAATTTGCACACCCTTAAATCGTTTTTTGACGGCCGAACAATCCAACTTTGCGGCTTGTAACAATGCGTGCGCACCCGGCGCAATGGGGTGGCCGTTTTTATCTAAAATTTGCGCACCGCACGCCACCGCCATGCCCGCGCCGCCGTCGTTACAGGCCACGCCGCCCAGGCCTACGTAAATTTTCTGGGCACCTTGTTTGATGGCCGCGCACAGCACTTGGCCCACGCCATAGGAGCTGGCGTTTAACGGGTCCAGCTCTGTTTTTTTAGCACTACCCAGGCCGCAAATGCGCGCCGTTTCCAACACGGCGGTTTTGCCGTCACTAAGCATTAAAAAAGAAGTGATACGGGGTTGCAAAAACGCATTTTGGGCGCGGGTTTTGATGAGTTTAGCTTGCGGGTCTAAGGCTAAAAACGTATCTATAAAACCGTCGCCGCCGTCGGCAATGGGGAACATGCGCACCGTGTGGCGGGGGGATAAGTTTTGCGCTAAAATTTGCCCGGCACGCACGGCACTAAGCGTGCCTTTGAATGCGCCGGGCAGTAGCAAAATGTGCATTAAAATTTCCAGCTCAGTTGCGCTTGGATAAGCGTATTGGCGGCGGCGGAGTCCTTGAGTTCGTTACTTCGTTTGGCAAACACTTCGCGCACCTCAATGCCCAGCATTACGTCGTCTATCCACGTTTCTACGCCGATACCGGTGGCGCCGGCAAAACCGTTGGAAGAAATTTTTTCGCTCTGTACTTCGCCGCGGTAGTTAACGTGCAACATTTCATACAGCGCGCTGGCTGTTACGTAAAACGAGAAACGGCTTTGAGGGTTTAAGTACACGTTGGTGGTCAGCCCCGCGCGCAAAATTTGGCCGCTGGTTTTGACTTGCGGATCCGTGATGCCGGCTTCAGCGGCGGCGGGGTCTTTATCCACAAACGAGTGGTTGCCGATACTGCCGATGCCTAGTTCCGGCCCGACCCAAAAACGCCCACCTTTGATGCGCCATAAAAATTTGCCCGATACGGCCACACTCGTGCCGCCCACGTCGTACTTATCGCCCGCGGAGTAACCGTTACGTTGGGAATTGTCGAGCTTTAAATCAAGCGGCATGGCGCCCATTTGCACGGCAAAGTATTTGCGGTAGTCGGCTTCGTTGTGCAGTTTGGGGGCCTTTTTTTCGGCCTTGGGGGCCGCGGTGATTTGTTTGGCGGAAAGTTCTTCTTTGGCCGCGGCGGCGTAATCCTGCTGGCTGACCGCCCCGGTTTTAACGCCTTTAATAAACGCTTCTTCGTCGGTCATTGGCTTGGCGGTTTGGGCGGCTGGGGTGGTTTGCGTGGCCACGTTGTGCGTGACGACTTGGCCGTTTACGACGGTGGCTTTTTGCGTGTCAAATACTTGGTCAATATCGCTGTCAAACGTCAGTCCCCCTGCGGCGGCTACCCCGGCGGCAGTTGTGCCGGCGGCCACAGCGGCGGCACGTGCTTGTTGGGCGGCCTGCCGCTCTTGGGTTTTTTCTACAAACTGTTTTTGTGCGTCTTGGCCGCGGTCGTAATCGTACGTTTCCACGGACACGATTTGCGGCATATCAATGTTGACGGTGGCGCCGTCATCGGTTTTAAGTTTGAGGTTAAATTCGTCCAGGTCTACAATTTGGCCGATAAGCTGCGAGCCGCCTTTTAAAATAACGCGGTGTTTATCGGGCAGGATTTGTTCAATTTCTTTTTGATTCAGGGTAATGGTACCGTACGAGGTGGTTAGTTTTAGGACGTATTCGGTCTGCTCTACAATGGAGCCGGTAATTAAATTGCCGTCTTTCATTTTAATGGTTTCCGCATGTAATGTGACGGCGGCTAAACAAAGTAACCCTGTTAAAAATTTTTTCATAACCCCTCGCAACGTGTGAAAAAAGCGGTGCGCGCACAGGGCACGCACCGCCGCAAATTATTTAGCTTTTTCTTCTTTCTTTTCGGCTTCGCAGCAGCACGGAGCTACGGCGTGTTTGATTTTGGCCAGCGTCTTTAAAATTTTAGACACGGTTAAGCAGAACACCGCCGCGGCTAACGCTTGGCCGACGTAGAAAGCAAGCGCAGTCCACATTTCGGTGCCGGTAATCATGGGGTGTGTGCTGATTTGGATTGCCATATAAATAGCAAACGCAAAGCATACGTAAAAACATACCACAAACAGCACATACAGACCTTTTAAGCACAGCCAGTTGTGGGGAAGAAATTGGGTCCAACATTTACCTTTACAGCATTTAGACATAAGTTTTCTCCTTTTGAATTAGATACCTTTATTGTAGCATAAACAGCGGGCGTGGTGCTTATTAAATAACTTCCCGCGATGTTCCGTTTTGCGCACAAAATTTAAAAACAAAAGATTTTTAAATTTTGTTGCTTGTCAGCGAAACAATTTTCCAAAACCGGGCTATTTTGACGTATCTTGCCGACTCGGCGTAGCGCTGCTACGCCTTCGGGCAACTTGTCCGCCAAACTACCCTCGGTTTTGAAAAATCATCTTATCCGCTACTTTACCTTGTACTTGGGGAAGTGCTGAGCGCGCTACAGGTTTTTATTTTTTTGCTTTAGCCAGCAGTTCTTTGGCGTGGGAGTAGGCGGCCGATTTTTTATCGCCGCCACCTAGCATGCGGGCAATTTCGGCCGTTAACGTTTCGCCGGATAGAACACTGATTTGCACGCGCGTGGTTTGCTTGTCCGCCGTTTTAGCTACGTAAAAATTTTGGTCCGCTTGCGCCGCCACTTGCGCTAGGTGCGTCACGCACAGCACTTGCCGCCCGGCCGCACAGGCGCGCAGTTTTTCGCCGACCAGCCACCCGGTTTCGCCGCCGATACCGGCGTCCACTTCGTCAAATACCATAACAGGTACCGTCGGGGCCAATACGGTTTTAAGGCCCAGCATCACGCGCGAAATTTCGCCCCCGGAGGCTATATTTTTAAGCGGCCTAAGTGCTTGGCCCGGGTTGGGGGAAAAGAGAAACTCCACCTTGTCCGCCCCGGTGGAAGAAATGTTTTCCTCATCCATATCCACGGCTACGCCAAATTTCACTTGGTTAAACCCTAAGGGCTTAATTTGCGTGGTAATTTGGGCGGATAATTTTTCGGCCGCTTTGAGACGTTTGTCGTGCAAGTTCTGCGCTTGTTTTAACAGTTCTTTTTGCGCGGCAGAAAGTTCGTTTTGTAAATCTTGCGCGCGCTCGTCGGCGTGTTTTAAGTTGTCAATTTTTTGGCGCAGGTCGTCTGCAGTTTTTAGAATATCGCTGATTTCGGGGCCGTATTTAAGTTTTAAGCGTTTGATTCTTTCGTGCCGCTCGAGCATTTTATCCAGTGAATTTTCGTCCACGTCCAGGCCGCCCTTATAATCGCTTAGCGTGGCGGCGGCGTCTTCCAACGTGACGAGGGCGCTTTGCACATTTTCGGCCAGCGGGGCCAAATTTTCGTCCAGCTCGGCCATGGCGGTTAAGGCGCGCGCCGCTTTACTGCCGCGCGCGGTGGCCGACGAATCCGCCGCGTATAACTCTTCGTACGCTTCGGCCGCCAGTTCTAAAAGTTTGCCCGCGTGTTTTAACTTGGGCAAGGCTTGGTCCAGCTCGCTGTCTTCGCCGGGTTTGGGGGAAATCTTTTCAATTTCGTCCAGCTGGTATTGGCTCATATCCAAGAGGCGCTCTTTTTCCTGCGCCGATAGTTGGGCGGCCTCCAACTTGGCTTGCAAATCGTGCACGGTTTGCCACGCGGCGCAAACTTGCGCTACCAGCTTTTCGTGCTTGGCAAATTGGTCCAGTAAATTTAAGTGTACGTTGGCGTGGAGTAAACTTTGGTGGTCGTGCTGGCCGTGGAAATCCACGAGTGCCTGGCCGATTTGACAGAGCGCCGCCACAGTTACGCAGCGGCCTTCCACATAGGCTTTGTTTTTGCCTTTGCGGTCCAGCTCGCGGCGCAAGGTAAATTGGTCGGCCGTTAGGCCGTATGTTTGGCGTAAATCGGCGGGAAGTACCGACGACACAAACTGCGCTTCCACGCTCATTTTGTCGGCCCCGTCTTTAATTAAACTCACATCCCCGCGTGCGCCCAACACAAAGCCCAGGGCCTCAATGACAATGGACTTGCCCGCGCCTGTTTCACCGGAGAATACGTTTAAGCCGGGGGCAAAAGTAAGCGTTAAATCGTCAATAATGGCAAAGTGCATTACGCGCAGGTTGCTAAGCATTTTCTTGCCCCCAACTCAGTTTCTTGTGAAGGACGCTAAAAAAGCCGCGCTCGGGCAGTGTTAAAAGCCGGGCCGTGAATGGGGCGCGCACAATTTCAATTTCCGCTCCGGCGCGTAGTGGAATGTGGATTTGACCGTCAAAACTGGCTACGGCGCTGTCTTCCGTGTTTTTGAAAACGGGTTTTAACAAGAGTTTCCCGGCGGCCGAAAGCACCATGGGGCGCTGGCTTAATGAGTGCGGGCAAATCGGCGTGACGACAAGCACTTCTACATTGGGCTCTACAATCGGCCCGCCTGCGGCCAAACAGTAGGCCGTGGACCCGGTGGGCGTGGCTACAATGACCCCGTCACCAAAGTAGGGGGGCATTTGCACGCCGTTAAACGCGGCGTTAACAAAAAACGCGCGCATATTAGACGGGTGCAACACGAAATCATTGAGTGCGGTAAAGGTTTGCGCGGCGCCGTTTTGGCGCAAGGTTACGCTTAACATGAGGTGGTTGCGGGACACGCATTTATTTGCTAACAATGCACTTAGCGCGCGTTGCATTTCTTCTTTTTCGCCCGCCGCCAAAAAGCCGAGCGTACCGCAATTTAAGCCCAGCACCGGGATATTTTTAGGCGCGCATACGCGGGCACAACGCAGGATGGTGCCGTCGCCGCCGAGGCTGATAAGCACGTCCATATCCGGCAAGTTGTCTAGCGTGGTAAGTAGCGTGGCGTGCACGTTTTGGATGCGCAAAAGCGCCGCGGCCTGTTCTGCGTGCGGCCGGGCGTGTGCTTTAGTTTGGTTGAAGAATACACCCACGCGGTTAAACATAGGTATATTGTAGCAATTTACAGGCAGTAAAACACGTAAGGCATTTAAAAATAACGTCTATAACAATTACAAGGTTTCTGTTCGCTACAACCATTATAAGAGGAAGAGGAGCCGATAGTTTGTATGCATGAAGTATCTGTTGCAAAGTTTGTTTGGCTATAAGAACAGCATGTTTGAAAATTTGTATATAATCCTGTTTGTAGGGTAGCCAGAGGTTTTTGCTTCTTGTCGTATAATGAACAAGAAATTGTATTAGACGACAGAAACGGATTGCACTGAATGATACTATTAAAGGGAATTTTTATATCCAATTTTTCCAACGAATTTGCATAGGTTCCATTAGCTAAATAATAGACTTTTTGGGCTTTTATCGATGCTTCCATAGCTGTTACTAATTGCGTGAAATGCGCTTTGACAACGGCTTTTTGGTATTGCGGCACGGCTACAGCCGCCAAGATGCCGATTATCAGCACAACGACCAGTAGCTCAATGAGAGTGAAGCCACCGTTATTAAATAAAATCGTCATGCCAAACTTGATTTGGCATCTTCCACGCAGGTTGTTTAATAACAGCAACGGCAAGCGTTGAAGATCCTGAATCAAGTTCAGGATGACTTGATTTTTTACAACTATATTTTGGCTTTTATTTTTCATGGTGTATCTCCTTTTTTGTTTCAATTCCCCGGTCTTGGAAATACCCACAAAATACGGCTCCTACATTTATAGACTAGTAACAGACATAAACATAACAGCCGTAGCTTGCCGTATAAAACGGCAAACATTCGACACAAAACCACACACGGGAGCTACCCGGGTGATTTTGTGTCTGATAACAGCTGATTTTGGCGTTACTAGTCCCCTTTGAGGGCTGCGTTTCTTAAACGCTTCCAAAAACAGAGAAAAATTGTACCTATAGTATAATAAAAAAGGCTGGGTTTTGCCAGCCTTTTTTATAGGGGAAGTTTTGCGTGGCAAAACGCACCCCATCTTAAACGGAGTGAATAGAAGATAAGATGATTTTTCAAAACCGAGGTCAGTTTGGCGGATAAGTTGGGCCGTAGCGTACGTCAACCGGACCGCCCCCAGGGCGGCAAGTACGTAAGGCCTAAGGTACGTCAAAATGGCCCGGTTTTGGAAAATTGTATCGCTAGTGAAAATAGTGGTTTAGGGGGCTGTTATTCTATTAAAATGCTATAATATAATCAATATATAAGGAGTATTTTATGTGGGATTATACCGATAAAGTCATGAACCATTTCAAACACCCGCGCAACGTGGGCTCCATCCCCAACGCTGACGGCACCGGCCAAGTAGGCAGCCTTGTCTGCGGCGACGCCCTGCGCCTAACCATTAAAGTCAACAAACAAACGGACGTCATTGAGGACGCTAAATTTGAAACCTTCGGCTGCGCGAGCGCCATTGCCTCTTCGTCCGTACTTACGGAAATGGTCAAAGGCAAAACCATTGAAGAAGCGAGCAAAATTACCAACCAGGATATTGCCAATGAACTGGGCAGTTTGCCTGCTGAAAAAATGCACTGCTCCGTGATGGGCATGGAGGCCTTAGAGGCCGCCGTACAAAGCTACCGCCAAGGCGGCAAGCCCGTTATTTTTGAGCAAGAGGCCGAAAAAATCGTCTGCAAGTGCTTTAACGTGAGTGAAGAAGCCATTATTAAAGCCATCCGCACCAACCACTTAACCACCGTGGAGGACGTAACCCATTTCACGAAAGCCGGCGGTGCGTGTGGCCAGTGCAAAGGCGAAATTCAAAAAATCTTAGATAAAGTAAACGGCGCGTGCGAACTGCCCGCGCAAGCCGCCCCCAAAACCTATGAGCAAATGACGCTGGTGGAAAAAATCAAAGCCATTGAGAAAGTGCTGGAAGAAGACGTCCGCCCCAAACTCAATATGGACGGCGGGTCCGTGGAGCTGGTGGACCTGGCGGGCCACGTCGTCAAAGTGCGCCTCACGGGGATGTGCAGCGGTTGTGCCGGGGCGCAAGGTACGCTTAAAAACTTTATTGAAAAAGTGTTACAAGACCGTCTGTTTAACGGCTTAACGGTGGAGCAAGCGTAATGCCCAAAATCGTCTATTTGGATAATAACGCAACCACGCAATGTGCCCCGCAAGTGGTAGCCGCTATGTTGCCGTATTTTAGTGAACAGTACGGCAATGCGTCCAGCATCCATACCTTTGGCGGCCAAAACCGCCATGTGATTGACAACGCCCGCCACACCGTAGCGCAGTTTATTAACGCAAAGTACGACGACGAAATCATTTTTACCTCCTGCGCCTCGGAAAGTGACAACACCGCTATTTTTGCCGCCGTGCGCGCCAACCGCACCAAAAAACATATCATTACCTCAGCCGTGGAACACCCGGCGGTCCTGGAGCCGTTTCGCTATTTGCAAACGCAAGGTTACCGCGTGGATTACATTGGCGTGGACGAGTTGGGCCGCTTTAATATGGACCAGTTTAGGGCCGTTTTAGATGAAGATACTGCACTAGTATCGGTCATGTGGGCCAACAGCGAAACGGGCACTATTTTCCCCATTGAACAAATTGCTAAGCTTACGCACGAAAAAGGCGCCCTTTTTCATACCGACGCCGTGCAAGCCGTGGGCAAAATCCCCGTGGACGTGCAAGCCGCGGGTGTGGATATGCTGTCTTTATCGGCGCATAAGTTTCACGGGCCTAAAGGCATTGGTGTTTTGTACGTCAAACGCGGTACGCGCTTTTTGCCGTACCTGATGGGCGGCCACCAGGAAAAACAACGCCGTGCCGGTACCGAAAACGTGCCCTATATTGTAGGCTTGGCTAAAGCGTGTGAGCTGGCCGGCAAACGCTTAGCAGACGGTACTATGGATAAAGTGGCCGCCTTGCGTGACCAGTTGGAACAAGGCATTTTACAAACGATCCCCGACGTAAAAGTAAACGGGGACCCGGCTTGCCGCGTGCCCAATACCACCAACGTAAGTTTCGGTTACATTGAGGGCGAATCGATTTTAATGTACTTAAACGATTTTGGCATTTGTGCGTCTTCGGGCTCGGCCTGCACATCGGGCTCGTTGGAGCCGTCGCACGTGTTGCGTGCGATGAAAGTGCCGTTCCAGTTTGCACACGGGTCTATTCGGTTTTCACTGTCGGACCAGACCACAAAGGCCGATATTGACCTGGTGCTTAAAGAACTTCCCGCTATTGTAAAGCGGCTGCGCGAAATTTCGCCATTTTCGCGCCAAGCGTAATACGTAAGGAGCCTGTATGAAAAAACTTAGTTTGCTAGCGGTTGCTTTGCTACTGCCGGTGTGGTTGCTGGCTAAAACAACTACCGTTTATCACACCAGCGATACACACGGGTTTTTCTTCCCGCGTAACGGGGTAGGCGGGTTTGCCGCCCTGGAGAGTGTGCTTAAAAAAGGACCGCAACCCTATTTGCTCTTAGATAGCGGAGATTTTGCTAACGGTACGGTGGAGACCAGCCGTTCCAAAGGCTTAAAGGCCGTACAAATGATGAATAAAATGGGCTATGATGCCACCACCCTGGGCAACCACGAGTTTGACTTTAAAGCCGCCAACTTTCCGCCCATTGTGGCCGCGCTCAATTTCCCCATGTTGGCTGCCAACTTTTTTGAAAAAGACAGCCAAAAATATCCGCCGCATATTTTACCTTATACATTTGTTACCAAAAACGGCGTCAAATTTGCCCTTATTGGTCTAGGCAACCGCACCCCCACCAACCCGGCCGACGGATATTATTTTGCTAAACCGCTGGTGGCACTTGAAAATGCCATTAACGAAGTGGAAAAACAAAACCCGGATGTTGTCATTGTGCTGGCGCATGATTCCATTGCCGACGATAAACACGGTGCCCACTCGTATCTAGCGGATATTGCCAAACAGTTTGGCGGCCGCGTGCACTTGGTGTTAGGCGGCCATGCGCACAAAATTGTGCAAAACCGCAAATTAAACGGGGTGCTGTTTGTGGAAAGCGGGTGCTACGTGAATTTTGTGAGCAAAATTACCGTGGAAACCGACGATAAAACGGGCAAGTTTGTGTCGGCTAAGAGTGAACTTATCCCGCTTTTGGTGGCCCAAACCGGCGAAGACAAAGCCATGAAAAAGTTCGTGGAATCTTTGCGCGAGCCGAATGTAGATAAACCGCTGGGGGAAACAACGGAAGTTCTGTCCAAAATGCCAGTGCGAAATGACCGGCTGGACTCGCCGCTTAATAACTGGGTGGCCGATTTGATGGCCCAATATGCCGGGGTGGATATTGCCATTCATAACAACGGGGGCACCCGTGTGGATATGCCCAAAGGCGTAATTACCGAGCGGGATTTAATTGATATTCACCCGTTTGAAAATACGGTTACCCTGGTAACCGTGGACGGCCGGTTTTTAAAGAACTTTATTAAAAAAGGCTTTGCGCCGCGCAGCTTGTTTACGTATGCCGGATTGCAAATCTACTACAAAAAAGATGCTAAAGGGAACATAAAAGATATTGAAATCCTGTACAACGGTAAACCGCTGGAAAATAAAAAGAAATACACCCTTGCTACCAATACCTATATTGCGGGCGGCGGCAGTGAAGGCCATTCTTTTGGCAAAATCCCGGCCAGTGCCAAAAAACAAGTGGGCCCGGCCTCTATCCGTACGTTAATGGAACAGGCTTTACGTAATGGGAAAGTATCTGCCCCGCAAACGGGACGTATTCAAGAAATTAACTAACATGCGTGCTTGGGCTAGACTCTTGGTTTGTTTAGCACTGTTTGGGTGCGGGGAACGTAAAACCTTAGACGTGTTTTTTGCGGCGGATGTAGAAGGGTTTTATTATTCCCGCCCCGAACCGCGCCTGGATAACCAAGTGGCCGGCGGTTACGGCGTGCTTAAAAACTTTCTGCAAACGCGCACGGCTCCTTTTTTACTTTTTGACGGCGGTAACTGGTTCGGCTCCAGTGCCGAGGGCACGCTTTCCAAAGGCGCTTATGTACCGGCGCTAGCCAAAGAAATCCCTTTTACGGCCGGTACCGTAACCGATAAAGATTTAGTGTACGGTTGGCCGGCGGCGCGCAATATCGTTAAAGAACTAAGCTATCCGTTTGTGGTATCTAATTTACGTTTAGATAACGAAATCCCCTGGCCGCTACATGACTACCAAATCCGCACTGTGGACGGTATTAAAATCGGCATTTTGGGGCTCATTTCTCCGTGGGAGCGGGGGGAACGTTTGCCCGGTCTGCGTGTATTAGACCCCATGCAAACTGCCCAGCAAATGGTGGACCAGCTCAGGGAAAAAGGCGTAAATGTTATTATTGTATTTAGCTCTTTGGGCCTGGGTACGGCTACCGGGGGCGGCAACGCGGCCTTAGCGGCCGAAGTAACCGGTATTGACCTGATTTTAAGCTCCAACCAGGATAACGAAAACCCCGAGTATGAACGCATCAACCAAACACATATTGTATATCCCGGGGCTAAGCTAGACAGTATCGCCCATTTCGTGTTGCAGTTCGGTAAAAACAACCAACTCAAAGATGTTTCGTTTACCGACGAGCCACTTTTAAAGGACAAATACGGCGAGGACGAAACCTTGGCCACGCAAGCCGCCGAGCTTTTAGGCAGTACCCGCAAACAGATGAGCCGCCCGTTGTCCAAAGCCAATGGCGAGATTGCCACATCGCTAACCGAACAATCCCCCTTAGGCGGGCTACTGGCCCAATGTGTGCATCAGTTTGCTAAGTTAGACGGTGCCATTTTAAATGCGGCGTCTATCCGCAGTGCGCTGCCCGCCGGCCAAATTACCGAGTTTGACCTCTATAAAGTATATCCCTATGGCGATAACATCACGTTTGTTACCTTAAAAGGCTCGGCGCTCATAAAAGCGTTGGAAGCCTCTTTAAATGTGCCGGATAACTTCCCGCAGATTGCCGGGTTTACCGTGCAGTATGCGCAAACCGCCAACGGCAAACGCGTTACGCGCGTGACGCTCGATAACGGGCGCATTGTCCGCCCCGAAGCTATCCACCGTGTGGCCGTGACCGACCATATTTTGGCGGGCGGCTTTGGCCATGACGAGTTTATTAACGCCCTTGAATTTAAAAGTACCTTTGTAGAAGCGCGCCAAATTATGCGCAGTTGCCTCGTGCGTCAAAAAACCGTGGAAGTACCGCCTACCCAAGACCGCTGGAAACAAGTTCAATGAGCTACATTCACCCGCTAAAAATCGGCCCGTTTAGTGCGCCTAACAACCTGGTGCTGGCCCCTATGGCCGGGATTACCGATACGCCCTTTCGCATTTTGTGCTTAAAGGGAGGGGCGGGGCTAGTGTGTGCGGAGATGGTGTCAGCCCACGCCCTGCACTACGGTAACCCCAAAAGCGGACGCATGCTTACCGTGGCCCAGCAAGAACACCCCGTCTCTATGCAGATTTTTGGGGCCGACGAAGAGACTATTGCACAGGCCGCTAAGCAGGCGCAAGCCCAAGGGGCTGACGTGATTGACCTCAATGCCGGGTGCCCGGTCAAAAAAATCAACAAAGCGGGCGCGGGGTGTGTGCTTATGAAAGACGAGCTCAAACTGGGCCGCTTACTTGAAGCCGCCGTAAAGGCCGTGCAAATTCCCGTGACGCTTAAAACCCGCATTGCTTTAAATCACAAAGAACTCTTAGCCGTGCGACTGGCAAAGCTGGCCCAAAACGCCGGGGCAAGTGCGATTACCTTGCACGCGCGGGCCGCCGTGGACGTGCATACCGGGGCGCCAAACATTGAGGCAGTAGGCGAGGCGTGCGCGGCGGTTTCTATCCCGGTGATTGGCAATGGCGGCGTGGTCAATGCGCACGTAGCGCGGCAGTTTTTGGACGCCGGGTGTGCCGGCGTGATGATTGGCCGCGGGGCCATTGGTAACCCGTTTATTTTTGAGGAGATTCACGCCGGGCTCAGTGGGCAAGCCGTAGCCCCGATTACGGCTCAGAAACGCTTGCAAATCTACCTGGCTTTAATCCGTGAGAACGTGGCCTACTACGGCGAGCGCATTGGCGTAAACCGCTCGCGCAAAACCGCCGGGTATTGGATTAGTAACTTCCCTAACGCGGCCGAAGTGCGCGGCCAATTTGTGCGGCTAGACAGCCTTGCTGAAATAGAACAATTATTGTCAAAGACCATCCAGAGTCTGAATTGACGTTTCCCGCGTCTTACGCTTAGAACTCAGGGAGCCGTTGTATTCCCGCGAGGGGCCTGTTGGACTCTACAGGGTAAGATGAGAGCCGGGCGTCCCCGGTTTCCTTCTTACGCTAACAATACTAGCATATTTTAAACAAATTGTCAAGTGCTTTTTTGAAAAGAAAAAATCACTTTCTTTTCCTGTCTCCCGCTAAGGGGGACAGTAAGAGAGATATATTATTCTTATTCTTGTTTTGCTTCTTGTTTTATATTCTTGTTTTGATTGGCATTGCCGGTGCGGCATTGCCACGGCTTGGACGTAAAATTCAATTTTGCTCACTGACTTTTTGTACCAAAAGCAAGTAATCTTTTTCACTTTCCAGCGCACTTTTTAGTTGCGTAACGGTGCGCAAAATTGCGGGGTCTAACTGCCAATAAATGGGGGGAAGTTTAGCGGCCAAGCGCGTGAGGCGCCGCTCTAAGCGGGCGGTTTCTTGCAGGGATTTTTCCAGCTCGGCTAAACAAGCGGCGGTTTTAGGGTGCATATACGCTCCGGGGGACCGCAAAAAACGGCTGGTATGCTTAGATAGACTCACCCACTAAGAAATAACAGCCGTGGCTTGCCACTGGGTGGCAAACACTCGGCACAAAATAACCGTCGCTATTTTGTACCTGAGACGACTATTTCTGGGTGAGTCTATATTGCTAAAAGCAATTAGCCCGCTAAGCGGCTCCAAAAATAGGTTAAATTTTCTTAAATCTATTATATAAAAAAACAACTTCGAAAATGATAAAATATAAGCACACGTAACGGATATTAAAACTCCCTTTCAAAAAATATTCCCACAAACCCCACAATTTTTTATATAATATACAAGAAACCACGAGTCATTTGCACGCGGCCACCACTCCGCGTGACTAATTACAAAAGGTAGAAATAAAAACTTATGACAAAAACATTCTTACCTTCCGTCAAGGAAGTAGAAACCAGCCGTAAATGGCATCACATTGACGCCAGCGGCCAAACCCTGGGCAGATTAGCTACCCGCGTAGCCGTTCTTCTTATGGGTAAACACAAAAAAACCTATACGCCCAATATGGATTGTGGGGATTTTGTAGTTGTTACCAATGCCGCGAAAGTAAAACTCACCGGCAAAAAATTGGAACAAAAAGTGTATTTCTCGCACTCCGGCTATGCCAAAGGCGGCAAAGAAACCCCGGTAAAACGCGTGTTGGAAAATAACCCCACCCGCGTGCTGGAACTGGCCGTAAAACGCATGCTGGACGAAAACAAACTGCGCGCTCCGCGCCTTAAACGCCTGCGCTTGTTCGCCGGCGAAGCGCACGAATTTACGGAGCGCTTTGGTAAATAAGAGGAAATACAATGAACACTACGAATTTAAAAACCGGAAGACGCAAAACCTCCGTTGCCCAAGTAGAATTACTTAAAGGCAAAGGGAACATCACCGTAAACGCCAAAAGCTTAGATGAATATTTTGGCAACCACGCCCGCTGCAAAGCCGCTGTCAAAGCGCCTTTAGCCGTAACGGGTTTAGATAAATCTTACGACGTAGAAGCCAAAGTAGTCGGCGGCGGGGTTTCGTCCCAAGCCGGTGCTTTGCGCCACGCGATTGCCCGCTCCATTGCCGAGCTGGGCGAAGACCTCAAAAAGGCTGTTAAAAAAGCCGGTTATTTAACGCGCGATCCGCGTATGGTGGAACGCAAGAAACCGGGGCAGCCTGGGGCCCGCAAACGCTTCCAGTTCTCCAAACGTTAATTGGAACAACTTGGAAACGCAGCACAGTTTGTACGCAAAAACCTCAAAACATATTGTTTTGAGGTTTTTGCTTTTGGGCAACAATTTGCCAAATTCTGTTTATTTGGCGGTGACTGCCCGCTCGCAGTACCTATCAGTACAGCTTCGGGGCACTTACCCCGCCAACTAAAAGCGAATTTGACAAATCAGCCTACTGACTGCCGTACCTTACGCGACTTGCGAAACAGCATTTGAATTACGCGAAGTTGTATTTTACGCATACCACCCAAAACAAATTCGTTTTGGGTGGTATTGCTTTCCAGCGATACAATTTTCCATATTTGGGCACCTTTGCACCGACTTGCCAACTCGTAGCACCTAGCAGTGCAACTTCGGGCAACTTACGGTGCAAATCTGCCTCAAATCTGAAAAATCATCTTATCCCCTAGTGTACGCGGTGTTTGGGGAAGTTCGGTGTAATTTGACAAATCAGCCTACTGGCTATTATACCCCGCGCTACTTACGTAACGACACTTTATAACACGCGACGTTGCATTTTACGCACATCCCCCAAAACAAATTCGTTTTGGGTTTCGTTACTTTTATAAAGTGTCATTCCAAACTTGATTTGGAATCTACAACGCATGTTGTTGGATAGAAAGCAAACGCAGATGCGTGGAAGATCCCGTATCAAGTACGGGATGACAGCCTTTTTTGACAACGGCAAAACAGGCCCCGCGCGGGGAAAAGTGAAAGTATATTTTGTAATGTAACGCGCGGGAGTGCCCGTGCGGCAAGCACCCCCGCAAGGTGCGGGGGCTCAAAATTTGGAAACTGTTAATTCGTATTCGCAAACAAAAAATTACTTCTCTATCTTAATTCCTAAAAACGCGCGGTAGAGCACTGCCAATAACCCAAACAAAATGTAGAGCGAAAACACTACCAAAATCACATTCTGCGGGAACTTGATGAGCATTACCACCAAAAATACAATGAGCAGTAAAAACCACGCGCTGAGTTTCTTTTCGCGTTTGGCTTTAAAGGCGGCGTAGGGTACGTTGGATACCATTAAGAGGGCCAAAATCAGCATCATAAACCACACAAAATTATAGAGGTGTGTAACGTACGTTTCCACAAACGCTATGTTATGCCCGGCGCCGTGCCCTTGCATAATCGTGTACGAAATGGCAAACGAGGCAAGTAGCGCGGCCGGGGCTGGCACGGGTAGCCCGCAGAAATACTTTTTGGAGCCCTCGCCCGCGTGGGCCATGGCGTTAAATTTGGCCAGGCGCAGTACGCCAAAGCACGTGTAGACGCACGCAATCGGCGCCCCCCACAAGGGTTGCGTGTGCAAGACCATAAAGTACATCAAAAATGCCGGGGCCGCACAGAACGAAATAGCGTCGGCCAATGAGTCCATTTCAATACCAAATTCACTTTCGCCGCCCAACAGACGCGCCACGCGGCCGTCAAACATATCAAACACGGCGGCAATTAAAATAAGCCACCCGGCGTGGGCAAAATTGCCCTTGGTGGCGGCTAAAATAGAGAAAAACCCACACGCTAAATTGCCCAGCGTAAAGAGCGACGGGGCCGCAATTGCAAATTTGGTAGGCTCTTTGTGTTCGTTTGCCATAAAACCCCCTTATTTCCACAGCGCCAAGACGGTAATGCCGCCTTGCACTTTTTGCCCTTCTTTTACGACGACGCGCACTTTGTTTTTGGGTAAATACACCGCTACTTGCGAGCCAAAACGCACCAGCCCCAAACGGCGGCTTTGTTTGATGTCTTCGTGCGGGTGGACCCAGCATTCAATGCGCCGGGCAATGGCACCGGTGATTTGTTCCACGTGGGCAAATTTGGCGGGGTCGCCGTCTTTAAACAGTTGGATGAGGTTGCGCTCGTTTTTAACAGCAGCGGGATTGTCGGCAAAGTAAAACGTGCCTTTGTTGTAGAAAATATCGCCCGTTTTTCCGTTAACGGTGGAGCGTTGCACGTGGATGTCAAAAATAGAAAGGAAAATGCGCACGACGACGGAGTTGGGGTCGTCCTCGGTTTTAACGGACATGACCGTCCCGTCGGCCGGGCAGGCAATTTCGTCATCGGCAAATTGGACGTTGCGGTTGGGGTCCCGGAAGAAATAGGCGCAAAACACGCCTATTAACATAAAAAATACCCCGGTTTTGGGGCAGCCGAAATAAAATAAAACCGCGGCAATCAGCATGCCCGCGGCGGCAAATTTTAACCCTAAAGGCAGCACGGTGCTTACCCAGCTAACGGAGTTGGTAAGGGTGCGTACAATATCTTTAATCATTTAGTTACTACTGGTGGGTTTAGTTTTGGCAGATTGTTAAGTGGGCAGGGGGGGACTTGAACCCCCACGGCCTTGCGGCCAACAGATTTTAAGTCTGTCGCGTCTGCCATTCCGCCACCAGCCCTCTTACATGTAATATTATAGCAAAAAATTTTTAAAAGTGTGCAAGATTATTTTACATAGGGGTAACGATAGGTGCCTTTATACGTGGAACTGCCTGTTTCTTGCTGGCACAGTTGGTGTTGAAGGGGAAGCTGTTCAATATTCGCTTCGGGTTGACAATAGGTTTTGCTTTTTACGTTATTTCCTGAAATGCTGTTTTCAAAATAGATGACATAGTTTAATTCCATATTTGCATTTCTACACCGAATATTACTAGAAGACGTTATGATACACTGTCCCCAATCAAAGTTGCGACAATTATCATTTTCATCTTGTGGGGTGCCGCCGGCGTCTATGTCCAACTCATCAAAACGGGCGGCGTATTGTCCATGGGCTAAATAATAAACCTCTTGTGCGTTGGCAATGCTTTTTGTCATATTTTTTAAAGTGGCGTACCGGCTACGCATGACGGCTTTTTGGTATTGCGGTACGGCCACGGCGGCCAAAATGCCGATAATTAACACGACGACTAACAGCTCAATGAGGGTAAAACCATTTTTTCTTCCTCCCTTGCGGAGGAAGTGGTCCGCAGGACCGATGGAGGGGCTAATTAAGGAAAATGCCTTATAGGCCCCCCTTTTTGTCGGCAAGCCGACGTTTTCCCCGCAAGGGGGACAAATGACTACGTTTACATTTTGTTTCATAAGTTTTTCTCCTGTGTGTTTTCAATTTCCCGCTTATGAAACCCCAACAAAAACGGCTATGTTATGCCAAGCCTTATCGCAGTCTTGTCACAAAACAGCCGTAGCCTATCCTTAAAATGATAAGCATTCGGCACAGTACCATTCGGGGATCAGCCAAATGATACTGTGCCTTAATCGGCTGTTTTCGGACGCGATAAGGGTTTGTTTCCAAACACTCCGTATTCTGCATACGGTTCCAAAAACAGGTAAAATTTTTAGTTACTGCTCTTTCATTCTACA
Organism: Elusimicrobiaceae bacterium; assembly: GCA_045606805.1. Taxonomy (GTDB): domain Bacteria; phylum Elusimicrobiota; class Elusimicrobia; order Elusimicrobiales; family Elusimicrobiaceae; genus Avelusimicrobium. The sequence continues at coordinate 50,532 of JAZUSP010000042.1, read as the reverse complement.
TAATTTCTGCCTAATTTGCACCACAACTTTGTTACGCGCTTGCTTAAATACCTCCGCCCTAAAGGGCGGTTCACACCAGTATTCTGCGCAAGCGCAAGCCGCGTTGTGGCACAAATTAGTTTGAAATTATCGCGAAGTTTAGTTGTACGGTTTGCTTAGAATACAAAACGGGATTTGACCAGTGCTTTTTTATTATGACCTTATGTTGTTTCTATTTTTCACTGGGTTTGAAACTGTGGTAGAACTTGCGGCAAAAAAGTACCTTGATGCCGAGCTCTTTTAAATCCTCTTGCAACGCGCGGTCGTCGGTTACGGCTATCACGCGTTGGCCCGTCTGGGCCGCGTAGCTGGCGCGCTCGTAAATGACTTGGTCGGCCGTGTTTTCCTCGGCAAAGCTAATGTGTACGCCCGCGCGGTAGAGGGACCCTACCGGGCGGAACGTGCCGTCAAAAATCACTTCATAGGTGTGCATGCTGTAGCGCGGGTCGCAAGACATATCTTCTAAAAAATCTAAAAAGGAAGCGGTTACTTCGTCCTCGGTGCGGGAAAATTCGCACAAAAAACTGCGCACAATATTACATCCGTCTATTAAATAAGTAGTGGGTTTTGTGGTGGTGTAGGTCATTTTTTTTAAATCGTCATGCCAAACCGGGGCATTACCTTTAGCCCCGCCCCGTAGTGTCTTAATACGAGGGTCTGGCATCTTCCACGCATGTTGTTTGCTGTGGTTTCTTGCAAAACGGCAAGCGTTGAAGATCCTGAATCAAGTTCAGGATGACACTTGTTTTTTGGAAAATTGTTGCCGGGTGTAACCGTTACATCGCGGCGGTACTTGTCAAAAAAATCAAAATAAGTATAATAAAATGATACAATATAATACTAGTTTTTGCTATTTGACAATTTCTGTACTCCGGGGGTGTAATAGATTTGACGGGTATCTGTTGCTTTCTGGGAGCAAGTACCGGTTGGCCAGGCCGGTTAAAATAGGGCCAAAAAAATAACTAACGACAATCAAGTCGCTTGGGCTAACGCTTAGTCCACTGCCTCTTTTGTGTTTCCTGTGCACAAAAGAACGGCGGTCAAACTCACAGGATGCAACGCCGCTGGCGCGGGCCGTCCTAGGCGCTTAAGACAAACGGACCAAACTGACAGCGTGCTTCCTTGCGCTTAGCTGTCAGTACTTAGCAAGGATAAACTTGTAGAGCCTAGAGGGAGAGGATGTTCGGACGGGGGTGCGAATCCCCCCACCTCCACCAGTACAGAAATTATATAAGGAGACAATATGGCAACTATTAAATTTGGAACCGACGGTTGGCGCGGTATTATTGCATGGGACTTTACGTTTGAAAACGTACACCTTTTAGCGCAAGCCATGGCCGACTATATTAACGGCAATGCCCCGGTACTTGAAAACGGCAAAATGCCAAAAATTTTTGTGGGGTATGACCGCCGCTTTATGTCGGACAAATTTGCCGCCGATATTGCCTCAATTTTCCGTTCCAATAAAATTGATGTGGTGCTGTCCGACCGACCCATTTCCACGCCGGTAGCCTCGGTGCTGACGCTTAACAAATGTTGGATGGCCATTGTGGTAACGGCCAGCCACAACCCGGCGCATTTTAACGGGATTAAAGTAAAAATTGCCGGGCGCTCGGCCCCGGCGCGTATTACGCGCGATATGGAAGCCTTAATTGGTGAAAATTCCGTCTTAAAACTCTACGGTCAAAAAGCCGAAGAAAAAGACTTGACGGACGTGTATTTTAAGTATTTGGCTACGCGCGTAAACACCAAAAAACTCAAAAACTTAAAAGGCAAAGTAGTGGTGGATTATATGCACGGGGCGGCGGCTGGGTATTTGGAAAAATTCCTGCCCGCTAAGCAAGTAATTGCACTACGCGGGGAGCATAGCCCGGTGTTTGGCGGCGTGCAGCCCGAGCCGGTGGAAAAGAATTTGAGTGCGCTTAAAAAAGAAGTGGTGGCCAAAAAAGCCGCCCTGGGTATTGCTTTTGACGGCGACGGTGACCGCGTGGCCCTGGTGGACGAAAAGGGCACCTATTTAACGCCGTGCTTTATTGCGGCGGTGTTGTGCGATTATTTTATCAAGCATAAAAAACTTACCGGTAACATTGTGCAAACGGTGTCTATGGGATTTTTGTTAAAACGCATTGCCCGCGCGCATGAAATGCGCTTTGAAGAGGTGAGCGTCGGTTTTAAAAGTGTAGCCGAACGTATGAATTTGGACGACGTTGCCTTTGGCGTGGAAGAAGCGGGGGGATTTGCTTGGAAAGGGGGACTGACCGACCGCGACGGGTTAGTAGTGGCGCTTGCTTTTTTAAACGTCATGGCCGAGAGCGGCAAAAAGGCCAGCGAACTATGTGCGGATATCGTTAAGGAATATGGCGCGTCGGTCTATTTGCGGCAAGATTTTAAACTGGCTAAAGCGCTTGATAAAGCCGCCTTTACTGAAAAACTACGCAAAAAAATGCCGAAGAAAATCGGTACGCATAAAGTAGCGGAGTTAAATACCTTAGACGGGCTTAAAGTAATTTTAGATAACGACGATTGGCTGTTAATCCGCCCGTCCGGCACCGAGCCGTTGCTGCGCATTTACGCCGAAACAGCCACCAAAAAAGAAACCCAGGCCCTCCTAGATTTAGGGGCCAAATTAGCAGGAGTACCCGTTAAATGAAGATTGCATTAGTAGATGATTCCGTTATTTTACGTTCCGCCCTCAAAAACGCGTTGGAGTCCTCGGGCTACCAAGTGGTGTTAGAGGCCGGCAGTTCACAAGAGTTGTTTAATTTGCTGGGGAAAAGTAAAGCCGAGCTGGTGCTGTTAGACGTGTTTTTTCCAACGGAAAACGGGCTGGATATGTTAGCCAAATTAAAACGCATGGCCCCCCATACCAAGGTGCTTTTGGTAACCGGTATGCGCCAGGAAACTATTTTAGCCGAGGCCCAGCGTTTGGGCGCGGACGGGGTGCTGTATAAGCCCTTTGATACCGACGACCTACTGACCGCCATTGAGCGGTTTAAATAACAATTATTAACAACGGGCACGAGGCTTTGTTTTAACCTATCCTTTACAGGATGGGTTTTTTGATTGACCCAGTGCCGTTCAGGGCCGAAGCTAGAGGTGCTTTTTCCGCGCGGGTTGGCTTACTGATTTTTTTCGTACATTTCCGCGCGGAGCCTGTTTTGCCGTTGTAGGTCAAGCATTGCCTGACCTACATTTGATGTTTCCTGTATCAAACTATTCAAGTGGTGGAGTTGTCTGTGGAAGGAATGATTTAAACATAGGGTATGTTGTTTCCTATTTGGATGAAAAGGGAGTTCCTACGAGTAGAAAAAGATGTTTACAAAAAACAGCAGAAGAAACTTTATGCCAAAAATTACCAAGGGCAACTAAGGTAGTAGGAACATCAATGCTTAATCCTACCAGTTTAGCATCCGGGTATACACATTTTGATATCGAATAGTTTTTTGCTGAACAAATATCCCCCGGCTATGTCAGGGGATATTTATTATGATTCAAGTGGGTGTTTTATTTCCCTTGCATGCCCCACAAACTAACCAGCCTTAGCGCCGTGCGCAGGCTGGCTTCCATGACGTCCACGTCGGCATATTCGCGCTCGCTATGGATGTTAAATTGCCCGGCAAACAGGTCCGGCGTGGGCAGGCCCATAAAGCTAAGCGTGCTACCGTCCGTGCCGCCGCGCGCGGCGTGCAAGACAGGTTTAATGTCCTCTTGCTGCATAGCTTGCTCAGCCAGCGCAAGCATTTGCGGGGGGAGTTTTTCCTTAAAATTGCGGTATTGGTCGGTAATTTCCAGCGTGGCTTTGCCTTTGTAGTGCATCGCTTTAACCGTGCGCAAGGCTTGGTTTAATTGGTTGACTAATTGGTTTATTTCGTCGTCACTAAACGCGCGGATAATACCGGTAACGGTAGTGGTGTCTCCGTCGGTTACAGAGGTGTCTAAATAAATATACCCGCGTCGCCCGGCGGTAGTTTCGGGGCGGTTTTGGCGCGGCAGTAGTGTGTGAAAATCAGCTGCCATTAAAATGTTATCGGCGAAGGCCGAGTTCATAGCATCCCCCGGATGTACCGAGCGGTTACCCGTAAACACAGCTTTAAAGGCCTTGGCATTAAAAGTTTCGTTGGTCAGTTCGCCCAGTGCACCGCCATCTAGGGTGTAGGCATAATCAGCACCAAAGTTTTTAACGTCAAAGAGTTCAATCCCGGTGCCGATTTCTTCATCCGGCGTAAAAGCTACTTTGACGGGACCGTGGGCCATTTCGGGGTGGTCGTACAAGTATTGTACCAAGGTCATAATGATAGCGACGCCGGTTTTATCGTCCGCGCCTAATAGCGTGCCGCCGGAGGCCGTAATAATATCGTGCCCGGTAGCTTGCGCAAGTTGCGGCGAATTTTGCGCGTTAATTGTCAGCTTTTTCTCGGCGTTAATCACGATATCGCCGCCTTTGTAGTTTTTGTGTACTTGTGGTTTTACGCCCTTGCCGCTAACTTCTTGCGCCGTGTCCAAATGCGCAATAAACGCCAGGGCGGGGGCGGGCTTTTCCGTTGTAGCGAGAATGTCGGCCGTTACAAAGCCGTGTGCGTTCACGGTTACGTTTTTGGCGCCGTATTTTTTAAGTTCTGCGGCAAGTGCCTTAGCTAGTTTTAATTGGCCCGGCGTGCTGGGCGTTTTGCCCGTTTCGTCGCTCGCTTGCGTGTCAAACGTGACGTAGTTTGTAAAGCGTTTGATAAGTTGTTCTTTGGTGGCAGACGGTTTGTAGTGTGTGGCAATTTTCCAATCCGTCACCTGTGCGCCCGCATGCAACACGCAGGCGCACAAGAAAGCAAGTAGTAGCGCGCGTTTCATTAGGCTAAGTCCTGCAGGGAGGCCGTCACTTGTGCCAAGGTAAGTTGGGCGGCGGCCAGTTCGGCCTTGGTTTTGTCAATTTGCTCCTGCGGGGCGTGTTTTAAGAAGTTCTCTTGCGACAAGCGCGCCTCACGCGACGCAATATTGGCCCTAGCAAGTGCCAGGTCCTTTTCCAAGCGTCTGCGTTCTTTTTCAAAGTCGATAAGCCCGGTGAGCGGTACGTAAATCGTCAAGTTTTCAAACGTGGCCGTAGCGGTTTGTTTGGGTTTGGTTTCGTTTACGCCCACAGTCAAATTGTCCACTTTGGCCATGAGTTTAATATAACTTTCATACGCGCGGACCGTTTCCAATTCTTTCTCGTCTTTGGCCGAGATGACCGCGGCAATCTTTAAGGCCGGGGGTACGTTGAACTGGCTGCGGATGGTGCGGATTTGCTTGGTAATGCCTTGCACAATTTGCATTTGGCGTTGGGCGGCCAAATTTATCCAAGCATCGTTGGGCACGGGGTAGGAGTCGTTGAGTAAAAACTCCTCTTTGGCACCCACGTACGGGCGCAAGCTGGCGGCAATTTCTTCGGTTACAAACGGGATGAACGGGTGCAGGGCTTTAAGCGTGTTGTACAAAATGTGTACGCACAGCGCCATGACTTTTTCTTTCTCGTCCGTTTGGAAGCGTTGCTTGGCAAGCTCAATGTACCAATCGCAAAAATCGTCCCACAAAAAGTGATAGAGTGTGTTGGCACTGAGTGCTAAATTATACTTTTCAATGCCTTCGCGTGCGGTTTTCATAGCGGCCGTGAAGCGGTCCAAAATCCACACGTCGGCCAGTTCTTTGACGTCGGTGGGCATGGCTAAGGGACCGCTGATGCCTTCCATATTCATAAGGATAAAGCGCGAGGCGTTGTAGAGCTTATTACAGAAGTTACGCGCGCCGGTGATGCTTTCTTCGCTATACGGAATATCTTTGCTAGGCACGGCTTGCATGAGGAGTGAAAAGCGCACGGCGTCCGTGCCGTATTTGGCGGTCATATCCAAGGGGTCAATAACGTTGCCTTTGGATTTGCTCATTTTTTGGCCGGATTTATCGCGGATAATCCCGTTTAAGTAAACGTCTTTAAACGGCAGTTTGCCCGTGAAATTAAGCCCGGTCATTACCATGCGCGCCACCCACAGGTACAAAATTTCATACCCGGTAACCATGACGGAGGTGGGGTAAAAGTGGGCCATTTCAGGTGTTTTTTCCGGCCAGCCAAATACGGACATCGGCCACAGCGCGGACGAAAACCAGGTGTCTAATACATCGGGGTCTTGTACTAAATCGTGTCCGTGGCAGTGTGGGCACTCGTGCGGTTTATCAAAGCTGACAATGGGCTGTGCGCCGTTTTCAAATGAAACTTTGGTCAGTTGTTCTTTGCCTTGCTGGTCAGTGGCAAAGGTAAGGCCTTTTGCACTGCAATCGCGGCAATACCACACGGGGATGCGGTGGCCCCACCAAATTTGGCGTGAAATGCACCAATCCTGAATATTTTTAAGCCAGTTTAAAAACGGATTTTTCCAGTTAGCCGGGTGAAATTGCAGTTCGCCCGTTTCGGCGGCTTTAATGGCCGGGGCGGCAATTTCGTCCATTTTTACAAACCATTGCTCGCTCATAAAGGGCTCAATCGCGCTGCCGCAGCGGTAGCAAGTAGAAACGGCGTTGTTGTATTTTTCTTCTTTGACTAGGAGCCCGGCGGCGTCTAAATCTTTGACGGTTTCTTTGCGGCATAGTTCACGGTCCATACCCAGGTATTTTTCGGGGCAGTTGACCATTTTGCCTTTGTCGTTAATGACGGTCATAATGGGCAGGTTGTGGCGCTTGCCGACTTCGTAGTCCGTCGCATCGTGCGCCGGAGTGATTTTTAAGGCCCCGGTCCCAAATTCCATTTCCACGGCTTCATCGGCAATAATCGGGATGGCCCGGTTAGCCAGCGGGATAATCACTTTTTTGCCTACCATAGCGCTAAAGCGTTTGTCTTTGGGGTTGACGGCAATGGCGGCATCGGCGTAAATGGTTTCGGGGCGGGTGGTGGCAATGACAATACCGTCGGATCCGTCCTCGCCTTTATAGCGCAGGTGCCACAATTTGCCGTTGTGCTGTTCGTGTTCTACTTCAATGTCCGACAAGGCCGTGGAACAGCGCACGCACCAGTTAATGAGGCGTTTGCCGCGGTAAATGTATTTTTTATCCCACCATTGTTTGAAACATTCATAGACGGCGCGGGCGCGTTTATCGTCCATGGTAAAGCGGATGTCGCTTAAATCAAGTGCCCAGCCCATTTTGCGAAATTGGGTGTAAATGGCGTTGCCACATTCGTTGTACCAATCCCAAACGACTTTTACAAATTCTTCGCGGCCCAGGTCGTGGCGGGATTTGTGTTGTTCTTTGGCCAGTTTCTTCTCAATGACGTTTTGCGTGGCAATGCCGCCATGGTCGGTGCCGGGCACCCAGTAGGCATCCTCGCCAAACATACGGTGTGCGCGGATGAGAACATCTTGCAAGGTGTTGGTGCTGGCGTGCCCCATGTGAAGCGCGCCTGTAATGTTGGGTGGGGGAATAACGATTACAAAAGGTTTTTTAGCGGGGTCGGCCTTGGCAGCGAACAAGTGGGCCTCTTGCCATTTGTCCGCGAGTTTTTTTTCTACTTCTTGCGGTTCATACGCTTTAGGTAACATGATTTTTCCTTCGGTCTTTAAAATTGCGTGATGTGACTTCACGCGTAACCTATTTATATTTTAGCAATTTTTACAGGCGGGCGTTATTTCGTGTGTGCGGATTTCATGTCTATTAACACAGCCACCGTGTCTTTGAGCAGTTTAACGGCCCATTTTACAATGAGTACACCGCCTAAAATGCCAATGAGCGCATCCAAACACGTCCACCCGACGTACTTGCCAATGAGTAAGGCCACAATAGCTAAAATAGACGTTAGCACGTCGGCCAAAATGTGATAATAGGCGGCTTTGAAATTGTAATCTTTGTGTTTGTGAGTGTCGTCGCCGTTTTCCATGACGATAATGCACGCGACATTGACCGCCAGGCCGATTGCGGCCACTAAAATAGCTTCGTTGAAAATAATGGGGATTGGGTGCCACAAACGTTGCACGGCTTCCCATATAATCCAAAGCCCCGTAAACCCCAAAAAAAGCGAGCTGGTGTAGGCGGTTAAAGTGCCGATTTTAGATGTGCCGTGCGCAAAGCGGGGGGAGTTTTGATATTTGCGGATTAGAATATACGCAATGTAAGTTAGCCCCAGTGCCAGCGCATGTGTGCCCATGTGGTAGCCGTCGGCCAGTAGTGCCATGGAGTGTGACAGATACCCAAACACAACTTCCGCCACCATAGTGACTAACGTTAAAATGATGACAATAAGCGTTTTACGCTCGTGCGTTTGAGTGTGGGTGGACATAAAGATATTCTATCAATTTAATGGAGCTTTTGCGAAATAAAAGCACCCGCAACGGGCGCTTTTTAGTAAGAAAACTGGCGGAGAGGGAGAGATTCGAACTCTCGATACGGTTTCCCGTATGCAGTCTTTCCAGGACTGTGCCTTAAACCACTCGGCCACCTCTCCAAAATCGGTGTGCAGGGTTAATCGACTCCACTATTATAGCAAATTAGTTATGTTTATGCACGCCCAAAAGCCGCATCAGTAGCGTAAACGGAAGCACAATGCACACTGAAATCAGTAAAACAAACGCCGTTACAATAAATCCAATCGCTAATACCAAAAAACCGCCTAACATGCCACCGCGGTCCCCATACGGGCGGGCGTGGTCCCCCGGCGTGTGCCAAGCGGGGCGTTCGTTGGCGCGCACGCGGTCAGCGGGCAAAGGGGAAACTTCGCCCGTCAGCATAGCACGTTTGGCGTGTGACGTGTCTACATTTTCCACAATTTCGGCTTCAATAATTTCAGGTTCTCTCACGATTATATTGTAGCAAGTTCTTGGTAGATTGTTGCATAATATCATACAATATACACATGGCTTTTTTACTAATACTGCTGAGCTTTTTTTATCCGGCTTACGGAGTTGTGATACCGGGTGTTGCGGGCCCCGTGCATTTGCCGCCTGCCTTTTGGAGCCGTAACACATTCCCCGGTAGAGCAGATATAGACGGCGTGATTTTTGATTTGGACGGCACGCTGTTAGATTCGCTTACCGCTTGGGAACATAGTGGCAGTAACTTTGTGCGCAGTCAAGGCATTGAACCGCCGGATACGTTAGATGATGAATTGGTGGCGCTTAGTCTTTTAGATGGGGCCAAGTTATTAAAAACCCGCTACTCCTTGCCCCAATCACCTCAAGAAATTTTAGCCCTTACGTTGCGCCCCATTGAGGCACATTATGCAAACGATATATTGCCGATGCCCGGTGTGCCTGCCTTGCTCGCGCGCCTGAAAGCGCAAGGTGTTAAAATGGCGGTGGCCACGGCGTCGGACCGAGCGTTGGCCGAAGTTTCTTTAAAACGGCTGGGGTTGCGGGATTATTTTGAGTTTATTATTACCTGTGATGAAGTAGGGGTAGGGAAATCTTCCCCCAAAATTTATGAAGAAGCCTTGCGCCGGTTAGGTACTGCCAAGGCGCGTACTTTAGTAGCCGAAGATGCGTTGCACGCCTTGCAAACTGCCCACGCGGCCGGATTCCCCACGGCGGCGGTTGAAGAAGCCCATTCTTCCGCGCAGCAAGCGGCTAAAAAACAAGCGGCTACTTATTATGTTTGGTCTTATAAGGGGCAGAACGTTTTTAAGAAATAAAGGTTGAAAAATCAACGAATTTAGATATACTATAATACAGAGGGAAAAATTATGAGACGCAGTTTACTTTTTTTAGGGGTTTGTTTATTGGTGCCTGTTTATGCAGGGGCGCTTACGTTTGTGCCCGGCAAAGTAGTCAAAAGTTCCAATAAAACGTTGCAACATATTTTGCCGCGCAAGGATAAACGGGAAGACCCTACCGCCGTGTTGTTTATCAAGACGGATATTTTGCATGTATCCGTGCGCGGGCATGTAATCGGGGTACCGCGCCGGGTAACGGAAGGATATGTACTATTTGTGCCGCAAGGGCTTAGCGAGCTGCAGTTAAATGCCCCTTTGTACCAAACCCAAACCATCCGCTTTAAGCCGCTTCAAAGCGGGAACTATTATGAAATGACACTGGGTACCCAGGAAGATGAAGCCCACGTAAAAGAAGCCGCCCGCCAATCAAAACAATTAGATTTGGCCGATACCCAAGTAGCCGTAGAGCTGGATTTTGATTATATGGAATTGCCTGAAGAAATACGCGAGGGCCGCGGCTCGCTTATCTATTTGGATAAAACGCTTGATTTTACCCAATGGAAACAGCTTTTAATGAACCCAGACGCTTACCTTCCTTTTGACCCGCATGGGAATCACAAGAATCCGTGCTGTATTGTAGTAGCAGCGGATACACCTGTGGAAGACGTATTTAATTTGCACCGGGTAATAATGGACGATTATATAGAAAGGTTAGAAGGGGGAAATACCTACCATACTACCCTTACGCTGACGCCTAAAAATTAACAGTTTTATTCCCTTTGTATTAGGCATATTTAGGGCCCACGTAACAGTTGGGCCCTAAGTTTCTTGTATAGGGCCCTTTATTAGATTTAAAATAGAAGCATGAAAAAGTGGATACTGGGTTTGTTGCTCGTTTTGTATATGTGGCCTGTAGTTACCCGGGCCGGCGGTCCCTTTAAAGCGGTCAAGGGAATCAGACAAGTGAATCCGGCCGTCGTGCAACGCGCGCTGATACAGGCCTCCTCGCCCGTGCAGGCATTGCGTATTTCCAATCTTCCCGGTAGACCCGTGGTGCAATTTTATGTAAAAGAGCCCGTTGTTCCTATAGTTCGGCGGCCTCCTTCCCCCAAAGTGTATAAGCTGTTTTTCCCGGAAAATACCGAGAGTGGCTTTTTAAAAGGAAGAATGTTTGTGCCGCAAGGTTTGTTTGGACCGCAAAAAGCCGTATACCGGGGCATGGCGCTGCAACTGCCCGAGTTAAAACATGTATTAACCAACGGTTTGGAGCCTCGAAAAAGCCTAGTCCACCGTAAAGTTTATACGGCGTTTTCGCCCGTGACTGCACTGTCCTATGCCAACCCGGCTGGGCGCTATATTGCCGGGCATGAAAAGAAAAATGCCTTTGCGGTATTAGTGAAAATTCCGTTTACGCCTGCGTTGCAACTCTACGCCCGCAATATGGGGCAGGATATGAAGTTAGGGAATATCGTTTTTACGCAGGATTTACCTGCCTTATTTATTTCGGATGTTTGGGTGCTTTTGGAAGTAAACGGTCAGCCGAATTGGTACAAAGCCGTTTTGCAAAAGGGTAAACTTGTGTTCTTACCTGCTAACGGGGAATTGCGTGCGGTTTCGGAAAGAAATGACGTTCCCGGCCGATGATTGAGCGTGCCTTTGGGACTAGGTAAAAAACCCCCGGCTCAGCGGGGGTTTTTTGAAATAAATAGGGCTTATTTGGCTTTTAATTTTTTCCAAATCAGGGCGGCTAATCCGCCACCGCAGAAAGGCCCAATGATAAATACCCACAGTTGGCTCCAGGCGTCGCCACCCATGACGAAGGCCGGCCCAAAGCTGCGGGCAGGATTGACGGAAGTGCCCGTAAGCGGAATGCCCATAATGTGCACAAACGTGAGGGCCAAGCCGATAATGAGACCTGCAATGGTGGCATTTTTGGAACTGTCGGTCACACCCAGCACGGTCAGCACAAACACACAGGTCAAAATCATTTCAACCAACAGGGCCGCGCCTACTTCCAGGCCAATGGCCGAGTATTCGCCATAGCCGTTAGCGCCCAAACCGGTAAATATAATGCCGCCCAAATCGGACGAATTAATAATAGCCGTTAACGTATAAGCGGCCAGTAAGGCGCCTACACATTGAGCTACTACGTACCCGGCAAAATCTTTATCGGTCATTTTGCCGTTCATCCAAAAACCTAACGAAACGGCCGGGTTGATGTGACAGCCCGAAATGTTGCCAATGACGTAAGCCATCGCTACAATAGACAACCCAAACGCAAAGGCCACACCCAGCATCCCCAGCGCTTCGCCTGCCAGGGCGGCGGCACCGCACCCGAACAGGGTTAGTACAAACGTACCCAAACATTCAGCAGCGTATTTTTTCACTTTATTCTCCCGTTAAGCCGATTGGCGTTTGCAAAAACTATGCGCCTGCGGCCAAATAAATGACAAACTTATTATAACACTTTTTGAAGGAGTCAAGGAATTTTAATTAAACCGTTTCCAAATTTGAGCCCTTAACTGTCAACTTTCGTTTTCTTACGCAAATCTCACAGAGTTGTGGTAGGTCGGGCACCTTGTGGGCTGCCCTGCCCGCGCGTTTGGCTTACTGATATTCCTTCGTACACTCCCGCGCGGAGTCTGTTTTGCCGGGCCTCTCGCGGTCCATAACTGAAAGTTTTTATGTAAACGTTCGTCGCGGAAATTGGACAACCCAAACATTTTGCTTGACTTGTTTTTTTTTTTTGGTACGATTTTAGCAGGCCGGATATGGGGGGATATATCTTCCTATATAAAAACGCAATATAAAAGGATTTAGCGCGTTTGAACGGTACTTACAAAGGAGAACTTAACATGAAAAATGAAAATGTAGTTGTAACACAGGATGCTATTGAGCACCTCTCCCTTGAGGGAGAGGGTGGCACGCAGTGCCGGGTGAGGGGGAAAGTCAATAAGACCGGCCTGATTTGTACCCCCTCATCTGTCCTACGGACATCTTCCCCCTCAAGGGGGAAGTGGACAGCGGGATTTACGCTTATTGAACTGCTTGTTGTGGTGCTGATAATCGGCATCTTGGCGGCGGTAGCGTTGCCACAGTATAAAAAAGCGGTGGAAAAGGCCCGACTTAGCGAAATGCTGTCCATTGTTGCCAATTGGGAAAAATCGGCCGATCTGAATCGGTTGGCTAACGGAACAGAGGCCTCTTTTAATCCGTTTACGCAAGGGGATATTGAGTATGCCAGTTTTGTGAAAAATGGGGAACTTTCCCAATGGTGCAACGAGCGGAAAATTTGTATTGAAGGGCCCAACGCAACTCGTGTAACTGTTACAATGCGTAAAAAAAGCGGACTAGGATCTGGGGTCCCGGATTATTACCTATATTCGCATTGGGATAGTTCAAAAAATGCGTGGAGTAGAACCTATTCCAGCTGCTCTGTAGGAATTTCCGAGTTTGGTTTAGAAACTTTTGGATATACGAGAATAAGTTGTTAAGCCCTTAAGCCCGCTTAATAGCGGGCTTTTTTATAACTTCATCCACTTAAACTCGGCCCAAACAAGGCTACCGAAAAGAAGTACCGGGCCCCACCCCGCCAAAAAGGGGTTTAGGTAGCCGTTTTGGCCCATGGATGTGACCATGGAAAGCAACCACCAAAACGTAAACGCAATTACCAAAGACGCGATAATGTTTAAAATTTTGCTCTTGCGCCGCGTGCTGATGGCAAACGGCATACCCAGTAAACACATCACCACCGTTACAAACGGGGTGGCCAGTTTAGCCTGGCGGTTGGTTTCCGCCGCATAGTGCGACAGGCCGCTTTGACTGTAGAAATTGATTTTAGTCGTCAAATCGCGGATGCTTAAAAGTTTATCTTCGGATTTGTTGACGGCCATGTGCCGTGGAGCGGTGGTAAACGGGGCCACTTTTTGCGCGAAGGATTCTTCGGTGGTGTCCATATCATTTAAGAAGGTGCGCTCAATGCCGTCCTTCAAAATCCATTGTTTTTCGTCCGGGTTCCAACTCATTTCTTGGGCAATAAGCTGGGAAGAAATATCCCACGCGTCATCATATGTATCTAACGAAACGTGCTGCATAGTACCTTTGGAAATATCCACTTGCTTGGCAAATAACATTTGGTGGGGGGAAATTTTAATCACTACGTCATTTTCTACATGGGGGTTAAAGCCGATAGCGGGCTTGATGCGGGTATAATAAATTTCGTTCGCTTTTAAGTTAAGCGAAGGTACAATAAATTCTTGCACTAACATAGTGCCCGCTACCACGGCCAAAATACAGACAATAATCGGCTTAAAAAGTTGTTTGGGGGAAAAGCCGCCCGCCACGCAGGCGGTCCATTCGCCGTTGGCTACCATTTCGCTAATCACGGAAATGGCGCCCAGTAAACACGCCACAGGCATAATGGTTGTGAGCCAGTTGGGGAAGGTACAGGCCGAATAAGTGAGCAAATCCCACACGGTGGTTGTACCGTTGGAGAGGTTTTTCATTTTTTCAAAAATATCGCCCAGCACCACGAGCGTGGTGAAAATTCCCAGTGCAAAAAAGAACGGGCCCCAAAATTTACGGGCAATATAATAGTATAAGCGCATTAGATGTTTAACCTCTTTTTCCACAAATACCGGCCCACCCATGCCCCTACAAATATGGGCAGCCACGGGCCTATGTAGGAAAGCCAGCTGACTTTTTTACCTACGGAAATACCCAAGGTCATAAGCAGATAGAACGAAAAAATGATAATTACGCTAAACACCATGCCCCAGCCTTTATTGGTGCGTTTGCCGAGGGAAAACCCAATCGGGCAGCTGACAATAAGCAAAATAATCGGCGAGAGTGCCATGACGTTGCGCATACTGATTTCGGTGCGGTACTCGTTGCGGGTGGCTTTATCTAACGGCACGGTATGTAGGCGGCGCAAGAGTTTGCTGGTGGTCATTTCCCCTACGCGCAGGTCGCGCGTTTTGGTGCGAAATAGCGAAATGTGCATGGTGTAATCGTCAAAATTAGCCGCAATAAAAGCGGAGGGGTCTTTGCCGTCCAAACGTTGCATTTGTCCGTCGTGCAGTGCTAGGCCGATGGCTTTGTCGGTTAAAATTACTTTGCCGCGTGCTGCGTTTACTTTGGTGGAAAGCGCGCCTGAAGAGTCTTTTTTAATGAGCTGGATTTGCTGGGCTTCGCCCGTTTTGGGGTCCAAATCTTCCACATATAAGGTCCATTCGCCTAAATCCAAGAGGGTGCGCGGTTCCAAATTGACTTTGGTAATTTTACTGCGGGCCTCGGTGCGTAAATTAAGTACGCGTTTGTAGCTGTGCGGCGTGACCCAGTTGCTCATAATGACTAAAATGACAGACAAAATAACCGCGCATCCGGCTAAAGGGCGGACAATTTCTTTAAACGAAAACCCGGCCGCGCGCAAGGCAATCAGCTCGCCCTGTTCGCTCATGCCGGTTAAGGTCAGCAAAATAGCAATTTGGAAAGCCATCGGCGCGCTTAAGCAAAATACATCCGGCACTAAGTTTAAAAGTGAGGCCGCCACCCACCCCCAGCTGGTGCCATAATTCATGGCCATATTCATCACGCGGATAAAATGGTTCATAAAGATGACAAACGTCAAAATCCCTAGTACGCCGGCAAACAGCGTGAGCAGGCTTTTGGCAATGTATTTAGTGAAAATACTTAGGCGCATATTTCTAATTTTAACAAAATAAAAGCCGGGGCGGGGGAAAAGTTGTTTTTTTAGTAGCCGGGCGCGCTTATAATTTATAAAATAAAAAATGAGGGTTTGTTGCTTCTTATGAAAGCATTGCGGCTACTGCTTGCCTATATTATTTTTTTCAATGTGTTTTTCGCACCCGTGGCGGGGGCGGAAACGTTGCCGTATAGCCTGGTGGACAAAAATGAGTACGATATTTTTGAAGAAGAACAGCAAGCCGCGCGCGAGAAAGAACTGACCCTGGAAGAGCCCCCGAACGACGCCGAGCTACTACGCTATTCTAACGAGTTTTGGCGCCAGGCAGTTACCTCGGTAGAAGGGGCCTACACGTTAGACAAAGACCCCGAGCCCATCCCCGATTTAACGTTATTAAACCCCACGTTGTCCTTGCCCTTGTATGGTACGAGTATCGCTTTAACCGGCCGCTATGTGCTGGGAGTCAATATGAAAGGCAAAAAGTTCAAGTCCGACCCGAACAGTACCGTGCAAGACCGCAACGACCGCGTGGTGGAAATGAACCAACAGCTCCAGCTTAAAATGCAAGGTAAAATTCTAGACCGCGTGTTTGTGGATATTGACTATGATGACCAGCGCGAAGAAGACAAAACTATTTCCGTGGCCTACCGCGGCAAACCCGGCGAGTTTGTGCAACTGGCCGAATTTGGCGATATTGACCTGGCACTTCCGCAAACAGAGTTTATCTCGTACGAAAAACAGCTTTTCGGGGCCAAAATGCACTTGCAGCACAAAAACGCCAACTTGTATTTAATCGGTTCGCAAACGAAAGGTTCCAGCAAGCAAAAACGCTTTGTGGGAAGCAGTGTATCGGAAATTATTTCATTGGAAGACAAAAACTACATCCGTCGTACGTATTACGATTTGACCTTTGGCAGTAATATTCACAAATATATGGAGCCCGACGGCACCAGCCACTATAAAGACGCCCAGGAAACCACCGCTTTTAACGACGCCATAGCGGCCTGGAGTTTGTTTGGTAGTATTTCCCCGGGTACGGAAGAAATTTACTTGGATAATAACGCCACGGATTATACGTATGTGCCGGTGTATAAGAAAGCCTCGGATTTTTTGGAAACGAATACGTGTTTGGGGGCCGCCACTTGTTTGGAAACCAAATGGGAACTGTTAAACCGTGGGATTGACTACACGATTGACTATACACGCGGCATTATTACCTTTAAGCGTTCCATTAAGGCAGATGCTACCATTGCTGTGGATTACCGCAATACGCGTGGGGAACTGCTCAGTAATGTGGGCAATCCCGGCACGATTAAGTATATTAAACTCTCTAACGATAAACTGCCTGCCAGCCTGCCCGAAGATAAAGCCATCGGCAATAAGTTGGAAATGAAAACGTATTATAATATCGGCGCCCAAAAAATCACGCCCGATAACGGGGCCGGTAACTTTATTTTACAACTGCAAGATGCCAACGCACAGCCATTTTCCAACCCCTATTTCGTCTATCCCACCTATATGGATATTAATTTTAACAGCGGTATTTTTGAGTTGGATTACCGCATCAATGACCTGGGACTGTACGGCCCAACTCCGGTTTCATCCAACAACCTTAAATTTAAAATTCAGTACCAAAGCACCGTAAAAACATATTTTGTGGAAGCGGGCATGGTGGTCCAATCCGAAACCGTTAAACTAAACGGGCGGCCGCTTTCGCGCAATAACGACTATTACATTGACTATACCTCCGGCTTTATTACATTTTACAAAGGCGATCAGATTACCGATAATTCTGTGATTGACATTACCTACGATACTACCGGCGGGGAAAGTGTCAACAACGCAGTCATCGGCGGACGGCTGGATTATAAGCTGTTTGATAAAATTACGCTGGGCACTACGGTTATTAAAGAAGGTGGCGAAAAACCGAACACCGTGCCGCAGGTGGGGGCGTACAACAAGGATTTACTCGTTTACGGGGCCGATATCAACGGCAAGGATATTAAATTGGCGGATCCGCTGTCCGTTGATTTTAGCGTGGAGGCTGCCCGCAGTGAAAAACGCCAAAACCTCTTTGGTTACGCGATGGTGGACAGTATGAATGATGCCAGTACGCAAGTGGGGGGGAGCATGGTATTTAAAGATTGGATTTTTGCTTCCAACCCGAGCGGCAAAACCACTTTCTTAAATACCCTACGTTGGGACAGCCAAGACTTGCCCTCTTTGGAAATTAACCCCAAAGCCGCCGCCAATTATAACGATAAACAACAAGTTTTAGTCCTCAATTATGATTTTACCCAAGCTCAAAACTACGACACCTCATTAGACGAAGTTTCTATCGTCTATCCTCTTAGTACCGTGGGGATGGATTTGTCCGACAAGACCTCTTTCCAATTAACTATGCTCGGCGAAGAAGGCGGCCCGCAAGTCAATTTTGCTTTTGGGGATATGGACGAACACTCCGATAACAGTACCGGGATGACTACTCAATGTGGGGCCGGTGTACCGAAAACGGAAGACATTTATTGCCGCAACAGTTTGGCTCCCAATGAAGATATTGGTTGGTTGTTTACCAACCCGGACGGCAGTGAAGAACGTTATAATCCGTTTACCCAAAACGTTTATAACTATGAAACCCAGCCCAACGGCCGCATTGACACGCAAGATTTAAACGGTAACGGCAAGTACGATGTGGAAAATATCCCTACCGGGGGAAATTTCGGTTTCGCCGGTACGGCCATTACACCGGCGCCCGGGCAACAAGCCCCCGGCGTAAATCCAACATGGCAAACGTACTCCGTTCCGCTTGAAATTACTGATAAAGCACAGTGGACGGCCGTGCATCATTTGCGCATTACGCTTAAAAAAGGGTCCAACTTAAAAGGGCAAATTAAAATTGCCAATGTGGGGCTTTCGGGCACGGCCTGGAACCCTAACAGTGCGCCCAGTGTAAATAAATTTGCGGTATCGGGTATTAACAATGTAGAAAATGCCAACTATGAACCTATTTTCAACTCTCCCGGCGACGGCCAAACCGTATTTAGTTATTTGTACGGTTCGTTAGACAATTTCCGCGAAGCGAACAAAAGCGTCAACATAGTGGACCAAGCCCTGCGTCTTAAATTTGATACGTCCGGTACCGATTGTGACAGCGAAGCCTGTTACGCCAACCGCAATTTTTCCACCATGGATTTTACGCAACACCGCGAGGTGCGTTTCCTCTTGCACGGCGCTGGGGCCGGGGCAACCGGGAGTCAGTTCTTCCTAAAAATAGGGACTCAACAAAATTACGATAAAATCGTTGTGCCGGTGGACTATACCGGGTGGCGGTTGATTTCTGTTAAAATGGTGGACAGCAATGGCGACGGTGCCACCGATATGTTTGAAAACGTGTCCGACCCCAGTTATAACGTTTCCGTGCAAGCTGTGCGGGCGCCCAATGGGGTGGTCAATTTCCGCGAGGTTAGCTTAATTTTAGCCGGGGTAGAAAAATCCAACGCAACGGGTAGCTCGGGCGAGGTGTGGCTTAACGTGATTCACTTAGCCGACGCCATTAAGCTGGTGGGCGACGCGTACAAAGGCGATGTGGTGGTCCGCCTGGATGAATGGGGCAGTGCCGGGGCCAAATATATGCACAAAGACAGCAATTTTGAAACACCGCTGGCTGTTTCTAAACAACAAGAGACCACGCAAGAAGAATACTTTGTCAAACTAACACGCATTGAAGAATTCCCCATGCAAGCCAACTTTACACGTTCTACCGTTACCACGCCCGTGGTGGGGGACAGCAGTAAGTATAACACCGTGAGCCTACTTGATAAAGGCCGTGTGCAAAAAGAAACGGCCGTGGTGCGCGGGGATTTTATTAAGAAAAATTATCCGCAAATCGGTTTGGAATATACGCAAGACAGTACCCAGTATGATGTTATGAAACGCAAAGACGATACACATACGTATGGGGCGACGGTGGCACATACGGTGGGCGCGTTTAAAAATATTCAGGCCGGGTATCACTATACCACGTCCTCTATTGATTACGCCAGCGAACGGCACCTGGAATCGGAAACGTATTATGATACCGACGAAGATACGCACAAAATCAATGCCAAAGTTACTTTCCAGCCGGGCAGCAGTTTTATGTTTACCCCTTCTTACAGTTTAAGCAAGAGTACCGAAGACCGTACCCAAGTTAAAAAACAAGAAAACCTGCATTACCCCAAAGCCATGCAGCAAAATACGGGTTTTAACTCCACCTGGAAGATTAGCAAATGGTTGGCTCCGTCGGTCAGCTATAGCATTGCCACGCAGGAAAACAACAATTTAAGTACCAAAAAAAGCGTGGTGGACCGCAACACTACATTTGGGATTGGTCAAGTAAAAACCGTCAACCGCAATTCGGACGGCGGTGTAACATTGACCCTAAGCGGCAGTGAAATTCTACCCAAAAATAAGTTGTTTAATACGCTGGTGGTATCGTCCAGCTACCGCATGCAGGACGCCGACGCGTGGGATGATGTGGACAGCAGTTTTGATTCGCGCAAAGAGTTGTGGATCCGCAGTTCGTTTAAAGATGCGGGGCGCTTTGGCTATCGGCGCAGTATGACGCTACGCGATACGTTTATGTCCACCCAGCGCTGGACGCCGCTGGCACAGTACAAGCTGGGGGGCGTGTTAGCCCCGTGGCAGACGCTTACCGTAATTAACAACTTCTCGCGCACGATTCAGGATAACGAACAAACCGGTACCCGCTACGATTCTAACAGCATGACGCTGCCCGATTTAACCGTGTCTATTTCCGACTTGGAAAAATTCTTCTACGGCGGCAGTTGGCTCAGTTCCAGCAATTTGAAACTGCGCTATAGTTTAGTCAAACAAAAAAATGTCGGCATTGACGAGCAAAACAACAAGCAATACGGCGGGGATTTGCGCTTTATGCTTATTAACTTTTTTGACACCGTGCTGACGTACACCCGCCACGAAACCGATACCTGGAGTTTGCGCAATAACTACAGCTTGCAACGCATGGTGGATAATGATGCGTCGGCGCAGACGTCCTTTTATGTGGGGGCCATGCGCATTACGCCCAAAGTGCTTTATAACACGCACGACAAGTGGCTGGTGCGCGGCTTGATTAGCGAGAGTTACAAACAGTGGATTCCCAGCCTGAACTTGCGGTGGGATTTTAACTTGCCGCGCGGGTGGAACTTGCCGTTTATCAACCGTACCTACCGCACCACCAACCGCGTAATTTGGAACACTACGTTTAGTTACACCGACAAAAAATCCCCGGTGGAAGTAAAAGACAACTACCGGTTGTTTGATGCTACGTCGTCACTCGATTATGAAATGTCCCAAAATTTACGCTTAACGCTTAGCGGCGGGCTTTCCGTGATGGACCACGCTTATGTGGAAAGTGAGGACTATACCGCCTATCATGTGGCCGCCAATGTTACTGTCCAATTTTAAAAAATACCTTCAAAACGCCGGGAAATATACGCTGCATATTTTACTGCCGCGCGTGTGCTTTGGGTGCGGGCGTGATTTGAAATGGAACGCGGTGGCTCCCTTGTGCCCGGCGTGTGAAAACGGGCTTGTGCTGCCCGGGCCGCTTATTTGCCAGCGGTGTGGCGTGGTGCTTAAATCGGGCGGGGCGCATTGTTTCCATTGCCGCGGCAGTAAGGCGGATAAATACAAGTGCAAAATTATCCGCTCGGCCTGTAATTTTAACGAGTTTTCGCGCGGGCTCGTGCACGCGCTTAAGTACCAAGGGGCCGGCTACGTGGCGCCGTATATGGGCGGCGTAATGGCACACCGTTTTGGGATGTTACCCGAACTGGCGGGTGTAAATTTGGTAATCCCGGTTCCGCTCTTTGCGGCGCGGCAGAAAAAGCGCGGATATAACCAAAGTGAACTTTTAGCGCGGGCGTTTTGTCAAAAAACCGGGTTTGCGCTAGATGTAAAGTCACTGGTGCGCGTGCGCGATACTGGATCGCAAACCAAACTGGGGCGGGAAGCGCGCGTGAGCAATATGAGTGGTGCGTTTGCGGTAAAAGCCCCGTCGGCCGTGAAAGGCAAAACGGTGCTACTTATTGACGACGTGGCTACCACGGGTAGCACGTTAGAGTCCTGCGCCGCGGCCTTGCGCTTGGCGGGTGCCAAGCGCGTCCTGGCGTTTACCTTTGCACGAGAGAATTAAAACGGTAAATAGCATTTTGAACCAAAGGAAATGCGATTACAGATCTGTTTTATGATATTCTTCTTGAATTTTTTGCCAAGCATTTGTGGAAATAGGCAATGTGTTAATCATTGACTTATTGTCTGTTTGTTTCAATCCTCGTTTTCGTAACGTTTGTACTAAATGTTCTTGTTCCTGTTCGCTTAGTTGACTAATGTGTATGGAAGAATACAACTCTTTTTTGCCTTTTAATTTGAATACGAGAAATTTATTCATGCCTGTTGGCCTTCGGCCGGGGTAGCGGAAAGGAAAAGATGTTTTTATATGAAAAGAGAAAATATCTTTAAAGGCAACTTTTATATCATCCCATTCAATATAACGCTTGCCTATTTTGCAAATAGGTTTGGGGTGAAATCCTCGTTGAAGTAATAAAATGGCTGGTATCGTAAAAATAATGGTAAAGAGTAAGATAAACCCAATTACTAATTCCCAATTCCATAAAATATCTTGATAATAGACGATGTTCCCATCTTTTGATGTTTCTATCATAGTATTTCCTGTGAGATATTATATATTTTAATCGCCGATAATGCCTTCGGCGCGGAAACTGAAATAATTGCCGCCTTTGCCAATAATAATGTGGTCCTCTATTTTAATATCAAAATACAGGGCGGCGTTGATAATCGTTTGCGTCAGCGTAATGTCCGCTTGCGACGGGCTGGCATCCCCCGACGGATGATTGTGCACCAAAATCACGGACTTGGCATTGACTTTAAGCGCATATTCAATGACTTGCCGCGGGGAAACCGTTACCGAGCCTAAGGACCCGGTTGCCAAAATTTGCGTACTAATTAAGGTGCCGCGGATAGACAAACAAAGTGCCTCTAAACACTCTACGCGGCGGTTAGAAAGCGACGCTTTGCAATACGCCAGCACCTGTTGCGGCGAATTTAAAACGGTGGTTTCTTTCACTTGAGCCAGTGAATAATTTTTGATTACCTCGCGCACTAAATGCAAAAATTGGGCGGCATGCGGGCCGATGCCCTCCACTTCGCAGAGCTGCTTTTCGTCCGCATCCAACACGGCGGCTAACGAGCCGAACTGTTTAAGTAACGCCCACGCCAGCGGTTTGGTATCTTTGCGCGGGATAACGTAGGTAAGCAGTAGCTCCAGCACTTCGTGCGGCAAGAAACCGTCTAAACCGTGTTTGGCCAGTTTTTGGCGCAAGCGGCTGCGGTGGCCGGAACAAGCGGGAAGCGCAGAGCGGGTAGTCATATACCTATTATACTGTTTTTAGGGGTACATCAGTTGGGTTTGTAATCTTTCGGGTCGGGCTCCGGCAACTGAACAAGCCCCTTGTCTTTAAGAAGTTCTACCAACAACTTTTGGTCTTGTTTATTTAACCAAGTAAAGTAGGGATAGAAAGGAACTTTAATTTGAGGATCTTTCATGACAAAACAAATGACTTCTTCTTCCATATCAACCAGATAAAAATGTAATGTCTCAGTTGTAATAAAAAAACCGTATAAATCTTTAAAAAACAATTTTTTTTCTTTTCCAAGGATATTATCTTGTGAATCCTTCCATGTAATATATTGCTGATAAATAGTACAGATTGGTGGAACCTTAGTAAATTTTTTAAGGATTAAAATAGTTCCTAATGCCAAACTAATTATTCCTAAACATACAATTAAGGAAATTAAAATGCGTGTAGTAAGATTAAAATCGGGTAATGCACATATTAAAAATAATGAGAGGAATAAAAAACAAGGAAATGACCATACGATCTTTTTTAATCCCTGAGCTTGATCTGTATAAAACGCCAAACCGCCGTCTTTTAATTGTTTCATTGTATGCTCCTTGAGAATTACTCATTTCATTGTACTATTTTAATGCTACAATAGGTATAACTAAATTTGAGGAGTGTTTATGAGCAAAATTATTGTCATCGGCGGCGGTCCGGCCGGGTACCCGGCGGCCTTGCAAGCGGCGGCCTTAGGGGCTAAGGTTGTTTTGATTGAAAAAAATAAACTGGGCGGCGTGTGCCTAAACTGCGGGTGTATCCCGTCTAAGTCGTTATTAGACGCGGCGCATAAATTGGCGTTACTTCCCACGTTAGGTACTTGGTGCGGCGAGCCGGAACTGGCCGCCGAACTATTAGCTAAGTGCGATTGGGCCCAACTGCAGGCCCGCCAGCAAAAAGCCACGGCTAAGCTGGTGCAAGGCATTGGTTTTTTGCTCAAAAAAGCGGGCGTGGTGGTGGTGAACGGCCAAGCCAGCTTAGTGGACGAACACACCGTGCAAGTAAAAACCGCGGCGGGTACCGAAAGTTTACAGGCCGACGGGATTATTTTGGCAACGGGCTCGCAAGCGTTTTTCCCGGCGCCGTTTGACGCTATGAAAGACAAAATTTACGATAATTCCACCCTGTTTACTATGCCCGCTTTACCCAAAAGTATGGCCATTATTGGCGGCGGCGTAATTGGGTGCGAAATGGCGGACTTTTTAAGTGCGTTGGGCGTAACTGTACACGTGATTGAAATGCAACCGCGCATTTTGCCGGGCGAGGACGAAACTGCCGCCCGCACCTTAGAGCGCGCGCTTGCCAAACGCGGGGTTATTTTCCACGTGGGGGTTTTTGCCACGGCCGCTACCGAAACAAACGGCGGGTGGATACTGACGCTTTCCAACGGCGAAACCGTACAAGCCGAAAAAATACTGGCCGCCATTGGCCGCGCGGTGGATTTAACTGATTTACATTTGGAAAATATTAGCGTGGAATGGACCCGCAAAGGCGTGCAAGTGAGCCCCCAAACCTTGCAACTTAAAAACAAGATTTACGCGGTGGGGGATATGAACGGCTTGTGTCAGTTGGCCCACGCCGCCACGCGCCAAGGCGAAGTAGCCGCGCGCAACTTGTGCGGACAGGCGGCCGTCTATCATAATGACGCCGTGCCGCGCGCTATTTACACAAGCCCCGAGATTGCCTCCGTCGGCCTTACGCGCGCACAGGCTACGGCGCAAGGCCTGGAAATCAAGGCACATAAATCGTTTTTCTTAGCCAACGGCCGCGCTGTGGCGCAGGACCAAACCGACGGCTATGTGGAACTACTTTCTAATGCGCAAACCGGGCAGTTGGTGGGGGGTACCCTTGTGGGCGCGCACGCGAGTGAGCTTATCCATATTATAAGTGTAGCTTTGCACGCCAAAATGACGGTAGCGCAACTGAAAGAAGTGATTTTTGCCCACCCTACGCTGGCCGAAAGTATTGGCGAGGCCGCACGGTTATGAGCAGTTTTTGCGTGGTGCTTGTCAGCCCGCGCGACCCTAATAACATTGGGGCTTGTGCGCGCGCCATGGCAAATTTCGGCCTGTCGGATTTGCGCGTCGTTAATCCGTTTGCCCCCGTGTGGCGCGAGGCCACCAGCGCGGTAGGTGCCAACGACATTATGAAAAACGCCGCCCAACTGGACAGTTTGGACGAGGCCCTTCAAGATTGCACTTTTTCGCTGGCGGCCACGGCACTGCGCAACCGCGGCGTGGTGCAGGAAGTTATTACTCTGCCAAAATTAAATGAGCGTTTGAAAACGTGCCCGACGGAAAAAGTGGCCCTGGTGTTTGGCAACGAAAAAACCGGCCTTTGCCAAGAGGACATTGAGCGGTGCGACGCTATTTTAAATATTCCCACCGTGACCAAACAGCCGTCTATCAATTTGGCCCAAGCCGTGATTTTGACGTGTTATGAACTCTCGCGCCGGACGGGTTTTACGCCTTTGCGCGCGGTGAAGGCCCCCAAAGACCAGCCGACTGACGCACAGCGGGAGATGTTTTTGCACTCGGTGGAAACGCTTTGCGAAAAAGTGGACTTACGTAACGATTTGTCACTGCGGCAACGGACCGATTTTTTGCGCCATGCGCTCTCGCGCCATCCGCTTTCCACGGTACAGCTGTTCTTTTTAAAAACCTTAGTGGACCGTCTTAATCAGCGGTTGTAAGAGTTAATTTTGTATGTAAACAAAAGCACACCCCGCCATTTGGCGGGGTGTTTTAGCAACTTAATTTAGGTTATTTAACTCTTGGAAACAAGAACGGATTTTCAGCTGATTCGCGCGTCATAATCATCGTTTCGCCGCCGTTAATATTTATCATGATTACATGTTCTTGGTTGTTAAGCTCAAGGGCTGTCCCTTCCGGCGTTGTAAACGTGATACGTTCTACAGGAAGTTCTATAATAAATCCAACATCTGCGCTTCCCAGTCCCAAAGTCACCGCGGGGAATTGCATCAAGGATTTGGCCAAATTTTCAGGGCCGGTAATCGCTTGGCGCACACTCTTGTGGTTTTGCTTTACAACGGCTTGAATGTTGGTTTTATCTCCCAGTTGTTCCAAGCGGGCCTTGTGCAAGTGAGTCATTAAAATATCGTCGCACATAGTTTTCAAATCGTTGTACGACTTTTTTCCTCCCATGGCTTGCCAAATTTTATCTTCTAAACGGCCCCATTGGTTATATACTTCGGGCTTGTTTTCCATAATTTTACCGGTTTGACTTTGCACGTCATACACCACAAAATACTCGTTGGAATTTAACACCAAGGGGGTGCTTTCGCCGGTCGGTTTATACAAGATACCATCTATCGGCAACGTGTAGAGCTTGGCTTCACGCCCGTCCGGGCCGATAAGCACATCAGCATTTCCATCGTAAAATTCATTCAAGTTCTTGGCCAGCAGATTAGCATCTTCATAGATAGGGCTACCAAACCATGTCCATCCATCGGCTACAATATTGGCTAAACTAGCTGGGGTAGAAATCTCTTGGGACGCAGGAACATTCAGATAGCTTCCCTCCCCAAAGCGGACCATTCCTGCTTTCCCTGCCACAGTAGATTTGAGTTCCATAAACTGTCTATTTAAAAGCGTGGCATAACTTTTGTTCGCAGGAGTAATGGTTTTAGGCATTTTTACCCGTAATAAAGCCATTGCATTCCCGGATACCCAACCGTCCGGCAATCCATTGGCCACGGGGCGGCCGCTTACCGGCGGATGAGCGGCACGGGCTATCACTCTTTCTAAATTGGCTAAATTTTTGGCGGATTTAGGCGAGAGCTTAAACTGCGCAAACGCTTGTGTGCCGCTTAAAATAAAAGCCACTACTAAGGTTCCAACGATACTTCTTTTCATACGTCCTCCTTGTTTTTCCTTATTTTCTTACACTCTTATTGTAGGAAACAAACCTTTTATAAACCAGGGGCTTAAGGCCTATGGCCCCCGCGGATTAGGGCCTACTAGTTACTGGGCCCTAGAGCCTAACATTACAACGGTCGTTTTCGCTTCAAATTTGCTAAAATATAAGCAGTTATGGCGTATAATATTTTAGTCATCAATCCCGGCTCTATGTCTGACGACATTGGCTACTACCGCGGTAATAAGCCCGTGTTTGAAGTAACCGTGCGCTATTCGCTGACCGACTTAGAGCCTTATGAGGGCAAGAACGTCACCGCCCAGCTCCCTTTGCGCCGTAAACTCATTTTAGATTATCTCTTGGACCACCAAGTTCCCTTAAAAGAAATTGATGCCGTGATCGGCCGCGGGGGGCTTATTCACCCCGTGGAGGGCGGCGTATACGCCGTCAACGAGCCCATGATTGCCGATTTAACGTCCGGCAAATACGGCAGCCACCCCAGCAATTTGGGGGGGATTTTAGCCAAAGATATTGCCAAATTTGCCGGGTGCCCCAGCTTTATTGCCAACCCGGTAGTGATTGACGAGTTACAGCCCGTGGCCCGCCTGTCCGGCATGCCGGGCAATCCGCGTATTTCCATTTTCCATGCGCTTAGCCAAAAGCGTGTGGCGCGCTTGATTGCCGATAAAATGGGCAAACCGTACGAAAAAATCAACTGCATTGTTTGCCACGGCGGAGGCGGCGTTTCCGTCGGCGCGCATAAACAAGGCAAAGTGATTGACGTCACGAACGGCTTTGAGGGCGACGGCCCCATGACCCCGCAACGTAGCGGCTGTACGCCAAACTCAGAGCTTGTCAAAATGTGCTTTTCCGGAGAGTATACCGAGCGTGATATACGCCTCAAACTGCGTGGTAAAGGGGGCCTGGTGGCCTATACCGGCACGGCAGACGTCAAAGAACTGGAAGAATTTATTACCACGGGCAAAAAACGTCCGGGCAGTTTAATTACCTGCACCCGCGCCGAGGCCAAACTGGCGCGCGATGCCATGGTGTACCAAATGTCCAAAGCCATTGGAGAAATGGCCGTGGTGTTGGAAGGAAAAATAGATTTTATTGCGTTGACGGGCGGGCTCATGCACAGTGCCTATATCCCGCAGGATATCAGCCGTTACGTTGGGTGGTTGGCCCCGGTATATGTGTTCCCGGGGAGCGAAGAAAAAGACGCCTTGCGCGATGCCGCACGCCGCGCCTTGCAAAACCCGAATATCGTTAAGCAATATAACAACTGATTTAATTTATCATTAAGGAGAAGAAACTATGAAGTTTAGCAGTTTTACTGATTTAATTAACCAAGTGAAAGGAAAAACCAACCGTGTGGTGGTGCCCGGGGCCAATAACAAAGAAGCCCTGACCGCTATTAAAATGGCTGACGAAAACGGCCTTATTTCCCACGGTATTTTAATCGGGCCCTTGGCCGCTGTGAAAGAAATGGTCAAAACCGTAGGCCTCAATGAAAGCAAATTTGATTTTATTGATTGTGAAGACGTGCCCACCATGTGCAAACTGGCTGTAGATCAAATTTTAGCCGGTAAGGGCGATTTCTTGATTAAGGGCCTCGTAGATACCAAATACTACATGAAAGCCATTTTAAATAAAGAGGCCCACCTGGTGCCTGAAGGCGCATTACTTTCCCACTTTGTGCTTTTCAGCACGCCCAAATACAAAAAACCCTTTGCCGTGACCGATTCCGCCGTGGTTATTGCCCCAACCTTGGAGCAAAAAGTCAAAATCATTCAAAATGCCGTAAACACTATGTACAAATTAGGGCTTGAAACCCCCAAAGTAGCGTGCGTGTGCCCGGTAGAAAAAGTGAACGAAAAAATCCCCAGCACCGTAGATGCCGCCGCCTTGGAACAAATGAACAAAGACGGCAAAATTACGGGCTGTGTGGTAGAAGGTCCGTATGATTTCTATATCTCTATGTCGCGGGAACGCGCCGCCGAAAAAGGAATTAAAGATAAACAAGTAGCCGGGGACGCCGATATTTTAATGTTGCCGGATTTAGATGCCGGAAACCCGCTTTACAAGGCGCTTGCGTTCTTTGGGGCTGAGATGGAAGCGGCGGCGGTGCTCGTCGGGCCGAAAATCCCGGTCATTTTGCCTTCGCGTGCCGATGACCCGAAAGTCAAATTAAACGCCATTGCGCTTTGCTCTTTCTTAAAAGAAAACTAAACATAACCGGGCGGGTTTTAAAGCCCGCCCGTTGCATCCTCTTATGAAGAAGCGGTTTTTTGATTTTTTGCAACGCCATTATTTGCGCTACCATGATGTGTTATTTTACCTCTTGGTACTATGTGTAATTGGCGTTTGTACGTACGTAGCCTTGCACGTAACCCAAGAGCACCGGGCCCGTGCGTTGGAACTGGAACAAGCCCAACGGGAAATCCCCGTTGTGGAATACACTATTAAAGAAAAACCGATTTATAACGCGCTTACCGAGTCCGGCCTTTCCCGGCAGGACGTTGCGCAAATTGTGGCCAAGCTGGCCAGCGTCGTCAATACGCGCCGTTTGCAACCCAATGACCAATACACGCTGTCTGTGGAAGACGGTCACTTTATTTTGCTCCTCTTAAAGCAAGGGTTTAAGCGTTATTATGTAGCAAACGTGGACGATTTTTTAGTGGCCGGCATGAGCGAAGTGGACTTGAGTACACGTATTAAAACGGCCGCGGGCACAATTCACAGCTCGCTCTTTCAAACCATGGTGGCAGACGGCTTGCAAGTGCCGCTTATTTTGGATTTTACGGATGCGTTTTCGTGGACCGTGGACTTTAACACCGATACTCGCAATGGTGACGAATACACCGCGCTGTGGGAAGAAAACTTTGCCCCGTCCGGCGAAATTGTCAGCCAAGATTTGTTGGCCGCTTCCTATAAAAACGTAAACGAAACCAAGCCCACGTATGCGTTTTATTTTGAGGACGATTTTTATGACGAAACGGGCAAAGTCAGCAAAAAAATGTTTTTAAAATCGCCCATTAGTTTCCGCGGGTACCGCATTTCGTCGCACTTTAACCCGGCGCGGCTGCATCCCATTTTAAAAATCCGCCGCCCCCACTTAGGCATTGACTACGCCGCCCCCATCGGTACCCCCGTGCAAGCGGTGGCCGACGGCACCGTCAAATTTGCCGGGTGGAAAGGAGGTTTTGGCAATTTTGTGGAAATCCGCCATGCCAACGATTATACCACCATGTACGGCCACTTAAAGAGCTTTGGCAAAAATGTTAAAGTAGGGGCCAAAATTAAGCAGGGCGCCACGGTGGGATATATTGGTAGTACGGGGCTTTCCACCGGGCCGCATTTAGATTTTCGCATTAAAGAGAAAAATAAATTTTTGGATTTTTTGAAAATGAAAAACCGTAATTCGGCCGTGCGGGATGTACCGCCCGAAAAACGCGCCGAATTTGACGAGTTGGTAAAACTCTATTTGAAAGAATTAAATGCAGCCAAACAGGCGGACGCCGCAATAAAGCCCGCCCAAGAGGAGGCCCCGCATGAATAAAAAACATAAAAAAATCGCCTTAACGGGCGGCCCCAACAGCGGTAAAACTACTGCGCTGACTATTTTAAAGGAAACTTTCGGCCCGCAAGTAGAACTGGTGCGCGAAGCCGCCACCATGGTCTTTAGCGGCGGGTTCCCCCGTACGGACAATTCCGTGCCGCACATTCAGGCCGCGCAAAAAATTATTTTTGTAGCCACGCGCGAAATGGAAGAACTGGCCGAAGAATACTCGCAAGCCGAGCTCATTGTATGTGACCGCGGTACCGTGGATGCGGCCGTATATTGGCCGGGCGGGGTAGATGATTTCTTTAAAACCATGGGCACCACGCTGGAGCGCGAACTGGCGCGCTATGATGCGGTGTTGCACCTCTCGCCTCCCACCAACCCGGCGTTTTATCAATCTACGCACGTGCGCACGGAAAATTTGCACCAGGCGTTTGAAATTGACGAGAAAATTTTAGATATTTGGGCGACGCATCCCAACCGTTTGATTGTGGAAGGTAAAGAACACTTCTTTGAAAAAGCGGAAATTATTAAAAATTTTGTAGAAAAAATTATCAAAGGATAAAGCTATGAAAAAAATCGTTTTAACAGGCGGACCCAGCGGCGGTAAAACAACGGCGCTGTCTATCTTAAAAGAGACGTTCGGCAAAAAAATTGCCCTTGTGCAAGAGGCGGCCACGCTCATCTATAGCGGCGGGTTTCCGCGCACGGATAATTCCCCGGTGCACATTGTACACGCGCAAAAAATCATTTACTATACCGTAACCCAGCTGGAAGAATTGGCCGAAAAAACGTCGGACGCCAAAGTGATGGTGTGCGACCGCGGTACGATTGACGGCGCGGTGTATTGGCCGTACGGGCCGGAAGACTTTTTTAAGAATATGCACTCATCTTTAGAGGCCGAGTTGGCGCGCTATGATGCGGTGATTCACTTGTCTCCGCCGCCGGAGAAAGACTTTTACCAGGCGACCAACGTGCGTACGGAAAACTTGCAACAAGCGTTTGAAATTGACGATAAAATTTTAAACATTTGGGCCAAACACCCCAACCGCTTGGTCGTTCCGCGCGAGAAACATTATTTTGAAAAAGCGGAAATTATCAAAAATTTTGTAGAAAATTTAATTAAATAGGAGTTTTACTATGATTTGGAATCCCTTTAAAAAGAAAGAAGAAGTACCGCCTACCCCGCCGCAATCTATTGCGGATAAACTGGAAAAAGAAATTGATGCCCTGCCCGACGCCTTCAAAATGCAGCTTAAAGACCCGAAGGTTAAAGAAAAGTTTATGAGTATAGCGCGCCGGATGGAAGCCGACGGTGTAAACTTTAAAAGTATCCGCCAAATGAAAAAGTGGATGAAAGACCACGAGGCCGAACTGCGTGCCGAGGGAAACCCGGAGCAACATCACGTGGAAACCGTGGTACACGAGGGGCCGCGCATTGGCCGTAACGACCCGTGCCCGTGCGGCAGTGGGAAAAAGTATAAAAAGTGTTGTGGTATTAACAAGTAACCCGCGCTAATAGTTTTAATAAGCCCCCGGATAATTACGCCGGGGGCTTATTGTCAACAGAATCTATTTCAGCGTTCTAATAAAGCCACGCTTGTGTAGTAGTATAATCTTTGGTGGGGGTTGTTAGCCCTGTATCATTTTGGCACACATCATAAGAATTATTAGCTGCTGAGTAAGAAAAGCAGGCACTTTTTCCTGGGTCGCGTTGTGAATGAGTCAAATAAATAAAATAAGCCAGCACTTTAACATTTTCTTTTTGTAGTGTACACGATACATCAGCTACGGTGTTTTCTACTATTTCTAAGGTGCATTTTCCCCAGGGATAGTAATACTGCCCATACCCAGTTAAAGATTCTTCTATGTCGGTAGAAGATGGAGTGGGCAAGTCAATATCTAAATTTCTTACATCCGGCGTATATTTATTATTTGCCAAGTAATAAACTTCCTCGGCTTGAGCTATACTTTTTGCTAAATGCTTAAGAGTGACAAAACGGCTTTTAAGAACCGCTTTTTGATATTGCGGTACGGCTACGGCGGCCAATATACCGATGATGAGCACAACGACCAATAGCTCAATTAAGGTAAAGCCTCCGTTATTAAATAAAGCCGTCATCCCGTACTTGATACGGGATCTTCCACGCATGCTGTTTAATAACGACAACGACAAGCGTTGTAGATCCTGAATCGAGTTCAGGATGACTTGATTGATATATTCTTTCAGTTTCATAAGTTTCCTCTTTATTTTAAGTTTAATTTATCTGCTTATGAAACCATACAAAAACGGCTACTACATTGAGCCTGGTCAATAACCCAAACGTAACAGCCGTAGTTTACCGTAAAACGATAAACATTCGGCACAAAACAAACGGGTAATTAGTCCGTCCATTTTGTACCTTAATAATTCGGCTGTTTTTTGGCTTGACCAGTGCCTTAAAGGCGCTCCGTATTCTGCATACGGTTCCAAAAACAGGATTAAATTGTACCTACATTATAACAAAATACCCTGCCATAGCGGCAGGGTATTTTGGGGTAAATTATAAATTTATTTGGTAGTTGGGGTTTCGGCTGGGGCTTTCTCATCCGCAGGCGTTTCTTCCTCTTTGAGCGGGAAAAGTTCATCGGCCATTTTTTCCGCATAGGCGCGTGCCGTATTATAATCTTCGGCGGCTTTCAAAAATTGGGAAGTTGGGCGGTTACTTTCCACATTTTTAGCCATTTCCAGTTCTAAAATCGCTTTTTTTAAGTGGAAATCTTCCAATGCTAACCATAATTTAATATGATTAACCAAACGGTCTTTTTCCTCATTTACTACAACGGGGCATGATTGGAGTGCCTGGCTTAAAATGCCCAGTTCGCGCTCAGCAATCGTGCGGTCCGTGCGGGAAAAAATGGGGTTATGGGTGTCCAGTTCCGGCACGGCCACGGCGGCGGCGCGCACGGTGGAATGGTCGGGTAGATATACATTGCCCACAATCATTCCGCCGGCAAAGAGCAGTGCCATAGTCAAAATATATAATGTGTACTTCATAAGCCCATTATAGCAAAAACATTACCGGTAGTTGGTAAACTGGAGCTCTACCCCAAAATCGCGCCCTTTTAAGAAAGCAATTACGGCTTGCAATTCATCCTTGGACTTGGACGACACACGCAACTGGTCCCCTTGAATAGAGGCCGACACTTTGAGCTTGGCGTCTTTAATAGCCTTGGTAATTTCCTTGGCTTTGTCGGCGGGGATGCCTTGTTGGATTTTAACCGTCTGTTTGGCGTTGCCGCCCAGGGCCGCTTCAATTTTCTGCGGGGTTAAATTTTTGAGTGCAATGCCGCGTTTGGCCATGCGGGTAAAAATAATGTCGCGCAAAGTGTTTACTTTAAATTCGTCACTACTGGCCAATTTGAGTTCGTTGTCTTTTTGGTTAAGCTCAATAGATGAATTGGTGCCTTTAAAATCGTAGCGATTGGTAATTTCTTTATTCGCGGCGGAAACGGCCTCGCTAATTACGTTTAAATCTACTTTTGAAACGACGTCAAAACTATAATCTGCCATATAGCCTCCCAGAAGAAATTTGTAGTTAAGAAATAAGCACCGGGTAAAGTAATCAGTACCCTGATTTGTCAGATTTGCGGCTAATCAAGGCTGTAAGTTGAACGTAGCGTACGTCTGCAAGACAACGCAACGCGTTGCAGGTACGCAAGTGAAAGTCGGCCTTGAGTAGCCCAAATGTGGCAAAT
This sequence comes from Elusimicrobiaceae bacterium, assembly GCA_045606805.1. Lineage (GTDB taxonomy): Bacteria > Elusimicrobiota > Elusimicrobia > Elusimicrobiales > Elusimicrobiaceae > Avelusimicrobium. The sequence goes on along the minus strand of JAZUSP010000042.1, from coordinate 16,477 downwards.
TGTTGGTCCACGCAAAACGCAATTTCGCGCAGACTCTATTTCTTTTCCCTTATTATACTTTTTTTGTACAATAAGGGTAAGGCGGGCCTTGGGCTTGCCAATTTTCTAAGGAGGAAAGTACGTAACGTGCTGGCGGGGAAACCCGCAATACTTACTATGAACATCAAGCTTCGTTTGACTGTGATGAACTTCCTGGAATTTGCCGTATGGGGTGCCTATTTAACGTCTATGGGCATTTTTCTGGCGGGTGCCGGGTTTGCCGATAAAATCGGTTGGTTTTATGCCACGCAAGGTTTTGTCTCTTTATTTATGCCGGCGGTGATGGGCATTGTGGCGGACCGCTGGGTGCCCGCGCAAAAAATGCTCGGCCTGTGCCACTTGTTAGCCGCCCTGTTTATGGCGGGTGCCGCGTGGTGCGGGGCGCAAGCCAACATCAACTTTGCCGCGTTGTTTACCTGCTACACCTTGAGTGTGGCTTTTTATATGCCCACGCTGGCGCTTTCCAACTCCGTGGCTTACACGGCCCTTCGGCAACAAAATTTAGATACGGTTAAATGTTTCCCGCCCATTCGTGTATTTGGCACGGTAGGTTTTATTATTGCCATGTGGACGACGAACTTTGCCCACTTTGCCGGCTCTTACACGCAGTGGTATTTCTCGGCCATATTGGGTGTTATTTTAGGCTTTTACTGCTTTACGCTGCCGAACTGCCCGACCAGTACCGAAAAAGCCCGCACGCTGGGCGAAGCCCTGGGCCTTAAAGCGTTTGCGCTTTTTAAAGAGAAAAAAATGGCGATTTTCTTTGTGTTTTCTATGCTCTTGGGTATGTCCCTGCAAGTGACTAACGGGTTTGCCGGGCCGTTTATTACGGGGTTTAACTCTCTGGCCGGATATACGGGCTCATGGGGGGCCAATAACGCAACTGCGCTTATTTCGCTTTCGCAAATTTCCGAAACGCTGTGTATTTTGCTCATCCCGTTCTTCTTAAAACGCTACGGTATTAAAAAAGTGATGCTTATTAGTATGCTGGCTTGGGTGCTGCGCTTTGGGCTCTTGGGCGTGGGCAACCCGTCCACCGCGTTGGGCATTTTGATGCTTATTGCATCTATGATTATTTACGGCGTGGCGTTTGATTTCTTCAACATTTCCGGCTCTTTGTATGTGGACCAGGAAACCGACCCGTCTATTCGTTCCTCGGCGCAGGGTGTGTTTATGCTGATGACCAACGGTTTTGGCGCCGCGATTGGCTCGCTGGCCGCCCAAAAAGTGATTAACGCCTTGGTAAACGTACATTTGGACCCGTCCAAAATGGTCAACGGCGTCTATCCGGCGGACCTGTCGGCTCTCATTATGAACGGCTGGAGTGAAAGCTGGTTTGTATTTGCGGGGTTTTCGCTCGTGGTAGCGGTGCTGTTTGCGTGGCTGTTTAAATATAAGCACGTAGTTGAGTCGTAACCTGTACTCAAACAGTTTCCAAATTTGAGCCCTTAGCCGCCGATTTGACCACCTCGCGTACTTGCGGGGCTGGCGCCCCGTCCGCAGGACGTACGCCACGGGTCAACATACGGCGGCTAATCATCTCAAATTTGAAAACAGGGTAATGCTTTAGTTTTTTGTTGTTGTAACTTTTGCCCGCTCTATACGAGAGGGTTTTTTGTTGTCTCAAAAAGTTGTTGTAGGTCAGGCATTGCCTGACTAAGCCTCGGTAGAGGCTTAGGCTTTGTGACATACTTTGGTCAGTAAATTGGGGGCGTTTTATGTTATAATGTAAGTACAATTTTACCTGTTTTTGGAACCGTTGAAGAAACGGACTGTCTATAAAGACTGCATTCAAGCCAAAAATAGCCGATATAGGCACAAAATAAACGGACTAATTACCCGTTTGTTTTGTGCCGAACGTTTATCGTTTTGACGGTCCGTAACGGCTCTATTTAACCCCTCAGCCATCAAGCTGAAGGGTTTTTTCCAGATAATATATAGACTTTTCTCTTTAAGTATGAGGTTCGCAAAAACTAAGGTCATAATTTTGCGTTTTTGGGCGTTCTGCGAACCTGCAAACAGTTCCGGTAACCGGGAAAGCAAGTTTACAGCTCGTGCTAGGGTCCATGCGGTCTGCTTAGTTACTCCCTGTGGTTGTTTACCGGACAATATAGCTTGGAGTTCCTGTTCCTCGCTAGCTAGGGCTTTTAACTTAGCATTTACAGTATCTGTAGGCAGTAACCCGGCTACTTCCTTTCCTACCCATATATCTTTTTCGTGAGCTATCTGCCCTAACCGCCGTTTAGCATTGACCCGTTCCGTTTGCTCTGCTTGGTAGGTAGTACCTAGTTTACCGATAATACGATTTAAGGCTCCTTGTAAAAACTGGGCCGGGACCTGTATCTTTTGTAACTCTTGCTCAACTTCCTTTAGTGCATGTTCCTCACGGATTGCCTTACAGTTACACTGTGCACTATTTGCTTTCCCCGCACAACGTAAGTAAACATACTCATGGGTTCCCTCGTCAGTTTTATTTTGCTTCTGCCTGCGGTAACTGGATACAGTATGATTACACGTACCACAGGTAACTAGGTGCTTAAATACAAAGTCTGCCTTATCTTTACGGCGTGGCTTGCGTAGGTGTTTTTCTCGGACCCCTTGGCACTTGTCAAATAGCTCCTTAGTAATAAGTGGCGGGTATATGTGTGGTTTTAATTTCCCTTTAACAGTCATCATACCATAGTAAAATGGATTCCCTAAAGTACGCCTCATACTGGCTTCTACAAATGGGACTTTCCTACAGCTTCGGTATCCGGCTTTCTTGATAGATTCTGTTATCTCCTTAAACGAATAATTCCCGGTTGCGTAATCATTAAACGCCTTTCTTACTAAAGGGGCCACTTCTTCATCTACCACGATGGTCCGGTTCCCTTTATTGCCTACGTTTTTGTACCCAATAGGAGCCTTTGAGGGAAGTTCCCCGTTAGCTATCTTACGGTCTAGCCCCTTGCGCGTGTGTACCTTAATAGCGTTAATATACGCCCGGGCTCCCATCACGTTTACATCCCACACTAAGGACTGGCTATAATAGTTATCCGCATTGATAACTAACCCGGACTGTACAAAGTGTAGTTCCATAGTTCCGGCTGTTATAAAAGGTTCACAGACAACCGTTTCATTAAAACGGCGTTGGAAACGGTCCACCGTATGTGCGATAATAGCGATACAGCCTTTCTGCTTAGCTGCAAAGGCTATCATTTCGTTAAACTCCTTACGGTCTCCCCGTGTAGATGACTCGGTTAATTCGTATTCTTTTAGCACGGTTAAACCTTTGCTCTGAGCGTATCTGCGGCAAGCCTCTAACTGTGCCTCTAATGAGTAACCGTCCTCTTGGTTTTTGCTGGATACACGGGCCAAAATAACCGCTTCTGTGGCTGTTTTGGACTGGATGTTATTGCTGTTTGACATATTCTTTTCCTCTTTACTTATACTATACTATTATTTACTTGTATTTACAAGCACTTTTTACTGAGGGTCTCTTTAATTAGAGACCTAACAACTATAATATATAGGGACCCGCACTATGGTTTAGGCCCACATAATAGGGCAAGGAAGTCCTCCTTTCTTAGACGGTACTCCTTACCGAACATAAAGTGCCCCACTAGACCTTTTTTAAGCCAACGTTGCACGGTTCGTTTGTTTACTTTAGCGTATTTTGCGACATACTCAACAGTTAGTAACCGCTGGCAGGTCAGTGGCGTAGCATTACGCAACAGCTTTTTACGCCTACCCCAGGAGTATTTACCTAGCCACTTAAACAACCTTAGTTCTTCATCTATCATGCGTAGGTAGTCATACTCAGCCGGAAGCACCAGTGAACCAGCCTTTTGCAGTTGGGCAAATAGGGCATATACTTGCTGCTGATTCCCGGGATACCGTGCCTGCATTAGCTTGTAGGCCGCCGTGTGCCCCATAGAGTTTACTAGAGCCCTAAGTCCTATCAGTTCTAAATCAGTAACCATATTGGGCGTAGTATTCCCCAAGCTAAGTAACTGGTATTCCGGGGCGTAACATTCAGGCGGTATCTTGGACGCACTCTGATATATCGGTTCCCAATACTCCAGTATTACTTTTTTGGCTAGGACTTCACTAAAGACGCTATGGAATGCAACTTTATCAGCACCAAAATGCTTTGTAAAACTGGATTTCTTATTAAGCCGGACCTCTATGCGTAACAGATTTTTCAGGTCCTTACGCCCAAAGAACCATGCCAGGCTTGTAGCTTGTTTGCGGTATGTTACTAATTCTTGGTATTTATCGTACAGACATACTTCCCGGATTTTGTTATGAAACGTTAGCTGCCTACCGTTACAGTAGCTTGTCCGTTGTGTGTCCATACGTAAACGGGGTAATCTAGCTGCCTCTAACCGCTTTAATACCAGTTCTACCGGAATACCATAGCAAATAAGGTTTTTGCCATAGTGTACCTGTTCTACCAGTGCGTGCTGGATAGCGAATAAGTCCACCTTTACCCCCATGCGTTGTAACTTGCTTTGTAGAGTCTGACATACCGTTTGAAACTGGGGGTCCGTTACCTCTCTTAAATTATCCCCATAGATTAGTTTCGGTACCGAAAACCGTACATACAAGTAAAAATAATACACGGGCCGATTGCCTTGGCGTATCTCTACATGCGGTAAGTAGTCTTTCCACTGTTTCGCTTCACTGCGTCTGTTCTCCTTGTGCCAGTTGCTGCCGTAACAGTTTTCTATATCCGGGTTATTAAACTGCTCCGGGTCTTCTACCGTCCACGCAGGATTATTCCATGGCTCGGATGTATGACTATTAAAGTGGTCTATCCTCAAGGCTACGGTATCAATCATTTGACACCCCCTTGAGCCGCCTCATCTTCCGGGAATAATTCCCGGTCTATTTCATCTAAGACTAACAATAATTCTGCTAGGTCATCTTGGGCATTAAACGCTTCCTGTTCGGTAACATCCTGCCCGTAAAGCTCCCCGAGGAGCTCTTTAAACGTCGGTTCTTTCTTATCATGCGTATGTTGCATGACGAAAGACTAAGACCGAAGATTAGCGTGCAACAGCCCTTTTCAAGACCTAGACGCTTCGTCTAAAAGATGTCGCATAAAGACACATTTTGCCGCTTGAGGACCTAGGACCCGACAAAAAACCCTCTCAGCTATTAGCCAAGAGGGCCTTTTGTGTTAATTATCAGCTTATATAACTATGGAATACATACGGACATATTCGGTTGCCACCTCTATTTGAAACTCCACTTTGTCCATACACCCGAACTCATTGGGCCCTTCACAGGCTTTTTCTGCCTTTAAAGTCAGCTGCCGTCCTAATCCACGCAAGATTTTCTTTTCAGCAGCCCGCCGTTTCTGCGGGTCTTTCCGGTCGGTACAATTTATAGCCAAACTGCCTAACAAATCATCTATTAGACACTTACCTTTGGATACTACTAAGTGGTCCAGTAAAAGCTTTTGCTTGTTAGTGGCCGAGTCAAATTTGATTAAACGTTCCTTATACTTGGCTACTGAGCTATCTATCCGCACACGCCAACCTAAAAAGGACACCATGTTATCCCAGTCTTCATAGTTTGCCACCTCTATGACTATAAGTTTGGTTCCTCGCGGTGTCTCGCAACACGCACGGACCGGATGACCGTTATAACTGAACATTAGCATGTGGGAAGCCACATTTAGCAAGGGGATAGGTGCTATCATAGGGCCCCAGGATATGTTTTCTATATCAAAGCACGCCTCTATTCTACGTCTATGCAGTCTCGTCCGAACAAAAAAGTACTCCATCCAACGAAGATTTTTATCAGTCAAGGTCCATACTCTTTCAGTGCTTTTAACCTGTCCTTTCCTGTATAAAGCCAAATATCTTCCTATTAGGTTCCGTAGTTTCTTTTTACTAACGCACCGTAACCGCACGACCCCTGTACGGATATGGTCCTTATCCGGCCACCGGACTGCTATACTCACGGTTTGGTGCGTAGCCAAATACAGGCTATGCTTTTTAAATAACTCAGCAGGGATACAAATCGTCTTCCGGGATAAAAACAATAACAACATCAGCAGCACATCTAGCGTACTATACTGGGTAACTGGTTTTTGGGTAGGCATGGACTATTTTCTCCGTTTAATGGATTTTATAGGGTGTTTAACCGCTTTCTTAACTGTTTTTGAGGCTGTTTTGGCTTTATGAGCCTGTTTAGGGGTGTGTACAGCCTGTTTAACACCTGATTGCCGGGCCATTTTCGCCTTTGTAGCCGCTTTAACAAGATTGGGCTTTATACATGTATTATGAGAGCGCACAGACTGTTGTGCGGCTTTATACGCGTTTGCAAGATATGCTTCAAAATCGGCCTGTAATACACGAAACTCTTTGCCAAATTTGTAGGCCCTTAAGTGCTGCCGTTTGATTTCCCGGTACACTGTCATTTTATTGAGCTGCAGTATATCGGCTATCCGGTCTATGGTTAAAAATGCGAGGTTCTTCATATATAATTAGTTTACTATATTTTACAGAACACAACAGGTCTTACCCCCAAAGTATCGGCAAGCACTGCTTTTTTATAGGTCCTCGCTCGTATCAAAAAGGAGGTCTTTGTGCTGCCCGCAAACGGTACGGCTTTGTTATGCGGGCAGCATAGGGGTAGGGTCGGACCGGGACCGTGTTTTTGTGGAAACGCATGTGCTTACTTAGCCGTACGGGAAAACTCTTGTAAGGCACGCTGTGTCCACTGGTCTAACTGCTTTACCAACTGGCCTTGTTGGGACGCTTGCATTTGTCTATTTACCTGTTGGTTAAGTCCTTGCTCTACAGCAAGGCCACGTCTTTGGGCCGTAACAGCCCGTAAGGAAGTATGCCGTGGCTTTTTGGGTTGGTTTGGTTCCTCATATACATCTTGTACCAGCTGTCCGCGTTGGTCATAGCCGCGTTTGATATAACGGTTAATCTCGGACTTGTTTACTCCTTCTACGTATTCGCTGATATATCCACGTTTCGCTAACACACGGGTTTTGAGCAAACACACAGTACCTTGTTGCCCAAAGAACATTTCTTTGTGGTTTTGCATCTCTCCGGCACGTTGTTTAGGATAACGTACAGTAGTTACCAAATTTAAGGCTTGCCCGTTACGCACCGCCAAACGTTCCACCCGGTCGTATAAGTAGGAATAGTAAATAGTTTCTCCTTGGGAACCTGCCGCTAAAACAGGGCGTCCAAAACGGTCCGATTGTTTTATCGTGCGGATAGGAGTTTCTTGCCAATTCACAACCCCTTGTGGCGTATCAAATGGGTACACCTGACTATCCACCCGTTCTCCTTTTCGGTATGTCGTCAGTAGTACAGCCCCATTATCTTGCGTTAATTTAATACGGTATGGTCCTTTGGCGGCCGACATACCACCAATATAGTATTCCTGCGATTTGGGGCACAGGGTCTTCCAGCCTTTATCCCCGCCCCGGCGTTTGCCTTGGGTAATGTCAATCAGGTTAATAAGACCGTCGGCATCATCACAGGTAAGGTGACTAGCATGGCGCATAATAGTGTCTCGTTCTTCAACGCTACCATACATGGCGTCGGAATTGATAGACCGGGCCTGGCAGTATTGGTCCGAGAAACCCAACGAATGGCCAATTTCGTGCAGACCTGTCCTTTTCTTGCTTGATTGACCCAAACTAAGGATTTTAAGCAAACCGTCATTGATAGGCAAGTATATGTGTGGAATTGCCTCATCTAATGTATAACACCCTAGCGTATTATGCCCACATTGGTATTGTATGGCTTGCAAGGGCATAAATACCACATTTAAATCTCTGCCTTGCTCACTCATCTGCACGCGTACCCCTTGGCGAAGGATTGGTAAAATATCGGCAAATTCGGCTTCCCGCCCGGACTGTTCAATGTGCCGGACCGCATTAAAAAACCAGTCATTATAGGAATCCACAATCAGACGGCTTAATTTATCGTAGTGTTTATCGGTATAGGCATCCCGCTGTAAACCAATAGAAAGCGTTTGCCCATTTAAGATTTTACGCAATAGATACTTTTCCCCAGTCTTAGAGGGCGTGTATTCGTCCACATAATCGGACATAGCACCCCACGGGGCCGCCAATACACCTAACGCCCCAAGGAATATACAACCTAGTAAAAGTAACATCCCGCGCTTTTTCATAATACTTAGTATAACGGTACAAAGTAAATTTTCAAGTCGTGTTTGAACTTACCTAAAATACCAAAAGGAACCCTAGGCCTAAACCTAGGGCATTTCTATTCTTTCAATAGAGTTTTGAAGCGTATTTTATTTTAGTTTAGCACCACAATCCGGGCAGAAAGCAGCGTCCGGCCCTGCATTTGGATGTGCACACCCCGCCGGGCGTTTAGCCCCACAATTTTGGCAGAAATTGCCCGTGTTTTGTGCTCCACAGCCACAAGCCCAAGCCGCAGCCGCAGGAACTTGCGAAACAGGGGCAGGAGTACCGGGTTTAATAAATTGGGAAGCACTCGCCCCGCCTGCTTGTTGGGCAAACCCCATACCTACAAAACCGTTCATGGCTCCATTCTCGTTACTGGCTGCATTTTCCATGGCCGTAGCTTGCGCTCCACCTAAACGGCCACCCAGCATTTGCGCATTAGAATAGATGCGGGCTTCTTGGAATTGGGCAATTTTCTTCACGCTTTCCTCGTCCGGCGTAATGGCAGAAAATCCAATAGATACTACCACAAGCCCACGGACCTGCTTCCAATCCGTATCCAACATTTTATCCATATTAAGCGTAAGTTCTTTCGTATGTTGTGGAATTTTATCGTACGAAACATTCATAGCTGATAAATTCCCTATGGCCACTTGAATCGCTTGTTGAAACTCTGCTTTTAACTGGTCATCTAAATTAGCAGCTAAATAGCGGTCCGTTACGTTAGCAGCTACGTGCGAGAAAAACAAAATCGGGTCCTCAATTTTATACGAGTAGATACCGAACCCTTTTAAGAGCATGGTAAACCCAAATTCTCCATCCCTAAACGGCACACCGCCCACACCGAATTTATTATTGGGAATTTCCTTGAGGTTCACATAGTACACACGTTGGTCATTTTGGGGTTGCCCGCCATATACAAAACGTTGCCCTACCTTCTTAAAACTGTCAATTAGACCTTGAAAGCCACCCGCAAACAAAGAGGGTTCCGTATCGGACTGAAAAGTATAAGCACCGGGTTCCACGGAAAAATCAATAATTTTTCCGTTTTCCACTACCAAGAGGGCTTGGCCTTCGTTGACCACAATCTTACTTTCGTGCGTAATAATGTTTTCACTGCCGTATTGGTTAGAAGAAGCTCCCGTAATGTGCTTGCTGCCCTTTTGCACGAGTGTAGCGGCGTCTAACGCGTCGCAATAAATAAACTCCTTCCACTGGTCTGCCAAGGTAGAGCTAACTGCTCCTTTTACTGCTTGTACTAATCCCATACTTATTCCTCCGGTTTATCTTGTATGATGACCCCGCCGGACCCGTAATCATAAGGCGGTTTAATGCCTATGATGTCCGTAAGTACCCAGCCATGGTCTTTTACTGTAATTACAAAATTGCAATATTCACACTTGCCGGAACTGACCACATGCGTAGGCGCACCGCAGTTCGGGCAGGCAATCGTATCCACGCCTTGCTTGGCAGACGCGGTTTTTACACCCGCTTTACGTTTAAATACATAGAAATAACTCATAAAGCAGTCTTTATCGGACGTTCCTTTAAGTACCTTGCGGGTATGCTCATCTATAATATAATCAATCATCCGCACGTGCATTACAACTGATAAGGTCTCCCATTCTTGGTCCTTGATAAGCGAGAAGAAATAGGCATTATTTACGTTAATACGTTCTAATACATTGATACGCCCTAAACGTTTGTATTCCTGTAATTGGTGTTCATGCGTAGCGTAAAGTTCTTCGGACTCAAAAGGCCGGACCTGTTCCCAATCCCGGTCCATCCACGCATACTGGAGCTTAAAGAACACCTCTTTGGCCCATTCCAAAAATGCTACGGCATTGAAGGCCGGGTCTTGCTCACTAATAGCTTGCGTAATTTCAAAAGAATTGTCCGGTACGTCTGGCCATTTTAGCGTAGAACGCGGTGTGGCATTTCCTTTTTGGCTAAAAATAGCATACATAATTAGACATATCACTATGGCCGCAATTAAAAACAAAAATCTATCCAATGACGTGGGCGGTTCCATAGGTTCTCCATTTGTAGAATCGTTAGAAACAGCATTATAAGAAGAACGACGAGACTTCCAACCCGAATCGGACGAATCACTACCCCAACTCCATGAAGAGCCACTATCGGATGACGAACTACTCCAACTACTGCCGGAATCATAGTCATTAAAATTGCCGACATCCCCTATGCCGATACTGGCAAAGGCCAAAAGCACAACTAACACACACAATATATATTTTAGTATCCGTGACATAATAATCTATTATATAAATATTCTAAATAAGCAAGTTCATAAAGGGATTTATTCCTCCGGTTTTCCTTGCATAATAATTCCACCGGACCCGTAATTATAAGGGGGCTTAATACCTATAATATCCGATAATACCCAACCGTGGTCCTTTACTGTAATTACAAAATTGCAATATTCGCACTTGCCGGAACTGACCACATGCGTAGGTGCACCACAGTTCGGGCAGGCAATCGTATCTACTTCCTGTTTGGCAGAAAGGGTTTTTACTCCTGCTTTACGTTTAAATACGTAGAAATAGCTCATAAAACAATCCTTGCCGGGTGTACCTTTCAGTACCTCTCTTGTATGCTCGTCCACAATGTAATCTACCATCCGCACATGCATCACTACCGATAAAGTTTCCCAATCTCGGTCTTTAACCAACGAGAAGAAATACGCATTGTTTATGTTAATACGTTCCAAAATGTTAATGCGACCTAAACGTTTGTATTCCTGTAGCTGACGTTCATGTGTGGCATACAGTTCTTCGGATTCAAAAGGCCGAGCCTGTTCCCAATCCCGGTCCATCCACGCATACTGGAGCTTAAAGAACAGCTCTTTGACCCATTCTAAAAATGCAGCGGCATTAAAATCTGGGTCCGTGTCTTGTAAAACACGAGTAATATCAGCGGTATTATCAGGGATTTCCGGCCATTTAAGTGAAGGACGTGATTTGGATGTTTGTCGAGAGGTTCCAAATAATTGGTTCTCTACGGCTTGTTTCGCAGACAGAATAAGCCAAATAGGGAAAAAAGCAAAGAAAAGATAAACTATAAATGGATTATTTTTTGAAGACGAACCAGTATGGTCGGAAGCTGAATCGGAAAAATCACTATCCCAACTATCAGAAGATGAGTCGCTCCAATCACTGCCGGAGTCATAGTCACTAAAATCGCCTACATCCCCCGTACTGATAGTGGAAAAGGCAAAAAGCGCAACCAACACACATAATATATATTTTAGTATCCGCGGCATACGGTTCCTCAATTCCTTTCTAATTTTAACATATCTTAGCTATACAGCACATCTGTTTTATTACAAAAGCGGCGACATCTGTTAAAAGCAGTTCTAAGTGCCCCTTAACAAATAATCGCCGCCTACCCATTCCAAAATAAGGAATCAGGTAAGACTAAGGCGACTATCTGCTGACTTAGAACTCGCGCGGGGAAGTCACTCCCTTTGCTCTGCGTGGGCTTCCCCCACACTTCAACAAATAATCTTCACAAATTGTAGATACTTTTTACTTCTTTTTCCATTATAGCATATCTACCACTTTAAAACCGCTGAACACCTAATGCTTTATTTGCTATACTATGTATGATTATAAGGCAGGTAAAATACCCCCTTGCCAAAAGCACAAAAACTTATTATACTATCAGTATCAGCCCCCCACAGGCCTACTTACAGTGCCCAAACAGTGGGGGCAATCATTTTATGAAGCAACCTTTTAAAAAACCAACTACCTTTGAAGAGCAGCTTGCAATCTTAAAATCTCGTGGATTAGACGTACAAGAAGAAACTCACGTCTTAGACATCTTGCGCCATAAAAACTACTACCGTTTACGTGCCTACGCTGTGTTTTTAGAGCAAGAAAAGGACATATTCGGGCCAAATACCACTTTTGAACAGGTGGAAACACTATATAATTTTGACCGGACCTTGCGCGCCTTGTGCATGCAGGCTACAGCGGCTATAGAAATATCGTTACGGACTCAATTTGCTTACCAAGCGGCCCATGCTACTAATTCCCCGGCCCCGCACGAAGAGGAAAAACTGTTTAAGGGCCATTTTAAGGGGTTTAACTCGTACCACGATTTCAAGGAACGCAAAATACACGACTTAATCCTATCTTCCAACGAGAGCTTTATTGCCCACCACCGCCACAACTACAAGGAATTTCCTACAATCCCTGTATGGGCTATGGTGGAGGTAATTACCTTTTCTACACTGGTTAGCCTGTATAGACACATTTCAAAATCCATTAAAAACGCAATACGGCGTGCGTACGGGGCTCCGTCATTTAAGATTTTGGATAACTGGTTTTATTTGTGCTGCGTTATCCGCAATACCTGTGCCCACCACTCTTCCCTATGGATAAAGAGCTTCCCTAACTTCATTACACCGGGAGAGAGCAACGAAAACAACCGGGCCAACTTTTGGCAAGTTACACTTATGCTATATACATTGCTAACCCATATATCTAACGAAGAAGCAGAAAGTTTTAAGGCTAATTTAACAGCTCTTATTAAAGATACCTCGGCAGCTATTCCCCAGCTTAATATCTGCGAAAAAATGCACTTCCCGGAAGATTGGGAAGAACAGATTACCCCTTACTGGTAATATCCCCTTGCTTTAATCCTTGCAGAGCTCCTCACAAAGAGGGGCTTTTTTACAACGGAGATAAAATCCCCTGTGGTCCTTGTAAGTGGAATTTTGGTCCGGTCATGTAAAAGCCATGTGCCGGGCCGTTCCTAAAACCGGGCCGGGACTCATTTTTGTAGGCAACTTGGCGGATATTGGCACGTTACATGCACTGGCAGCTCTTATTTACTGAGTCCATACGGGCCTTTTGTGGGCCGGACTCTGTTATAGGAATGCTGCCAGTGCGGTCTTGGTGTGTGTTTTGGTGTGTTAGGAGCAATCTTACTAATAATTTATATACTGGGTAAACCATTTATTACAGATTAAGTTATAGTCCAATCCTATCGTACTAGGTGGAACAGCATAATCTTGGTCTAGGTCATTCAAAGATATATTTAACAGCTCTTCTTCTTTTACTGTATAAGTTATCAGTGCGGAAACAAACTGGTAGGCTACGGCTGTTATGTTTGGGAGTTTGAATGCACTCAAATTTATCAGCCGTTTTTGTTTGGTTTCATAAGCAGCGGAATTGCAAATTAAAAACAAAAGAGGAAAAACTTATGAAAACCAACAAAAATGCAAGTATTGTGTCTTGTCCCCCTTGCGGGGAAAGAGCCTGCCCCCGAGGGCTTTTGTCGGGGGTCGCGGTAGCGACAAAAAGGGGGGCCTATAAGGCATTCTCCTTAATGAGCCCCTCCATCGGTCCTGCGGACTACTTCCTCCGCAAGGGAGGAAGAAAGGGTTTTACCCTCATTGAGCTGCTTGTTGTCGTTTTAATTATCGGCATCTTAGCGGCAGTGGCCTTGCCGCAATATAGAGTAGCCGTGGCCAAAAGCCGGTATATGGAACTGATGACCTTGGCTAATAGTATTAAAGACGCGCAAGAAGTATATTATTTAGCCAATGGGGAGTATGCCACTTCGTTTGACCAGTTGGATATTAATGTCCCCGGTGGGGGGAGTGAGGATAATGGTGTAATCACTTATCCAAATGGAAGTGAAATTAGAGTTATCCATGATAATGGAACCCGTGTGTTGGCACGTAATATAACTCAACTATGTAATAATTATGAGATTCCGTTGGATCACAATATAGGAAAAGGGAAAGGATGGAAACATTTTGAATCGCGTTTTTGCTACGCTTCCGCTGACGGTTGCGATAGAGATTTTGGCCAAAAAGTGTGCCGTTCTCTTGGCTGGGAAGCAAGCGATTCCAAGAAACCATACAATTATTATCCCAATTAATTAATTTTCTAATCAATTTTTTGTCCCTTGTGTTTGGTGTAAACGATAAAAGATAATCCGTAAAAGTATAAGTGACTGTACAAAACAGCATCGGTAAGGCCGGTGCTGTTTTCGCGTTATCCTTAAATTTGTTTTAAAGTTTCTGCCTTTTTTGTCGTCGTAAAATCAAAAAATCCTTGACTTGTTTTTTTTTTTTGGTACGATAAGATTATCTTAAGACAAGGCGAACTAAAAATGAATAGTAACAAGTCTAAAATCAGTTGTAAGCGGGGGTTTACCCTCATTGAATTATTAGTGGTGGTGTTAATTATTGGCATCTTGGCGGCGGTGGCCGTACCTCAGTATCAAAAAGCGGTGTTAAAATCTAGGTATGCTACCTTGATGGCTGGAGTCAATGCTATTGCAGAGGCGGAAGAACTTTATTTTTTAGAAAATGGGAACTATACCAGGAACAGGGCCGACTTGGACGTGTCTGTTGAATCAACTTGTGCCAACCCGGGGGTGGAAACGGAAAAAGCCGGATGCGCAGAAGGGATAAGTTTTGGAATAAGCTCCGATTATGTAATAGGGAGTTTTACGGTGGGGCATATTACACCATTATATCATACGGTTTATTTTCAACATGCCCAAAATGCCGCTGGCAGACGAACGTGTACTGTAAATACTAAGTACGTGTCTAATCAAAAATATCATCAGGTCTGCAAAAGTTTTGGCGGAAATTTAGACAAAAGTTCTGGTAGAACGTATGATTTCAACTGAATTATCTCCCCGCCGGGTCTTTGCCGTCTAGTAGGCCGTCTTGTTTCTCGTGGCCGTGCAGTTCAGCTTTATCCCGCAGTTTGCGGTGGTAGGTAACGGCAAAGCGGTGCACTTCGTCGCGTATTTCCATGAGCAAATTTAACGCCGGGTCGCCAATGGGCAGCTTAATGCTCTCGTTGGCACCCGGCAAATAAATGCCCTCGTGCGTTTCGGCCAGTGCAATAAATGGGATAAACAAATCCGCGCGTTCAAACGCGTTTAAGGCGGCGTGGATTTGGCTTTTGCCGCCGTCTAACAAAAACAAATCGGGCAGTTGGCTCGGGTCGCGCTTTAACTGGCGCAAGCGGCGGTAAACACTTTCTTCCATCATGGCAAAGTCGCTCCCGCCTTTCTCAGGTAATTTAGAACGAATCTTAAAGCGGCGGTAGTGTTCGTGGTTTTTCTCGCCGTTAATGTAACAGACCATACAGCCCACGGCCTCGCGCCCAAATAGGTGCGAATTATCAAACGCCTCAATATGCGCCGGCAGTTTTTTAAGCCCGATTACCTCGGCTAAGCGTTTTAGTTTGTCCGTATTTTCCATGGCGGTTGTAATGTAATCGTCTTTAAACCGGCCGACGAGCACGCGCTCTTTCATGTGCTCTAAGGCATGTAAAAAGTTGCGGTATACGGCGGCTTGTTCGTACTCCAATTTGTTGGAATGTTCATGCATGAGCGCGGTGAGCGTTTGCGTTAAACCGCCAAAATTTCCGTCTAAAAAATCAGCCATGCGCCGGGCGTTTTTTTGGTAATCTTCGTACGAAATTTTACCCGCACACGGCGCCGGGCATTGGCCCGTGTGATAATAAATGCACGTGTTTATTTTAATGTCCGGCAGTTTTTTGGTGCGCGAAAATTTCCACTTGCACGGCCGCAAGGGCGCATACTGGCTCTTCCACAAAAATCGGATTAAGCTTTTCACAATGTACGACTTGGGGTACGGCCCGTAATACGCATCTTTACTGCGTTTGCCCGCGTCGGCGGCGCTTTTGCGCACTAGTTGCAGGCGGGGGAAATCCTCGCTTAAAGAAAGTTTTAAATAGGGGTACGTTTTGCCGTCTTTGCCCATGGAATTGAAAAACGGCTGGTACTGTTTGATGAGTTTTTCTTCCAATACAAGCGCGTCGCGCTCGCTCATGCACGTGACGTAATCAATTTTGGCAATGAGCGGCAGTAAACTGGGCAGTTTCCACCCGCGCGAATAGAGGTTGGACTCTTGGAAATACTGCTTCACGCGGTCGGCCAGGTTTTTGGCTTTGCCGATATAGAGTATGGTGCCGTCCTTAGCGCGCATAATATATACGCCGGGCTCTTTAGGTAGAATAGCAATTCGCTCGTCCATATAGTTATTTTAACATTTCCCGCGCTCTAGCAGTTTCCATATTTGGGCAATTTTGCGCCGACTTTCGCTCGCGTACCTGCAACGCTACGCGTTGTCTTGCAGACGTACTAGGGTTGGCAAGAAGTTCTAATTGCTCTTTGCGTTTAGCCGTTTTTGTATCGTGAGGCGCGGCAAAAAAGTGCAGGCAATGTACTCATTGGCAAACTTTTTTAACAAAG
>JAZUSP010000041.1:0-26315 GCA_045606805.1 Elusimicrobiaceae bacterium | reverse complement strand
TACCAGCGTCGAAGACCCTGAAACAAGTTCAGGGATAATCCTCATTTTACAACATCCCTTCATGGGTTTATCCTTTGCTTATTTTAGACCTTGTCACCAACAAAAAGTTCTATTAGACCTAATTTCTTTCTAATTTGGCGCAATGCGTTGTTGTACAACTGCTTACGTACCCGCAACGCTGACGCGTTGTCTGCGTACGTACGCTACGCAGTTGCCCGCCTAGCGTTGCACCAAATTATTTTGAAATTATCCCGCTTTGTTCGTTTATACGGCTTACGCACGCAACAACGCCTCGCGCTCAATTACGAAGAAATTACTTTACAATTGATTGTTTCATTTATTATAATATCTACAGTTATCGGGCGAGTGGCGGAATGGCAGACGCGTACGGCTCAGGACCGTATGGACGAAAGTCCTTAAGGGTTCAACTCCCTTCCCGCCCATTTCTTTTTTAGGACTATCTATGAGAAAGTATGGCTATCACCGTCCCAGCGCAACCTTATACACTCGGCGCCGGGTACGTACTAAAAAGCCATCCTTTTTTTTCAAATTCTTTTTCTGCTTGTTGTTGTTAGCCGGTATCGGCTGGTGCGGTTTTTGGGGCGTGCGTTATGGGTATCATTTAATTAAAGACGCTCAAATTACCGATTGGCACGTCAAATCCGTTTCCGTTTCCGGCGTGGACGGGGCGATTAAAAAAGAGCTGTTTGCCAAAGCTGCTACGTTTGAGGGGAAACCTTTTTCTTTTAATCAGGCCGAGGCATTGCGCAAAGAATTTATCAAAACCTATCCCATGCTTAAACATGTTACGGTGGTGCGTGGGTTACTGTCGGGGAAACTAAAAATTTCCGCTAAACCCCGTGAGCCTGTGGCCCAATTTATTTTGCCGGATGGATCCCGCCAATATATTGACCCCGACAGCACCGTATATACCGACCCGCAAGGCCCCCAAGCCGCTCCGCAGGTACAACTGGTAGGGCCTGTGCCCGAAAAATTACAACCTAGTTTTGTGGAAATGGTGCAAAGCGTGCTCAAATTAAAAAAATCGCTTCCGTTTGAGTCGTTGCAACTGAATTTACAGGACAATACCGTTACTATGCGTTTGCCGGGGGGGAGTGCGATTCGTTTTGGAGCCGCTACGGACCTTAAAGCCAAGGCTGCCCGCGCGGCGCAGATTATGGACAAGGCACGTGCAAAATATGACGTGCCGGTTACGTTAAATTTTGAATTTTTTGAGTACGGGAAAGTTTTTTTAACACTTTCGGCCCATTAATTCTTATAATAATAGAAAGCATATTTTTCAGACAGGTGATTTTTTATGGCAAAACCCAATTTAGTAGTAGGTTTAGATGTAGGCAGCGGCAAGTTAACAGCCGTCGCTGCTGCCCATGACGAAGAAACCAATACCTTGCAAATTTTAGCCGGGCGCAGTATTGCTTGCCGCGGGGTACGCGGCGGGATGGTAACCGATATCCGCGAAACGTCTGCCGCCGTGACGGCCCTTTTGGGAAATATGGAGCGGGAGTGTGACCAGGAAATCGGTCAATTATGGGTAGGCGTACGCGGGGCGCATATTGAGTCATTCTTTAGCCACGGTACGTATAACATTTCCCGGCCGGATAAAGAAATTACCCCCGACGATATGGGGCTGGCGATTGAAAATGCCAAAGCCGTGCCGATCAAAAACGATAACGAAATTATTAACGTATTTGACCAAGGATACTGTGTGGATAAACAGCGCGGCATTCATAACCCGGAAGGGATGGAAGGGTCGCTACTGGAAGTAGATGTGCAGTTGGTGACGGGCGCTTCTACGCACTTAAACAATTTAGCCAAGGCTATTCAACGGCCCGGTTTCCGTATTGACGGAACGATTTATGGGCTGGTGCCGCTGGGTAACTGCGTCTTGTTGCAAGACGAAAAAGAAAACGGCGTTATGCTTATTGACCTGGGCGGGGAAACCATTTCCGTCGGCGTCTATATGGGCGGGATGATGCGCTTTTCGTGCGATATTCCGTACGGGTGTGATATTTTAACCAGCGACTTATCGAGCTATTTAAGCACGTCGCGCAAAGCCGCGAAAGAGATTAAAGAAAAATACGGCGTCATTCATCCCGGGTTCCTCAAAAACGAACAGGAAATTTCCGTTCCGCTGTTAGATGGCAGCGATACGCGTACCATTAAAAATGTGGAAATTTTAGATTGTTTGCAGCCGCGTATGGAAGAGCTTTTGGAACAAGTGGAACATGCGGCCGGGTTGGCCGGCTATAAGCCCAAAAACCTGCCGTTGGTAGGGGTGCTTACAGGCGGTGGCAGCCAAATGGCGGGAATGCCCGCGCTGTGCCAGGAAATTTTGGGTCTTAAAGATGTGCGCCGCGGCGTTGTGCAGCGCGATTTAATTACCAGCCCCGAAGAATTTTTTGACCCGCAGTATGCCACGGCGCTTTCGCTGGTGATTTATGCGTCCGAAAAAGCTAACGAGGCTTCCTTATACAGCGGGCAATACCGTCAGGGCGGGTCTGCGTTTGGCAAAGTCGGGAAATTTTTTAAAGGAATTTTTGGATAATGATGCAAGTACAAGATTTATTTATGCCGGCCGCACAGTTTGAGAGCAAAAAGGCCAAAATTAAAGTCATTGGCGTCGGCGGCGGCGGCGGGAACGCGATTAACCACATGGTAAGTTCCGGCCTTAAAGACGTGGATTTTATTGCCGTTAATACCGACGCGCAGGACCTGCGCCGCAACCAAGCGCCGTACCTCGTGCAAGTGGGGGAAAAGCTGACCAAAGGTTTAGGCGTCGGCGGGGACCCGGAACGCGGGCGCAAAGCAGCCGAAGAAAGCAAAGAAAAATTAAAACTGATTATCGGCCAATGTGATTTGCTGTTTATTACGGCCGGAATGGGCGGCGGTACCGGCACGGGCGTGGCCCCGTATCTGGCCAAGTTGGCCAAAGAAATTTATGGGGATGAGCTCCTCGTGGTGGGTGTGGTAACGCGTCCTTTTAATTTTGAAGGGTACGTGCGCGAAAAACAAGCCGACGAAGGCATTTTGGAAATGCAAAAGTATGTGGACTCCATGATTATCGTGCCCAACGAAAAACTGTTTGCCAACATTGACCCGAGTACTTCCTCGCGCGACGCATTTAAAATGGTAGATGAAGTGCTCTTGCAAGCCGTGCAAGGTATTAGCGAAGTGATTACCAAACCCGGCGAGGTAAACATTGATTTTAACGATATCCGCAAAGTGATGTGCCATTCCGAAAAGTCACTGATTGGGGTGGGGGAAGCCAGCGGGCAAGGGCGCCATTTGGCCGCCGTCAAACGCGCCATTTCTTCACCGCTACTGGAAAATGCCAATATCCAGGGTGCCAAAGGGTTTATTGTCCACTTTACGGCGGAAGAAAATTTGACGCTCGTAGAACAGGGCGAGGTGATGAGCCTGATTCGCCAATATGCCAGTAACGATTCGATTATTATGTTCGGTTATTCCTACGACCCCGGTTTAAACGGGAACTTTAAAGTTACCGTCATTGCTACCGGGTTTAGTGCCGAAAAAGCCGGCGCCTTTAATGTGCGCCGCCCGTTAGAAGCCGCGTCTGATGCCAGCATCCGGCCGGTTTCACTTACGGAAGATGTTTTTGCCACGTTTGAGCAGAAACGTCCTAAATTTGAAGATCCTATGTTAGTGCCGGCGTATTTGCGGCGCAAAAAACGGTCTTTATAAGCAGGGCAAAACGGAAGTTAAAATTACGCAGATAAGGAGAAAATTATGGCGGTAGGATTACAAAGTTTGTTACGTACGGTAGTAGATAATAAAGCCAACGGGTTACATATCCGCGGCAACTCCAACGCATATGTGCGTTTAAACGGGCTTATGAAACCCATTGACGACAGTTTTGTAAGCAACGAAGAAGCTAAAAAGATGGCCTATGCCTGTATGGGGGAGCGTGAGAAACGTATTTTTGAACAATACAGCACGGTGGATTTTTCGTTAGATGCCAAATCGTACGGGCGTTTTCGTTTTAACGTATTTCGCCAAATGGGCCGTATTTGTATGGCCGTGCGTCATATTCCGCCGCAGATTCCGTCGTTTGAAGAATTTCACTTGCCCGGCGATATTTTGTGTAAGATGGCGGACTCGCGCCGCGGGCTTATTTTGGTAACCGGGATGACGGGTTCGGGTAAAACCTCTACGCTGGCCGCCATGATTGACTACATCAATAAGACCCGCGCCAACCATATTTTAACCATTGAAGATCCTATTGAGTTCGTCCATACCGATAACCGTAGTGTTGTCAGCCAACTGGAACTGGGGGTGGATACGCCTTCTTATACAGGCGCGTTGCGGGCCGCCATGCGTCAGGACCCGGACGTCATTTTGATTGGCGAGCTGCGCGACGGAGAAGTGATGAAAGCCGCTATCAGCGCTGCCGAAACGGGGCAACTCGTATTCGGTACCATGCATACCGTCAACGTGCCGCAGACGTTAGAACGGTTGGTGGATGCGTTCCCGGCCGAATTGCAAACCCAAATCCGTATGCAACTGGCGGAACTGATTCGCGGGATAGTCTGCCAGCGTTTACTGCCTGCCGTAAAAGGCGGCATGTACCCGGCGTTGGAAGTTTTAGTCAGCACACCGCAAGTGCGTAAACTGATTGCGGAAAACCGTCCCAGCGATTTAATCAAACAAATGCAATTGGGCGAATTTTACGGTATGAATACCTTTGACCAGTCGCTAGCCAAACTTTATAAAGACGGCATTATTGATATGGAAACAGCCCAATCGGCTGCTACCAGCCCCGATGCCATCATGCTGGCCATCCGCGGGGTAACCGACAGCCTGAGTGTGGAAGGCGAATAATGCGTAAAAACGGGCTTGTTATTTCCATTGACGGAACGGCTGGGACGGGGAAATCCACCGTCGGCAAGGCCGTAGCCCAAAAATTAGGCTATGGGTTTTTAAGCACCGGGGAGTTATACCGGGCGCTGGCCTATAAAGTTTACGAGGCACAGCTGCCCCCCGAAGACGGGGCGGCTGTGCTCGCGTTAGCCAAGCGGTTAGTATTTACGTTTGTGCGCCAGCCGGATGCGGTGCTTAAAATGCATGTGGACGGCGAATTTTTGGGCGCCAAACTGCATTTAGAAGAGGTGGGCAATGTGGCCAGCAAAGTATCCACCCATAAAGAGGCCCGCGCGGTGCTTACCAAAAAAATGCGCGAGGCCGGCAAAGATGGTGGCATTATCATGGAAGGGCGCGATATCGGTACGGTGGTATTCCCGGATGCCGAGGTCAAATTTTATTTAAGCGCCACCGCCAAGGAGCGCGCCAAACGCCGCGTCAAGCAACTCAAAGAAGCGGGGGAAAACCCGGATTACGAAAAAATTTTGGCGCTTATTGAGGAGCGCGATTACCGCGATTCTCACCGCGCCGCCAGCCCTTTGCGCCCGGCGGACGGGGCTGTAATGATTGATACGTCCTGTATGACGCAAGACGAAGTTATACAAGCCGTATGGGAGAAAGTTTCCCACTATGCTGCTTAATTTGGTAAAATGTAGTGCGCGGGTATATTTTAAGCTCTTTCACCGTATTGAGGTGCAAGGGCTTGAAAATATACCGCCGAAAGGTGCTCTTTTAATAGCCGGTAATCACTTATCGAATGCGGACCCGCCCGCCATAGGCGCGTTTGCGGGCTTGGTGCGTGATTCGCGCTTTGTAGCTAAAAAGGAACTGTTTGCCGTGCCAGTGCTGGGGTGGTTTTTCCGCCGTTGTAATTACATCCCCGTGGACCGTAAACGCACCATTGGCGATATGGGCGCGCTTAAAGAAGTGGTAGAGGCCTTAGAACGTGGGGAAAGTGTAGTGATGTTCCCCGAAGGTACGCGCAGTAAAACCGGTAAACCGCAAAAGCCGAAAAGCGGGATTGGATTTTTAGTCTATAAAACGGGCGCACCCGTACTGCCCGTAAAAATTGACGGCACTTTCGGGTGGCCGTGGGTAGGTAAAATACGGGTCAAATTCGGTAAAGTGATGCACTTAACAAAAGACGAAAGTGCGGAACCTAAAATGCAGTATAAACAATTTGCAAATCAAATAATGGATGCAATAAATTCAATAAATATCTAACGGAGGTTAACGGCGGTTTGCCACCCGGTAAACCGTTCTAAAGACTTATGACACAGAACGAAGAAATTAAAACTACGCAAGAAACTACCGAGCAAGAACTGACGATGGACCAGTTGATTGCGCAGCAAGAGTCTTTACTGGAAAAACTAAACAAACGTGAAATTGTAGAAGTACCCGTCGTACAAATTACCAAGGATTCTATCTTGGTCGATACCGGCACCAAAAAAGAAGGGGCCATTGCACTGAGCGAATTTGAGGGAAAACCCTTACCGCAAGTGGGGGATAAGGTGTCTGTTGTACTCGTTAAACGCGGCGGCGATGAACGGCCGGCTGTTTTATCTCATAAAAAAGCGCTCGAATACTTGGGCTGGGACGTATGCAAAAAAGCCTACGAAGCCAAAGAACGCGTGAAAGGGACCATTTTACAACAAGTAAAAGGCGGTTATATGGTGGAAGTGTTTGGCGTAACCGGTTTTATGCCGCTTTCACTTTCGGAACTGCACACCGCCTATAAACATTATTTACCCGTGGGCGCTAAAATTAAAGCGGTCATTGTGGAATTTGTCAAAGAAAAACAGAAACTCATTATTTCCCGCAAGCAAGTCTTGGAAGAAGACGAAGCCGTGCGCCGCGAAGAAGTCCTCGGCTCTATTAAAGAGGGGGATGTACTGCGCGTGGTAGTTTCCAAAGTAGATAAAGAAAAATTGTATCTGCGCTTCCACGGCATTGAGGGTGTGGTAGCGTTGGAAAACGTGGCCTGGAAAGAGCCCGAAACCGCTATTTCCAACTTTCGCCGTGGCCAACGCCTCAAAGCCAAATTACTTAAGCTAGATAAAGAAACCCCGCGCTTGGAATTTGGACTCAAACAGCTTTTCTTAAATCCGGCCGACGCCTTAAAACGCCGCTACCCGTACAAGAGCTCCGTCAAAGCCGTGGTGACGAAAGTGTCCGAAGAATACGGTGTGGAGTGTACGATTGGCAAGAACAACACCAAAGGGTTTATCAGCCCCTTTGAAATGGGACGCGATTTTAACGCCAAAGAGGGCGATACGATTACTGCCCTTGTCATTGGTGTAAACCCGGAAACGTACGTGCTCAACTTGTCCATTAAGAAATACGACCAAGTACAAAACCGCAAAGTAGTGGCCCAGTACTTGAAACAAGCCCCGCGCCCGACGTTGGGCGAAGTGCTGTCCGATTCGTTTGGTACGGCTGAAGAAACGGAAACAACCGAAGAAAAATAAACTGAAGTTAGATATTGTGAAGTAAAAGCTCCCCGGGATAAACAATCTCGGGGAGTTTTTATAGTTATAAAAAGCGTACGTTAAGGAGCGTACGCCTTTGGGGTGATCACTTTGGCTTACAAATTATCTTGTATCGTTTGCGCCAGGCGCCTGAGGCCTTCTTCAATTTGCTCAGGCGTGGAGTACGAGAAATTAAGCCGCAAATCGTTAAATACATTCCCGTCGGGGTAAAAGTCCACCCCGGCCACATAGGCCACTTTGTTTTCAATGGCTTTGGGCAGCAGTTTGGTGGCGTCAATATGTTTAGGGAGCGTCAGCCACAAAAACAGTCCGCCTTGCGGGTGCGTCCACGTGACGCCCTGGGGCATGTATTTTTTTAAGTTTTCAATCATCAAATCGCGTTTGTGGCGGTATACGTCAATCATACTTTTGATGTGGTTTTGCAGGAGTCCGCGGCGCAGAAATTCGGCCGTGGCTAGTTGTAACGTGGGCGTGGTGCACAAGTCCATGGCTTGTTTTAAGATGACAAATTTGCGGATCACGTCTGCCGGGCCCACAATAAACCCTAAGCGAAAACCGGGCACAAAAATTTTGGAAAACGTGAATAGCGTCATCACGTTGCCCGCGCCGCCGTCAAGCTCGTAAAACGTTTTGGGGGCGGTACCTTCAAAACGCACTTGGCGGTAGGGGGAATCTTCCAAAATAAACGTCTTGTACTTTTTGGCCAGTTTTAAAATTTGTTCGCGGCGTTCTTGCGGAATAGTGGTGCCGGTGGGGTTTTGAAAATCGGGCACTAAGTAGATAAATTTGCATGGTTTGCCTTGTTGTTTTAACAGTTCCAGCTTGGCTTTTAAATCGTCCACGAGTACGCCGTCGTTATCGCTGGCCACGCCTAAAATATCGGCGCCGGCCACCTGGAACGCCTGGAGCGCCCCTAAATAGGTGGGGCAGGCGGTAATAATACTGTCGCCGGGGTTGATAAACATACGCGCCGCCATGTCGAGTGCCTGTTGCGAGGCCGACACCGTTAAAATTTGGTCCGGCGTGACGGTAATGTTTTCCGTTTCTTTGAGCATGCGCACGAGCTCTTTTTTAAAAGAGTCTTGCCCTTCGGTAGAGCCGTATTGCAAGGCCTCGCGGGGGGAGTTGGTTAAAATGGTATCAAAAATGTTTTGGATTTCTTCCGTCGGGAAAAGGGCCGGGTCAGGCAGACCCCCGGCAAAAGAGATAATCCCCGGGCGGGAAATTACTTTTAACAGTTCGCGGATGGCCGAGGCTTTAGAGCGGCTGACCACGCTTGAAAATAATTCATTATAATTCATACACGTTCCTTCTTTTAGCTATTTAATATATTTTACAATTTTTAGACTCAAATCTTTCGCCGGAACCGAGTGCGTTAGCGCGCCCATGGAAATAACGTCGGGGCGGGCCTCACAGTAACTCTCCAAATTTTGCGCGTTTACACCGCCGGACACTTCAATAATTGCGCGGCCGTTAATCTCGGCCTTACACGCGGCAATTTGCGCGGGGGTCATGTTATCGAGCATAATAATATCGGCCCCGGCGGCTAAGGCTTCGCGCACTTCGTCCAAGTTGGTGGTTTCCACTTCAATTTTAGGCGTGTGGCCAATGGCGTTTTTGATTTTTTGCACGGCCGCGGTAATGGAGCCTGCCGCCGCAATGTGATTGTCCTTAATCATCACGCTGTCGGCCAAACTGATGCGGTGGTTGCGGCAGCCGCCCACGCGCACGGCGTATTTATCCAAGCGGCGCAAACCGGGCTGGGTTTTGCGCGTATCCACAATCAGTACGCCGTATTTGTTGCCGATTTTTGCGAATGTGCGCGACGCGGTAGCAATGCCGCTTAAACGTTGCATAAAGTTAAGGGCTGTGCGCTCGGCCTTTAAAATGGAAAGGGTGGCGCCGGTAATTTCCAGCACAATTTCCCCTTTTTTGACGTCGTCGCCGTCTTGTTTAAGCGGGGTAAGTTGTAAGGTGTCGTCCACGGCGTGAAACACCTGCCGGGCCACCTCCTGGCCGCATAAAACGAGGTCCTCTTTGGCGCGGATAACGGCTTGGGCGCGGTGAGCGGGCGTGAAAATAGTGTCGGACGTAATGTCGCCCAAACTTAAATCTTCTTCTAAGGCAAGGGTAATAATTTTATCTAGTATCATTTGGTTAACTCAAACATTTTATCAATAGATTTTTTAGCGGCGGCCGCTACGGCTTCGTCCACGGTGACGATTTGCTCCGCGCGCGGGTCCGCTAACGCCTGCCAGATATTAAGCAGGGTATTTTTTTTCATATAACTGCACACACCAGCAGACCACACAAACTGTTTGTGCGGGTGCTGCACTTGCAAACGGTTGACAAGGCCCAGCTCCGTAAGCAAGCCAAACGTTTGCGCGGACGAACGGGCCACATAGTCCGCCATGCCTTTGGTACTGCCGACGTAATCACACAACGCGCAGACGTCGGGCGCGCACTCGGGGTGGGCCAAAACAACAATGCCGGGGTGCTCGGCGCGCAAGGCTTGCACATGCGCGGGTGTAAATTGCGCATGCACACAGCACGTGCCGCCCGAAGAAATAATTTCTTTGGGCGCGTTGCGGCGCTTGAGCTCAATTTCTATGTTTTGCGCCATGAGCATATCGGGCACAAAAATCAGTTTGTCGCCCGGCATTTTTTGCGCAATATCAAAGACGTTGCCCGAGGTAACACACACGTCGCACAGGGCTTTTACTTCGGCCGAGCTGTTAATGTAGCATAGCGTAGGAATGCCGGGGTGCTGGGCGCGCAGCGCACGCACGTCACCCGCGGTTAGGCTGTCGGCTAGCGTGCACCCGGCTTGTGCGGCCGGAATTAAAACTTGTTTGGCGGGGTTTAAAATTTTAGCGGTTTGCGCCATAAACCATACGCCCGCAAACACAATCGTTTGCGCGGCCGATTCGCGCGCTTGTTGAGCGAGTTGGTACGAATCCCCACTGAAATCCGCCACACCATAAATAATGTCGGGCGTGGTGTAGGAGTGCGCCAAAATGACGGCGTTTGTCTCTTTTTTGAGTCGGTTAATTTCCAGCGTGTACGCGGCCGCAGCTTGGCAATCTTCAAGCGTCCAGGCAAGGCTTTGGGGGCGGGTTACACGTACAAGAAGCCCATAGAGTCTATGGGCTTCGGCAGAAATTTGCTCTTGTGTGGGCATCCTTAATAGTTGACGGTGGTAGTGGTGACGGAACCGTCCGGGTTGACCGTCGTCTTGCTGTTAGACGAAGATGACGTGGACGAGCTGACCGCACCGTTTGAGTACACCGTTTTGGTAGTGGTAGTGGAAGACACCGGCACATTGGGGTTCGGGCCGTCCACGTAGTAAATGTTGGTGGTGTTGGTCACGCGTTTAGCGCGCGCAGTTTTAACCTCTTTAGCGAGAGCTTTGGCTTTTGCTTTAGCTTGGCCTTTGGCCTTCGCTTTGCCGCCGCAGCAATCGGGCTCTACGAGCGGTAAGTAAGATTCGCCGCAGGCTTGTAATTCGTAGGCGGGTACGTTGTCGTAATCGGTTTCGGGCGCAAGGAGGTTGTCAAATTCCTGGTCAATAATTTGGTATTTGGCGTCTTTAATGTTTTTAACGTCCCGGGTGGCGCGGGCTTGAGCAGCCGAAACGCCATCGGCGGACGTATTACGGTTATTTGAGCAGGCCGCACAGGCCGCGGCCGCTACGGCTAACAAACACAAAACTTTTTTCATAGCATCTCCTTGAATAAAAACGACTTTACTTTATTATATATCATTTTGTTACGTTTTTGCATATTCTTCCTTTTTTTATTATACTATAGGTACAATTTTATCTGTTTTTGGAACCGTTTAAGAAACGGATAGCTTTTGAAATATAAGGCATAATGACACTCCAGAAATAGCCGAATGAAGGCACAAAATGGACGGACCTGCAAACCGTCTGTTTTGTGCCGAGTGTTTATGGTCCTTTGGACCGTAGGCCGCGGCTGTTTGTATTGGGTTAGTGTCATTAGCTCAAGCAAGATAGCCGTTTTTGTTGGGTTTCATAACAGGAAATTGCAATTTAAAAGCAAAAGAGGAAAAACGTATGAAACTGAATAAACCAAAACATCAAATTAAGATTATTCCCGAATTTATTTCGGGATCTTCCATGCTTGCCTTTACAAAACAACAAGCGTTGAAGACCCTGAAACGAGTTCAGGGATTATTTAATTTTACAACGGCCCGCGGCTTTACGCTTATTAAGCAAGTAGGTCAGGCTGGCCCCGCACTACAACCCTGCGGGGTAGACTCTGACAATGCCCCGGCTAAGGGACATCTGGCCGCTTTTACGCTTATGGAGCTGTTGGTGGTGGTGCTGATTATCGGCATTTTAGCGGCGGTGGCTGTTTCGCAGTACAAAAAGGCAATATGGAAAAGCCGCCTGGCCCAGTGGGACGTTATGTTTGACGCAGGTAACAAAGCCATAAATGCCTACCTGTTAGAAAACGGATGGCCGGAAAGTGGAAGCGTGTATTTTACAGGTAAAAACCGCGTAGGAACGGTTGAAATGCCGGGTAATTGCGATCTTTCTAATATCCTTTGCTTTTTTACATCAGCAGGAGCCGTGGAGGTGTACTGTACTCCTTCCCGCTGCTTTATCTATATATATGGTCGGTATAATGCAGATGGTACTGATGGAAATAAAGCGTTAGGGGATGATACCCCCATTATGTGGTATAGACGCGAAAAAGATAACGATCTGTTTATCTACCAAGTACACGGCAAAGCTGCGTGTCAATGGGTAGCGCAGCGACATCCTGATATCCCGGTAGCACCTGAAAAAATAACTGCTTGTAAAGACACGTATGGGGTTACGTTGCCAAACCCGGAATATACGGAAGAGTAATCTTACCAACCTAGTGCTAATTAGTAACCCCGCTATTTGCGGGGTTTTTTAGTACTGTTTGTAACGGCGCAAAGCGCCGCAAGTACGCGAGCGAAAATCGGCACAAAATAAACAAAATTTGCCGAATTGTTGCCGGGTGTAAAATGAGCTTTACAAGGGGGTTTTTAAAACAACCACACTTTGAGTAGGTAAAACACAGCCGATATCAGCCCCGCGGCGGGAATGGTGATAAACCACGCCCACACAATGCGTTTGGCCGTTCCCCACCGCACGCCGGACAACCGCCGCAAGGAGCCAATGCCTACAATGGCACCCGTAATCGTGTGCGTGGTGCTCACCGGAATCCCCAAAATAGAGGCAAAGAAAATAGAACACGCGGCGCCGGACTCGGCACAAAAGCCGTCCACCGGGCGCAAGCGCGTAATTTTTTGGCCCATGGTTTTAACAATGCGCCACCCGCCGGAAAGCGTGCCCAGCGCAATAGCGCCTTGGCACAGAATGACAACGGAAAGCGGCACCACAAATTGCCCCTGGGCAATGGCGTGCATTTCGCTATGGGTAAGGAAAAATTCGCGCACGGGTTGCACTTCGGCCCCGGCCATACCGCCTAAGAGTAACATGCTGATAATACCCATGGTTTTTTGGGCGTCGTTCCCACCGTAGCCCAGTGCATAGGCTGAGGCGGAAAACAGCTGTGCCTTGCGGAAAAATCGGTCCACCTTAAACGGGCTAAAGTGATTGGCAATGTTAAAGGTAATGACCCCGGCCAGTGTACTGAGCAAGTACCCTAAGAGGGGGGAAATAAAGATAAATGCCACCGTTTTGATAATCCCGCTGGCTACCAAAACGCCAAACCCGCCTTTGACAATCCCGGCGCCGATAAGACCGCCGATTAACGCGTGTGATGAGCTAGACGGCAGCCCAAACCACCACGTAATGAGGTTCCACCCGCACGCACCCATTAAAGCGCCGAAAATCAGCGTGGAGTCCACCACGTTAATATCCACAATGCCCGCGCCAATGGTTTTGGCTACGCCGGTTTTAAAAATCAAAAACGCGGCAAAGTTGAAAAACGCGGCCCAGGCTACGGCAAATTTGGGCGATAAAACCCGCGTGGAAATAACGGTAGAAACGGCGTTGGCCGCGTCGTGAAAGCCGTTTAAGTAATCAAAAAACAAAGCAAGCAGAATTAAGAAGATAATCCACATCATAGGCTTAGTTGTTTTTGACTAAAATCGATTCCACCATGTTGGCCACGTGTTCGCAGAAATCGGTCGTGGTTTCGGCAATTTCGTAGAGTTCTTTTTGCTTGATGACCATAATGGGGTCTTTTTCGTTGGTAAACAAGTCGGAAATGGACTCGTCGCGCAGGACGTCCCCTTCGTTTTCCAGGCGGTTGATTTCCACACAATGGCGCAGGGTGTCTTTCATATGTTTGTTACTGCGCAAGGTGGCTACGGCTTTTTGCAAGGCGCGGGTGGTTTGTTCAATTACGTGCGCGAGTTTTTTGCTGTAGTCGGTCGGCTTGGTAATTTTGTAGAGGTAAAAACGGTTGGCCAGTAAGTAGATGTTATCAATAATATCGTCCAAGCGGTTGGCCAGGGCCAAAATGTCTTCGCGGTCAAAGGGGGTGATGAACGTCTCGTTAAGCACGTTAATAATGGTGTGGGTCATTTCGTCACCGTAGTGTTCAAACTCGTGCATTTCGCGCACGTTTTCGGGGGTAAAAGAGCCCTCCTCCACCATTTTTTTGTAAAACTCGGCCGCGCGCACTAAGTTTTCGGCCTGTTTATCAAACAAATCAAAGAATTTATCCTCTTTGGGTAGTAACATTTTATTTTCTCCTTTTTTCAGCGTATTAAAAAGCCCGTTTGCATACATACAAACGGGCGGCACAAATCATTTTTTCAGTTCCTGCTTTAAGGCTTCGGGCAGGTTAATGGCGGCTTTTAAAAGCGAGGGGCGCTTTTTGACCTCCTCCATAAATGCCGCGTCGCGCAGTTTATTGCGGTAATTTTTCTCTTGGAATATGTAGCGGAATTTGGGGTACACGTCGTAAGTTCCCGCCAGTAGCGCTACAATATCTTGCACGCCCACAATTTCTTCGTCCGTGGGGATGACAAAAATTTTGACTTTGGAATTTTCGGCCGAAATGCAACTTTCGGCTTTGTTGGTTTCGGCGCAGGCGTTCTTTTCTTCGTCTAAGATGATGCCGAAGTTTTCTAGGCCCTTGCACACCATTTCACGCACGTTGCTGGCACGCTCGCCAATGCCGGCCGTGAATACGATACAATCCAAGCGCCCGAGTGCGGCCATGTAGGCCCCAATGTATTTTTTCACGCGGTAACATTCTACGTCTAAGGCCAGTTTGCAAAGCTCGTCGCCGTTGGCGGCGTTTTTGCGCACGTCGCGCTGGTCGGAAAAGCGGTCCCCGGTTAAGGCGTACATGCCCGATTTTTTGTTCAAAATGGTATACATTTCCTCGGGCTTCATGTTGAGTTTTTTCATCATGTGGAAACACACCGACGGGTCAATATCGCCCGAGCGCGTACCCATGACCAGCCCTTCTAGCGGCGTAAGCCCCATGCTGGTGTCTAAGCATTGGCCGTTCTTAACGGCGGTTACGCTGGCCCCGGCGCCTAAGTGGCAGACAATGGAGTTTACTTCGTCCACGTTTTTATCTAACAGGACAGCGGCGCGGCGCGAGGTGTAAAGCACCGACGAGCCGTGAAAGCCGTAGCGGCGGATTTGGTAATCGGTGTACCATTTGCGCGGCAGCGCGTACATATAAGACGAGGCCGGCATAGTTTGGTGGAAAGCGGTATCCATCACACACACGTGCGTGACGTTGGGCAGCAAGGCACGCGCGGCTTCAATACCCATAATGTGGGCGGGGTTGTGAAGGGGGGCCAAGTCGGCAATGTTTTTCAGCTCCGCCACCACACTATCGTCCACGATGACGGATTTGGCAAACTTGCCGCCATGCACGATGCGGTGCCCCACGGCACTAATGACGTTGATGTTTTCAATGACGCCGTGTTCTTTGTTGGTAATGGTTTCAATGACTAAATTGATAGCATCTTTGTGGTCTTTGCAGTTGCGGGCCAGTTCGTACGTAGGAAAACCGTTGCGGTCGTGCGAGATGAACGACCCGTCAATCCCAATGCGTTCCACGCCGCCGGCGCAGAGGCTTTTTTTCTGTTCCCAATCGTACACACTGTACTTAAGGGAAGAACTACCACAATTCAAAAACAGTATAATCATAAAATTCTCCTATTATCTTAATTATACCAAATTTTACCGCATGGCCATTCGTAACCGGTCAATATGCGCCTGGGCGGCTTGCATTTGGGAATTTTCGCGGTGGCGGCGTAAAAATGTTTCCTCGGTTACGCCGTCCGGCCCTTTGTAATAAGTGTCGGCCCATTGTTGGGCTTCGTCCACATTACGGTTGATAAGTGCCATGTTGATTAACAACAAATAGGTGTTTACATTCACGGGGTCTAGGCGCAAAGACTCTGTAAAGTACTGCTTGGCCTGTTCAAAGTTTTCACGAGCCAGTTGTTGGTATAAAAACGCTTGCGCGGGATTTTGTTGCGCTTGGCCTAAATGACGCATAGCTAAAGTGTAGTGCAGTTGCCCGGCGTCCTGATGTAAAAGAGCATGATTGGGGCTGTGCGTAAATACAAAGTCCAGGTCTGCTTTGGCGCGTTCGTAATCGGTGCGGGGCTCATTGGTATCACCCAAGGCGGGCACAAAGCGTTTTTGCGAATCTAACGTCATGGCAAACACGTTGGCGCGGTATTGGCGGTATTCGCTTAAATACGGGTTTAGTTTAATAGCGTCACTAAACGCCCCCAGTGCCGCGGGGGCTTGCCCCATTTGCACCAGTGCCACCCCTAAACTATAGTAGTGATTTGCCAAAAACAGCCGCCAAAAAAATGCACACGGCAAGAGGGAAACTAATAAAAGTACGCATACACTTACGCGCACTGTTTGCCGCGCGGTGCAAGCATACACATAAACAAGCCCGCCCGCTACAAACACAAAAGTAATCAGTGCGCCGCCGTACAAAAGGCCCTCGCCCCACGTCTTAACGGCCACGTTGCGCAGTACATAATAAAACGTGCAAGCGGCGTAAACGGCCAACGCGGCTGCGGCGGCCCACGTTAAAATGCGTAACACCCACAGCGTACGTGGAAAAGTAGCTTGTTGCGGCGCGGTATCTTCGGCCGAATTATTTAACATAAGGGCCATGAGCACGCCGATAAACACCGCTAAGAGTAAACCGCTGGAAGCAAAATGTACGCTGATATCCACAAACGCGTGCAGTAACAGCCCGGCCAGCGCGGCACTGTAGCCCAGTAAATAATAACGGCGCGGGTCGTCCTGAGCGGCGGCGCGCATATTTTTGAATGCCCCCGTAAACAAAAACGCAAAGAGCCATAAAAATAGTCCCAGACCGATTACGCCGCCGGTAGCCAGTTGTTCTAAATATTCGTTTTCGGCGTGTTGGGTTTCGTTATTATGGGCGTTTTCAATATAAAAAATCTGCGGGCGGCGGTAGGCGGGGTAAACCAGCTTAAAACTGCCCGGCCCGGTACCTAAGAGGGGGGAAGCTTTGGCCATTTCCAGGGCTGAAAGCCACGTGTAGGTGCGGAAACTGACGGATTGAAACCGCTTGACGCTATACACCCCGGCTACGCCAACGGCTAACACTAAACAGACTATCGCGGCGCCGTTGATTTTAGCAAGATGTTTTTTGACGTGCGCCAAGCAGTTGGTATAGCTAAACGCTGCAAAAACGAGTAGCCCCGCATACGCGAGCCAGGCGCCTTTACTCTCGGTAAAAATCAAATCTACAAGGCCCAGCGCCAACAACACAAGCAGGCTTTTTTTACGGGTGCGTAGAAACTCGGCACCGATGATACCCGACGCAAATACAATAAACGCGCCAAAAAAGTTCGGGTTGGCGTGCGTGGAAAAAATGCGGTGGCCGAAAAAGCCGTGCCACGGCAGTAAATCGGCCCCCGGCAGCCCAATGTTTATAATTTGTAGCGCCCCATAGCCCAAGCACACCCAGGCGGTGGCGACGATAAATTTGGTGAGCGCGGCGATATCTTCGCGCGTAAATTCGCACGCGATTAAACAGCTAACCCCGCCGTAAAACCACAGGCGCAAAAATTCTTCGGCGGCTTCCAACTTATAGGGGAAACACAAAAAACTAAGGCTCATCCACGCTACATATATAAGGAGCGGGGCCAAAAACGGCAGCGTGCGGCGCGTAAACGGGCTTTTGCGTTGCGTAATTTTTAGCGCCGCCCACAGCACAAGCAGTACCGTGGCGCCAATTTGCAATAGGGTGAGTTTTACGTGGGCCGAATCGTACGTGGCGGTAAAAAAAGCCACACTGACAAGCAAAATGAGCCACCCGGTCAGTAGCACGAGGGCGCGGTGCAAAAATGCAACCGCATTGTTGGCGGCCGGGGTTAGTTTTTCGGCGGGTTTTGTGATTTGTTTTTTCAGTTTTTTAGCGGACATACCTATATTATAGATAATTTCAAGAGTTGGGGGATGTCTCCAAATTTCCTACAATATATACATGCACGCGTTAATCCGGCGCAGTATGATTGTGGTGTCCGTAGCCAACGGCATTTTGCTCTTTGGCTATGGACTTTCTTTGCCGTTTTTTACGCTTTATTTAATTACGCAGCGTCACGTGGCCCCGGCCATGGCGGGGCTGATTATCGCGCTGGCGGGGTTGTCGCGTTGCGTTTCCAGTGCCATTTCGGGCGAGCTGGCCGACGTGTTTGGCCGCAAAACTGTTATGATGTGGGGGCTGTTTTCCCAAATACTTGCCATGTTTGGCCTAGGGCTTTGCATTGAACTGAGTGCCGGCGAAGTGTGGGTGCTTACCACGTATTTTTTAACCACGTTTTTAGGGGCGTTTTTCCGTCCGGCGGCAAACGCGTGGGTCACGGATAACACCACCGGCAAAAACCGCGTGGAAGCTTTTGGCATTATTCGCATAGGGCTTAACATTGGCTGGGCGCTCGGCCCGGCGGTGGGTGGTTTTTTGGTGCGCTACTCATACAGTATGGCGTTTTATTTTACGGCTATTTTGTATGGGATTACGATTTTGTACGTCTCGCGCCTGGTGCACGACCGCAAACGCGTGCTTAAAGTACGCCGCAAGCCGAGTTTTGTTTCCACTCTTTTATCACTTAAAGACACGCGCCTGGCCAAAATTTGCTTGTATGTGGTGATGATTACGGCCGTCAATTCGCAACTGGTGGTTGGCCTTTCGGTGCATTGTAAGCAGTATTTGCACATGCCCGAGTATTATATCGGCTGGTTTTTTACCATTAACGGCGCCGTGGTGGTGCTACTGCAGGTATGGGCGACTAAATGGATGGCCAAGCACCGGCTTTCTACGGCTATGCTTATTGGATGTTTGCTGTATGCGGTAGGGTTTGGCTCGGTGGGGTTTTTTGATTCGTTTTATCTAATCGGCCTGGGCGTATTTTTAGCCGGAGTGGGGGAGCTGATTGTTTCCCCCGGCGAGCAAACGCTTGTATCCAATATCGCGTCGCGCGAAACGCGCGGGCGCTACTTAGGGATGCTGATGGTATTTTACAACTTTGGCTCGGCGGCCGGGTTTTTTGTAGCCGGGATATTGTCGGACGCGCTGGCCCCCACGTGGCTTGCCTTGCCGTGGCTTGTTGTAGGGGCGGTGGCCGTGCTCGCTGGCCTTGGGTTTTTTAATATGCGCCGCGTGCTCACTGCCAAAGAGGACGGCAAACAAAATGCCCCAATTCCCATTAAAAAAGATACAATAACATTAAGTTGACCCTTTGGGTCACCCTGAACTTGATTCAGGGTCTTCAACGCAAAGGTAGTTGCTGTGTGTAAAAAACGACAAGCGTGGAAGATCCCGTATCAAGTACGGGATGACAATTTTTTGGAAGGAGTCTTTTATGCGCGGAATTGTTTTTGCCCTTTTAACCTTTATCTTAGGCGGCGTGATTGCCCTGGGCCTGGAGTATGGGTGTAATTTCTTGCCCGATAAAATCGGCTGGGTGTTTACGCGCACGTATACGGTGGGCATCCACCCCATTAGTGCCACGCTGAGCATTTGCGGTGTATTGGGGTTGATTATCGGGTACGTCATTATCGCCAAATTTGTGAAGAAATAAATATGAAAAAGAAAGAAAACCAACGTGGGGCATTATGGGGTATTTTGGGAATTGGAATAGGAACAATAGGCTTGAGTGTTGTGTATTATTCCATATTATTGCCAATTGCACCCAGTGATTCTTGGTTATTTAGTTGGGTTTGCCACCATAGCCGATGTTTGAAGGGCCAAAATGCACTTGAGCATATTTGTATTATTCTTGCTATTATCACTTCCATAGGGATAAGTTTATTGATTAAAGCGTATATAAAAAAAAGGAACAACTAATATGCTTATTTTAGCGTCCAAATCGCCCCGGCGCATTGAAATTTTAAAAAGCCTGGGCAAACAGTTTGAAATTATCCCCTCGCAATGTGCCGAGCGCAGTACCAAAAAGCGCCCGTCGGCACGTGTGGTGGAGCTGGCTACCCAAAAAGCGTTTGACGTAGCGAACAAATACCCCGCGGCCACGGTTATCGGGGCCGATACCTTAGTATTTTGCAAAGGGGAAATTATCGGCAAACCGAAAGACAAACAAGACGCACTGCGCATCTTAAAAAAACTAAACGGTGCGTGGCAAAGCGTGTATACGGGCGTGTGCATCGTCTGCAAAGAAACACATAAAATAGTGTACGGCTACGACGTAAGCCACTGCAAAGCGCGGCGTTTATCACAAGCAGAATTGGCCCATTACGCGGGCAAACACCTAGATAAAGCCGGCGCGTACGCCGTGCAAGATGACGACGACCCTTTTATTGAAAAAATAGTGGGCAGCCGCACCAACGTGGTCGGTTTTCCCGTAGAATTTTACCAACAGTTATGCAAGGAGTTTAACAAATGAACGAGCGCGATTTAATTATCATTGGGGCCGGCCCTGCCGGATGCAGTGCCGCCATTTATGCCGTGCGTGCCGGGTTAAAGCCGCTTATCTGCGGCGGCGCGGTGCCGGGCGGGCAGCTATTGCAAACGAGCGAGCTTGAAAATTACGCCGGCTTTGTAAATCCCGTGGGCGGTTTTGAAATTATGGACAATATGCACAAGCAGTGCAAACGCTTGGGCGTGGAATTTTCCACCGACGAAATTGCACAAATTCAAGGCGAACATTCGCCCTTTACCTTGACGACGACGGGCGGCAAGCAATATAGTACGCTTTCCGTGATTATTGCCACGGGCGCCAAGGCCCGCTGGCTGGGACTTCCCGGCGAAGATAAATTTAAAGGCCGCGGCTTGTCGGCCTGCGCCACGTGTGACGGGTTTTTTATGCGCGGCAAAAAAGTGTGTGTGGTAGGTGGGGGAAACACTGCCTTTGAGGACGCGCTGTTTTTGGCGCAGTTCTGCCCGGAGGTCCATTTAATTCACCGCCG
The DNA here is from genome assembly GCA_045606805.1 of Elusimicrobiaceae bacterium. Classification (GTDB taxonomy): domain Bacteria; phylum Elusimicrobiota; class Elusimicrobia; order Elusimicrobiales; family Elusimicrobiaceae; genus Avelusimicrobium. The sequence continues at coordinate 5,513 of JAZUSP010000041.1, read as the reverse complement.
CGATGCGTTCCGTGCCGACCAAGTAACCGTCGAGCAAGCGCAAAAAAATCCGCACATTAAATTTGTGCTTAACCGTGTGCCCGAAGCTATTTTGGGCGACAACGCTGTTACCGGCCTGCGCGTGAAAAACGTGCAAACCGGCGCCACACAAGATATTGAATGCCAGGGCGTGTTTGTGGCCATTGGCGCCGACCCGCAAACGGCGTTTTTGAAAGATTCGTTAGTGGCCCTTTCGGACCGCGGCCTAGTGCTTGCCGACGAGCGCACCCATACCACCATTGACGGCATTTTTGCCGCCGGGGATTGCGCGGACAAGTATTACCGGCAAGCGATTATTGCGGCGGGGTCGGGTGCCAAGGCAGGTATAGAAGCCGCCGCGTTTGTCAATAAAAACCGTTAATAAGCGCAGACAAAGGTGTTTCCTGTTGTCCTTGCAGGGAAAATGCCCCAACAGGGGCAGGAAAAACTTTAAACATGAAACCGAACGCTGAGTCTTGTCCCCCTTGCGGGGAAAATGCCCCGATAGGGGCAAAAGGGGGGCCAAAAAGTAAAAAAACCTTATTAGCCCCTCCATCGCCCTTGCAGGGCACTTCCTCCGCAAGGGAGGAAGTAAACGGCCCCTTGGTGCGCACGCATCAACACCGTTCTAAAAATATGCGTAATTTAACACGTAATTTGCGCAAAAACCAAACTCCGCAAGAACGTAAATTATGGTGGCATTTATGCCGGGCAAACCTCGGCTTTAAATTTCGCCGTCAGTATCTCATTGACGATAGATATATTGCCGATTTTGTCTGTCTAGAACGCAAAGTAATTATTGAAATAGACGGCTCCCAACACGCCGAGAATGCACAAGACCTTGTCCGCACCGCTTATTTACAAGAACAAGGTTTTCAAGTTTTGCGTTTTTGGAACCGGAAAATTCTGCAAGAATTACCTGCCTGTTTAGAAGTCATCCGCCAAGCTTGTTTGAATAAGTGATTTTTATTATAATAAAGTATCTTACAGTTAGGAGGCAACACTTTAACGTAAACACAATTTTTAAACTATTTTTGTGACCGTATGTGGAATACGGGAATGCTTCGCAAGGAGCTTCGGACAAGCCAAAAATAGCCGCTTGAGGCACAACCGGGATGTACACCTGTGTTGTGCCGAATGTTTTCTGTTTTATATAGAAAACTACGGCTATTTATGGGGTTTTCCTTGTCCGAAGCCCGGTAAACAGCCGTTTTTGTTTGCTTACCGGGCTCTACCCATTAAATCAAAGGACAAGAAAAATGAAAAAGAATAAACAAGCGTTTACGCTTATTGAACAAGCCCCGGCCAAGGGGCATACGGCTGCTTTTGTAGGTGGCTTTACACTTATAGAGTTGCTAGTAGTCGTGCTCATAATCGGCATTTTAGCCGCTGTCGCTGTGCCGCAATATAACAAGGCGGTACTTAAAAGCCGCATTGCAGAATATGAGGTCAACTTAAAAAGCCTGGCGCAAGCCGACATAGTATGCCGGCTTAGTAAAGGGGGAGGTAGCACCACCTGTACACTAGAGGAATTGGATATAGAAATGCCGTCGTGTAAACCGCTGCCGGGTTATTTTGAAAGTTGTTCGTATCAAGTTAACGGGCCGGGCCCCTCACTCATTAGCGTCGTGGCAAACGAAAAAATGTGGATGGGGTATGCTTTAGCCGAAGATAATTTTGAAGGCGGCATCACCGGATTTGTTTGCCTAGCGGATTCTGAGGTCGCTTTGGATGCTGCCACCTGTCGACAACTGGGATTTACGGAAGAAATAACTAACGTCGTTTATAAACTTCCTTAATAAGTTTAGCTTTAAAAACCCCCGGCTTGTGTGTTTTAGCATCCGGGGGTTTTCAATCTATATACCGCTTTTCGTTAGAGGGGATGGTGTTTTATTAAGACCCTCTGGGCGGGATCCTAGGGAAATTTCACAAGTGGCCGTTACTTGGCAAGATTAACTAGGTTTCTTCCGCTGGGCTGTTGATAAGCATAGAGCCCAAATTCGGGCAGTACCGCAAATAAGTGGTCAAAAATGTCCGATTGTAAACTTTCATACGCCGTCCACACCGTCGTGTTTACAAAGCAGTATACTTCCAGCGGGATGCCTTGCGCGTTTGGCGTTAATTGGCGCACCATTAAGGTAAATCCGGGGTCGGCCTGCGTTACAAACGGGCGCGATTTTAGGTATTCTTCGGCGTAGTGGCGGAAGGTACCCAGGTTGGTTAAGTGGCGGCCGTTAATCATACTTTCGTGCACGTTGTGTTTTTTGTTGTAATCGGCAATTTCTTTTTCCTTGCCTTCCAAATAGTCTTTTAAGAGCTCAATTTTTTTAAGGCGCTTGAGCATTTCTTCATCCAAAAATTTAACGGTGTCCACATCAATTAAAATACTGCGCTGGATACGCCGCGCTTTAGCTTCGTACATGCCGTTCCAGTTTTTAAACGGTTTTGAAATGAGGTCATACGTCGGCACGCTGACAATGGTCATATCAAAGTTTTGCACGCGCACGCTAGTAAGCGAAATATCCAAAATGTTCCCGTCGGCCCCCGCGGAGTCCACGGTAATCCAGTCCCCGATTTTAATAAGGTTATTGGTGGTTAGCTGAATACTGGCGGCAAAGCCTAAAATCGGGTCTTTAAAAATTAAGGAAAACACTGCGGCTAAGGCGGACAGCCCGGTAATAATATAGAGCGGCTTGCGGCCCATTAAAATGGAAATTAAAAAGAGCGCAGTACCTAAAAATAAAATGATTTTAAATACTTGCACGAGGCCTTTTATCGGTATTTTGGGGTTGCGGCCGTAGAGTTTGTCTAGCGTATTTAAGAACGTAAACCCCAGGTAGGAAAAGCTTAGCAGCACAAAGGTGGCGGTCAGTTTGCCCATAAAGGTGGCAATCCAATCCACTTGCTCGGAGATGAAAATCGGGTGGAAATCAATGGCGGCCATGGCGGCAATCACAACGCCAAGTGCGGTAAAAAACCGCTTTTCGGTGAGCGTATTAAACCATTTTTCGGCTTTAAAAAATTTGACCACACGTGCCAAATAATTATTGCAAATATAGGTAAATACTTTTACTAATAATATCAGTAAAAGGATAAATACCACGGCGGAAATGACCTGCGCGGTTAAGGTGTGGTAGTGCGCCGGATAGTTGGGGATTTGCTGCACATAATACAAAATGGTCTTCATAAAAACTCCTTGTGTAAAACTTATATAATAAAGTGTATGAAAAAAGTGATTTTGGGCGCAATAGTGTTGTGTGTGGCCGGGTGTTATACGCCGCTAAATAACTCGGGCGTGGCCACCACTAAGCCGTGGATCGAGGTACCCGGCAAGCGTGTGGATTTTGACGGCAAACAGTATGACTCGTGCGTGCAATTTAACCTGCGTTTTTGGCCGCAAGAGGCCGCGCAGCGGCTGGACTTGCAGGAAAGTTGTATTTCGGCTTGCTGTTGGCGTAGCGAGCGTGATGAAATTGTGCTGGATTTTAATAAAAACTTTGCCGAAGAACTGCGCACCTACGGCGTGGCGCGCAAATACTCGCCTGAAAAAATTACGCTCAAAGTAACTCATTCCAATTTGGTAAATGTGACGAAGGTAACGACGGACCCGCGCGGCGCCGTGAAAAATAACGGGCTAATCAAACTTTCTTATACGACGGTGCGCGACGAAAAACGCCTGGCCGAAATTGAACAAGAACTCGCTTGGCAAGAACAGCAAGAAACTGTGCCCGAAGTGGAACAAGTCACGGCCCCGGTTAAACCTAAAAAAACGTCGTCGCGGGCAACTGCCGTTAAATCGGCGGAAGATATAAATTTACGTCGCGCCAAGGCGCTTGTGCAACGCAAAGTAGGTGCGCAGATTGACAACTATTTTTATCACATGAATAAAACCTATCAAGCCACGGGGGCAATGTTTTTACTTAGTTCGCGCCTGTTGGTGCCCCGGCAAAATGACGACGGCACCTATACGGTAACGTGCCACGCCAAGGCCCGCACCGGCATTGACGAAAAACACCTTAATTCGTCCGATTTCCCCTGTGGGCGCTGGCTTGCCGACTTAGCCACCCAACTGGTCCTGCCCGACGACGCCAAAGCCCGCCAAATTGCCCAATAACCGGCCAAAGGGCCTATTAAAGTATCTAGGTCCAAAAGCCCTTGTTTTTTAAGTTTTTCTCCTCTATACTAAAATTATCTAATAACAAAGGAGAACACATTATGAAATTACGGTGGTTAATAGTACTCGCAGGGATTCTTTTAGTACAGGTACCTTATACGTATGCGCAAGGGAAACGCAAAAATGTTACAAAAGCAGTAGAAGCGGCGGTGAGCAAAAAGGTAGTATCCGTGAAAGCATCTAAAGCGCCGAAAACGCCCAAAGTAACGGCGATGCGTGCGACCTCTGCCCCAGTAGCGGCCCCCCGTGCTTCTGCGGCCAGTGCCGCGCCGGCCCGTGTGGGGCACATTGGCGCGCCTGTTTCCGCGGCGGAAATAGCCCCCAAGCCGGCGGCCGCGGCCAAAAAATTTGCGGAAACGGGGCACCCGCTTACGCGCTTATTGCCGACGGCCTATCTGTATGAAAACGGCCAAGACTACGGAAAAATTACCGAATATTTAATGAACGAGGCTATGGACCGCGTAGCCGCCGATGCCACGGCGTGGGATGTGCGCAAAGAAACACACCAATTATTCCAAACGGTATTAGGCGGCGTGCCGAAATTCTTATATACCAATGATGCCGTAAATGATATGTTTGATGTGTTGTCATTAGAGCAATTTATGGCTAAAAACGGGAAGAATTTTCCGCTTGGCTTTGCCCAAACCGCCGCGCAAGACGGCATTGGCGAACAGATGAGCACCTTTTTAGTTAAGCGGTATTTACTGGGCGGTTCCAGCATTATGCAAGTGCAGGAGTATTTATGGGACTTATATGCCAAAGCTCCCAATGTTCGCAGTATGGAAGAAATTGTAAGTGATGTGGAAGCTTTTGTGGCTACCCATAACCGGTTACCGGGAATTGTATTTTTGGCTGGGTCGGAGCAGGTGGCCCCTGTGATGCGCAGTGCGCTGAACATGACGCCCGAAGAAATTGCCTTAGGGACCGAAATGGTGTTGGTGACCCACATCTCCAGTTGGAGTTGGATGAGTTTGCCGGAAGGATTATCGCCGCGCATTCGTGCCTTATACGATAAAGTGGAAGAGGCGGTAAAATCCTGGCGGGGGGAAGGTTCTTTCAACCGTACGGCCGCTGCCCCTAATTTATAAGTTTACAGCCAGGCTATTTGATAAGCCGCCCCTTTGTGGGGCGGCTTTTTATAACCCTTTTTAGTTAGTTAAAAAGTTTTCACGTGAAAACTTTGCTAGTAATGTTAAACACGATTTTAGGCCTAATGGAACTTTTTGTTGGTAATACCGTCTTAGAAATGATTTTGAACTATTTTTAGACAAAAATACATCTATAAAAATTATTGCCGAACTTGTTTCGGCATCTTCCACGC
>JAZUSP010000040.1:0-5405 GCA_045606805.1 Elusimicrobiaceae bacterium | reverse complement strand
TGTTCGCGCATCCCGGCAAACAGTTCAGCTTGTTTAACCGTATCAATGCCCAGGTCGGCCTCCATGTCCAAATCGAGGTCGAGCATATCTTCGGGGTAGCCCGTTTTTTCGGACACCATGGTGACGACTTCTTTGGTAACGGTGGCCTCATCCAGCACTTTAGCGGGCGTAGCTACAGGGGCGGGCGCGGCTTGTACCGGGGCGGGTTGCGCTACCGGGGCGGCAACGGCGGCAGATTGGACGGTGTGAACCGTATTCACTTTGTCCACAAACGCTTGCGAGCCTTCCATCACGAGTGACGGTTTGACGCCATGCTGGTAATTGTCTTTAATGCGAAGCGTGTTTTGCACCACCTCTAAAACAGGCGTCTGTTGGCCGGAAATTTGTTTAAGCCAGGCGTCGTGTGCGGCGTTATCGCAAATGCGCGGCTCGCCTTCTTTCCAGGTACCTTCTAACAAGGTCATCCCCAGCTGGCTGCCAAACCCGGCCGCCAAGCGCAAGGCGTATTTAAAGTTATAGTGACCGCCTTTGCTTAGCGTAATGCCCGCAAGTTCGGGGTCCGCCTCTTTGAAGTTGGCAATCGGCGGTACTAGGCCCGTGTTCAAACAGCGCACGGCAATGGCGTCTTCTAAGCCGGCACCCATGGAGTGGCCCGTAAAGCCTTTGGTGTTGCTGACAATAATGCTGCTTACGTCTTTGCCAAAGGTAGATTTGAGGGCGTACGCCTCGGCACTGGCCGAGCCGCCGCGCGCGGGCGTGTAGGTTTCGTGCGAAATGAAGACGAGCTCTTTGGCAATATCACTGCGGTTTAAGCCAAAGTAGGTTTCGGCCTTGGTAACTAAGCGGTTCATGACGCTGGCCACGTGGCCCACGTCTAAGCGGGTTACGTGGAAACCGCTGTTGGAAATTTCGGTCGCTAAAAGCTTGGCCAGCGGTTTCATGCCGCGTTTAGTGACTTCGCTCTCTTCTTCTACGACGAGTGACACCGCACCCATGCCTACAATCATGCCGTTGCGGCGGCGGTCAAAAGGCAAGGCGGCTTTGGTGACGTCGGCCTCGGTGGTGGCGGCGCCGGACGCGAGGAACGCGGTTAAAATCCATTCGCTCACGTTATCGTTGGTAATGTCGTCGGCGCTAATGACAATCACGCGTTTGCAGCGGCCTAAGCGGATCCAGTCCTGCGCTACGGAAATAGCTTGCGCGGTGGAGGCACAGGCGGCACTCATAGCCGTGGCCGGGCCGCGGGCGCGAATCCATTGGCAGAAATGCGAGTGGGCAATAATAATGGTTTTTAAGATAAATTCCGACGTGAACGCCTGCGGCTCGACTTCTTTTTCTTTGAAGTTTTGCTGGTACCAGGCTTCCATTTCGGCCTTTAAAGCGGGGTCGGTAATTTGGGCGATAAACTTATCGCAAAACGCGCGTACCTCTTTGGCGGTTTTGTTGTTGAGCAGCCCTTCTACCCGTTTGGTAAGGTCGCCCATCATGCTGTTGGCTACGGGGAAAGCCGAGGTAAAAATAACGCCCGTTTCGTCAATCATATCCGCCGGCAGCCCCCAGCGGTCCGGCAAGTAGCCGCCCGTAGAGGTGGGTTTATAGTACAAAACGAGCGGAATGCCCGCATCTTTGAGGGCCAGCATCCCGGCAGCAATGGCCAGTTGGAAACTGCGGTCCATAGATTTGACCCACTTGGCGGGCAGGCCGAATTCTTTCTCGAGGTCAAACGCGCCGCCGCGGGCCGAGAGTTTAATGGCTTGCTCGGCCGACGTTAAGCGTTCAAAGCGGTGGTTGCCGTCGGGCGATTTAATGACAAATTCTACGTGTTTATCAATTTGTTTTTGTTGGGTTTCACGGCTCACAGGCTCAATCATATTGCGGCCGGATAAAATTTCGTCTAAAACGCCTTCGCGGAAAATTTTGTCCCAGCTGCCGGGGCCGCCGGCGGCAATACCGCTAATTACAATGGATTTTCTCATAAGTTCTTCGTCCTCATCAATATCTTGTGTTGTGGTTTGTGTTTGATTTGCAGAAATTTTGCTTTGCGCCTTAACAGCTTCAGGCGCGTTTTGTTGCACCCAGCTCACAAAGGCCGGGTTGTAGGTAGCGTTGTTGCCAAAAATATCGGTGCCTTTCCAATCTACGTGGATACCCGAAGAAATAAAGTTGGCAAACAAGTCGTTAAACTCCACAATGCCGCCCTTTTTGGGGTGGTTGGAAGCGACTACCTTAATGTCTTTCTTATCCGAAAGCGTGCTGGTGGCCAGGGCCGAAAGTACGCGCTTAGGCCCGCACTCTACAAACAGGCGCACGCCGGAATCGTAGGTAGTTTGCAACTGCTTAATCCACTCCACCGAGTGTGAAATCTGCGTGACCATAAGGTCTTTGATTTTTTCGGTATCGCTGGGATAAAACTCTGCCGTTACGTTGGTGGTAATGGGCATGGTGGGCGCGTGGAAGGTAAGCGTATCCAAAAATGCGCGGTACTGCGGCATAGCCGGGCGGACAATCGCGGAGTGGAACGCGTGCGACACGGGGATTTGCACCGCCTGGATACCCATGGCGGTGAACATGGCAATCGCATCGTCAATGGATTTGCTGGCCCCGGCAATCACGGTCTGCGTGGGGCAGTTTTTGTTAGCCACGGCTACGTAGCCCGCAATGCGAGAGAGTTCCGGCTCTACTTTTTCCACCGGGGCGGCAATAGAGGCCATTTTGCCGTTGTCCTCTACGCGGATTTCGCTCATCACTTTGCCGCGCGTGCAGACGGCTTTAAGGCCGTTTTCAAAATCAAAAATACCGGCGGCAACCGCGGCGGCGTATTCGCCCAAGCTGTGGCCCATCACAACGTCGGGCTTAATGCCAAACGACGAGAGAAGGCGCATCATGGCAATGTCGGCCGTCAGTACGGCGGGCTGGGTCATTTCGGTTTTTTTGATGGCGGCTTCGCGCACGGCGATTTGTTCTTTGGTTTCGCCGGGTTTGCTCCACAACGTTTCCGTTAAGGTTTGCCCGATAATGCCCAAGAGTAAGCGGTCGGCCTCGTCAAACGTGTCTTGCACGATTTTGTATTTGCTGGCCAGGTCCTTCATCATGTCCACGTATTGCGAGCCTTGGCCCGGGAACATAAAGCAAACTTTCGGCTTGATTTCGCTGGGCGTGAACGGATAAATCGCCTTCATGCGCAGGTGCAAGGACTCAGTGGCCCATACATCTTGCTTGGCGGCAATTTTCTTGAAAAATTCAATTTTCTCTTTAAGTTTTTCCGGGCTTTCTACGTTAATGGTTACGGCAAAGCGGCCCGGTTTGGTGATATGATTTTGGTACGAAATACTGGGCAAGTACGTCGGGTCCAGCACCGCGGCCAAAGCGGCTTTGTCTAATACTTGGTACAGCTCTTCTTTTGTAGCGGCCGAGAAAGTCAGCACGTCGCTTTGGATTTTTTCACCCGGTACGTGTAATAAGTACGATTCTTGCTTTTGCGCTTGGGCACTAATCGGCGCGGCAACAGGCGTTTGCGTAGGTACCGCGGCTTGGGTAGGCACAGCGGCGGGCTTGTTTAAAAGCGTATCGTTCATTTCTTCCATCGCTACGTGGAAGTTGGTGCCGCCAAAACCAAAAGCGGACACGTTGGCGCGGCGGATTTTGCCCGCAGGCCACGGCTCGGCCTTGGTAATCACACGGAAAGGACAGGTGGCCCAATCTACGTTGGGATTGGGGGTTTCAAAATTTACGGAAGGCGGCAATACCTTATTATATAAGGCTAACGAAGTTTTAATTAAAGCCGCAATCCCGGCCGCCGCTTTGGCGTGGCCGATTTGGCTTTTTACACTGCCTAACCCAATGGTGCCCGGCTTGGCGTACGGGCCAAAGGTTTCGGTAAGGGACGCGAGTTCCACAGCGTCGCCCACGCGGGTGCCCGTGCCGTGTGCTTCAATAAGGCCCACATCGGCCGGCGTATATTCTACTTGTTCGAATGCTTTTTCCACGGCAATTTTTTGGCCTTTGGGGTTGGGAGCCGTGATGCCTTTGCCTTTGCCGTCCGAAGAAGCGCCCACGGCGCGGATAACGGCGTACACGCGGTCGCCATCCTTGACGGCGTCCGAGAGGCGTTTTAAGATGACCATACCCGCGCCTTCGGCCATGACAAAGCCGTTGGCACGCGCATCAAAAGGATAAGACCCGGTTTCGGACAAGGCCCCGATTTTGCAGAACTTAATGTAGGCAGAGGGAGACATCATCTGGTCTACACCGCCAGCAATGGCCATGTCAAAATTCCCCATGCGTAGCCCGTTGACGGCCTGGTCAATGGCGGCTAAGGAAGTGGCACACGCGGCGTCTACCGTAAAGTTGGTGCCGTGCACGTCAAACACGTTAGCCACACGGCCGGCAATGACGTTGGCCAGTTCGCCGGGCATGGAGTCCTCGGTTACGGGCATAAATTTTTCGCGCACACCCGCGTCCATTTCGCTCATCAGTTGGGCAGCGGCGGCCGGCGCTAAGGATTTATAAGTAGGGGTTTGTTTTAAAATTTCGTAGAGCCACGGGCGGTTTAAGCGCGTGTTGGACATTTCATTTTTCATCCCCCCCATGGAGTTGCCGATAATTACGGCCGTGCGGTTGCGGTCAAAGGTTTTTTTATCGTAGCCGGAATCTTCCAGTGCCATGCGGGTGGTTTCAATAGCTAGGTGTTGCACCGTGTCCATCTGCTTGGCAATTTGCGGCGGGATGCGGTATTGTAAGGAATTGAATTTGAAAGTTTGCGGGATAAAACCGCCGATTTTGGAGTAAAGTTTGTCTTCTGCTTTGTGGTCCGGGCTGTAAAACAGTTTATAATCCCAGTAAGAGGCGGGAATTTCGGTAATACAGTATTTGCCGGTTTGAATGTTGTTCCAGAACTCGTCTTTGTTTAAAGCTCCGGGCATGATAGCACCGATACCTACTACAGCGATCGGTTCTAAGTTTTTTTGTGTCATGGTGTCTCCTAGTGCGGGGCTCTGTACCCCACAGCGCTATGTATATATTTTAGTAAATTTGAAAAAAGCACCGTAAAATTTGCGCAAAAATTCTTGACAAAATTTAATTTGCATTGTTAGGTTTTTGGCAAAATGGCGGGCGGTTTTGCGGCGCCCGTCGGAGCGTGGGCGGTGGGAGCGTGTGGTGAAAAGCGGCCAAATTGCAAATTTCGGGTTGATTTTGCGATTTTAAAACTTAAAAACAGGTTGATTTTTGAAAAGTGGGTTTGCAAAATCGCACGCAATTTTGCGGTTTTAGGTCTAATAGAACTTTTTGTTGGTGACAAGGTCTAAAATAAGCAAAGGATAAACCCATGAAGGGATGTTGTAAAATGAGGATTATCCCTGAACTTGTTTCAGGGTCTTCGACGCTGGTAGTGGCTTTTAACGGCC
>JAZUSP010000039.1:0-19281 GCA_045606805.1 Elusimicrobiaceae bacterium | reverse complement strand
AATCAAAAAAGTTGATATTTAGCATAAATTCAATGAGTTTATCCCTGCACCAGGGAATTTGCGCATCCCGGTGTTCAATAGTATCTTAATGCGAAATTTCAGAGGGAGAAACTGCGTTTGTAGTTGCTTTTACGGCCTGCGTAGAAGTTCCCACAACAAGCTTGGGAATAAGCTGAATGAATATATTTTGAGGGAAAAATGATTCAAAATCATTCCTAAGACGGTATTATCAACTTTTTTGATTAATAGGCCCTAATATATGTCCGTGGATATGCAGCTACTGATAGAACACCTAAAAAAGCAATGTCTTGCCAAGCTAAAGAAGAAAAATATAAGGCGATATGTAAATCTATGAGTGTAGAGCAAGAACCAAGGGATACTGCTGTCATCACCCCGGATGGTTGGAAAAGCGGTTATTTTACTTACGAACTCGACTAAAAAACCCCCCGCTTTTGGCGGGGGTTTTTAGATTTAGTTTAATTCCGGGTACAGCGGGAAGTTTTCTAAAAACTTTTTGACTTTTTGTGCTATATCTGCCAAATAAGCGTCATCCTCGTGGTGCGTGAGTGCGTCGTCAATAAACGCGGCTACTTGTGCCATGTCTTTTTCTTTCATACCGCGCGTGGTAATGGCCGGCGTTCCGATACGCAGGCCGCTGGTGACAAACGGTTTTTCGGGATCAAAAGGAATGGTGTTTTTGTTGGCGGTGATGCCCGCTTTATCTAAGGCGTTTTCGGCTACTTTGCCCGTCATTTTTTTGTTGCGCAAATCTACGCACATGACGTGACAATCGGTGCCACCCGCTACCAAGCGGTAGCCGCGGTTTTTAAGTGCTTCGGCCAGTGCTTGTGCGTTTACTTTGATTTGGTGTTGGTACGTCTTAAACTGCGGTTTTAATGCCTCGCCAAAACAGACGGCTTTGGCGGCAATTACGTGCATTAAGGGCCCGCCTTGCGCGCCGGGGAAAACGGCCGAGTTAATGGCTTTAGCTAAACTTTCTTTACACAAAATAAGCCCGCCGCGCGGGCCGCGTAAGGTTTTGTGGGTGGTGGTGGTAACGACGTCGGCGTATGGCACGGGGCTCGGATATTCGCCCGCCGCCACCAGGCCCGCATAGTGGGCAATATCACACGCTAAATAGGCGCCGCAAGAGTCGGCAATTTCGCGCAGTTTTTTCCAATTAAAAATGCGTGAATAGTTAGACGCGCCCGCTAAAATGAGTTTGGGTTTATGTTCTTTAGCCAGTTTGGCGGCTTCTTCGTAGTCAATTTCTTCGGTATCGGGGCGGACGTTCATGGCAATAATGTTATAGAGTTTGCCCGAAAAATTGAGCGGATGGCCGTGGGTCAAGTGGCCGCCGTGCGAGAGATTTAAACCGAGGACCGTATCGCCGGGTTGCAAGAGCGCAAAATAAACGGCCATATTGGCCTGCGCGCCGGAGTGCGGTTGCACGTTGGCATGCTCGGCGCCAAATAGTTTTTTAGCGCGTTCAATGGCCAGGGTTTCCACCTGGTCCACAAATTCGCACCCGCCGTAATAGCGTTTGCCAGGATAGCCCTCGGCGTATTTGTTGGTTAATACGGAGCCCTGGGCTTGCATAACAGCTAACGAAGTAAAATTTTCAGAGGCGATTAGTTCCAGTTTTTCTCGCTGGCGGGATAATTCTTTGGAAACGGCGGTAAAAACTTCCGGGTCGGTTTGTTGTAAGTTGGGATACATAAAATCCTCCAAAAATTTCTATTTAATTTTGTGTTGTTATTTCATATAATTTACTAAATAGCAGTATCAAAAATCCAGTACGAGGTGTAGAAAATGGCAAAACCAACCAAGAAAGACTTTCTCAAGAACACAATCAAACACATTGATATGAAAAAATACAATGTGGTACCGATGGTGGAGGCGTTTGAGAATATGGCGTATGCGTCGCGCGAAGTGGCCCGCGCCAGCAAAATATACAACATGATGCTCAGCGACAAAAATTGTTCCGTCATCTTGTGTATTGCGGGGTCTTTGATTTCCGCCGGTATGAAAAAAATTATCGTGGATATGATTCAAAATCACATGGTGGATGCCATTGTTTCCAACGGGGCCAACATTGTGGACCAGGACTTCTTTGAAGCCCTTGGTTTTAAACACTACATCGGCACCCCTTACAATCAAGACGATAACCTGCTGCGGGATTTGCACATTGACCGCATTTACGATACGTACATTGACGAAGACCAACTGAAAGTGTGCGACGAAACAATTTACAAAATCTGCAACGCCTTAGAGCCGCGCCCCTATTCTTCCCGCGAATTTATTTGGGAAATGGGCAAATGGCTGGAGAAAAAAGGCAAAGGCAAAGACAGCGTTGTTTATAACGCCTACAAATACGGCGTGCCGATATTTGTGCCCGCGTTTAGCGATTGTTCGGCCGGGTTTGGCTTTGTGATGCACCAAGCCGAAAACCCCGCTAAACACATTTCCATTGACAGCGCCAAAGATTTTTTGGAACTGACGCAAATTAAAATGAAAGCCAAAGAGACCGGGTTAATGATGTGGTCCGGCGGTGTGCCCAAAAACTTTGCGCAAGATACCGTGGTAGCGGCTGAAGCGTTAGGGGCCGAAATCCCCATGCACAAATATGCCGTACAAATTACCGTGGCTGACGTACGCGACGGGGCGTTATCCGGCTCTACCTTAAAAGAAGCGTCCAGCTGGGGGAAGGTATCCACCGCCTTGGAACAAATGGTCTATGGCGAATGCACGACGTTAATTCCGCTCATTATCGGTTACGGCTATCACAAGGGTGCTTGGAAAAAACGTAAAGCGACCAACTACGTCAAATTCTTACAGGAATTAGATGCCAAGGCCGCTAAAGCCAAAGCCAAAAAAACCAAATAATGTAGTTTCATGCGTCTAAAAACCGCGCTTGTTAGTTTGTTACTGCTCTGCCCGTGTGCTTTATGCTACGGGCAGTTGCGTTTTGCAAGCGTTGGGGGCGAAGAAGGATATTCCGCCATGCGCGCTTCGTACGCGGCGGACCTGGATAACGGCTTTATCATTACGCCGCAATACGGCTACTATCGTATGAGCGATAAGGAAATTGATGAGGCGGGGTCTACTTCGCGCTATGGGTTAGAGGTGCGCTATGAACTGGCCGATCCGCTGGATTTGATTGCGCAAGGCACCTGGCAGCCCAAAGCCGTAGGTTATGAGGCGGTGTTATATAGTGCCGGGGCTGCATGGGAGCCGTTTTATTATTGGGCCGGTATGAAACATCCGGTGGTAGCAGTAAAATTCGGTCAGGAACGCTACCACAGTTATGTAGATATAACCGGGCACGATTTGCCGGACGGCACTTTTAAGCAGGTAGGAACGTCGGTACTGAGCGAACTGGAGTTTGACATCAAAAGATTCCACTTGCAAGCGGCGTGGCAGAAAGTGATAAAATATAGTAGCCGGGTACCGCACAACGTAACGTTTAACTGGGCCGAAATCCCGTATATGACAGCGGTATTACAGGGGTATCTCAAAGATTGTTATGCCGCGCGGCTGAGTTACCAGACCGATTTTATTACGCCGTATGTGTCTTTTGCTCGGTATCATTACGACCAACGCCGCGAAGTGGCCGGGGCCGTAAGCGCCGGGTTACACGTAAAACTGTGGGATGTGGAAATAACTGGTGGTATTGAGGTATTTGAACCGCGGCGCGAAAAAAACCGCAAAACTTATTTTTCACTTTCGATGGATGTTCCCATGTAGGAGTAGTATGACCACCCCAAAAGTGCATTGTAATATAGATGAGAAAGCGTTTTCTTGGACTATCTTTTTAACCCGTTTGCTGGCGGGAGGAACCTTGCTATATGTAAGCACGGGGTGTTTGCTTTTTTACCGCGAATTTTTATTTAATGCCGTCGCGCTGGGGTGGCCTGTCCCGGTGGCTTTGGGGGTGGTGATTGTCGAACTCTTTTTGGCGCTCTTGTTGCTACTCGGGTGGTTTACGCGGTGGGTGGCCGGGCTGTCGGTTTTGTGCATGGGGGCCTTGGGGATTGTGTTTTTTGGCTCCAATTTTAATAAAGTATATATAGCGCTTTTAATTTTACTAGTTGCATCCTTGCTGCCGGCGGCCTTATTGGGGCCCGGGCGCATCAGCTTAGATTTTACCCATGCGCGCCGTCGTGTGGAAAAACAGTTTAGAGGTTAATTATGGAAAATACAAAACAATATGTCAGCTTAGCGAATAAATACCGTCCCCAAACATTTGAAGATATGGTGGGGCAGGAGAGTATTTCCAAAACCTTACAAAACGCTTTAAAATTGGGGCGCCTTGGGCATGCGTATTTATTTTACGGGCCGCGCGGGTGTGGTAAAACCACTACGGCGCGTATTTTGGCCAAAGCGCTTAACTGTACCGGGCACGGAGAAAACGGGCCGACCGATAAGCCGTGCGGCAAATGTCCGCAATGTTTAGAAATTGCCCAAAGTGCCGATTTGGACGTATTGGAACTAGACGCCGCCAGCAATACGCAAGTGGAAAAAGTGCGCGAGGCGATTATTGACACCGTGGCGTTAGCTGCCAGCCGGGACCGCTTTAAAGTATTTATTTTGGACGAAGTGCACATGCTTTCGGCCAGCTCATTTAACGCACTGCTCAAAACGATTGAAGAACCGCCGGCTCATGTAGTATTTATTTTGGCGACGACTGAAAAACACAAAGTGCCCGCCACGATTGTCAGCCGCTGTCAAACATTTCGTTTCCGCCCGCTGACTGCGGATGAAATCAGCACGCATTTAGTAGAACTGGCCGAAGCCGAAGGGTTTGATTTGTCAGCCGGGGCCGCCAAAATTATTGCCAAAAACGCAGGCGGTGCCATGCGCGACGGCTTAACGCTGCTAGACCGTGCGATTGCCTATGCGGGAGAGCATATTGACGAAAAGACTGTGAGCGAAATGCTGGGCCTTACCTCTACCGAACTGCTCAAAGAAGCGGTGCAGGCTTTGTGCCACAAGGATAACGCACAAATGCACCAGGTTTTCCAAACCTTGCAAGCGGAAGGCTTTGACGCCAATACATTTTTAAAAGATTTGAAAAACACGCTGGGCGATTTATTCTATTTTAGCCTTGGTCAGGGCAGTGAGCCGTTTGACGGTGCGAAAGATCTTTTAGCTGGTATTTCCGCCGGGTTTTTGGCGCGCTTAACGCGTAAACTGGGCAAGCTGGTTGATGAGGTAAAATTTTCCGACAATCCGCTTGTCAGTGCGGAAGTGGGTTTGTTTACCGTCATGGACAATGTGCTGGATATTGATGCGTTTGTGCGCCGCTTGGAAGCCTTAGAAGGGGGAACTGCTTTGCCTTCTTCTACGCCGTCGGTTCCGCCTGCCAAAAAAACTGCGCCGCGCGCTGCGGCGGCCCCTAAAACTGAGCCTAAAAAAATAGTGGCAGAAACCCCCGTGCCGACGGTTGTACCTGCTGCGCAAACTGAGCCTGTGCCTATGTTAGATACCAAAATTTCCAACCGACAGGTGTGGGATAAAATGCTCATCAAATTTGAAAAAAGCCCGTTTGTGTATGATGTGATGATTAATTCGGCCGTTGAATTTACGACTGAAAATAACTGGACGCTTACGTTTGCCACGGGTAAAGAGTTTTACCAAATTCCCGCGCAACATAAATTGGCTGAGTTATCGGCCGCCGCTACCGAACTAGCAGGGCGTACCATTACCATTAAGTTAGCAGAGCAAACTGCAGTGGCTAAGACAGCGGCCAAACCGGCTACTAAAAAATCAGCCACAACCGATTTAATTTCTGACGAAGAACCCTTTGCGGTCGGGCCGTTTGAAGATAGTAAAACAACGGGTACCGCTGATGCGCCCGAAGAAATAAAAGGGATTTTAGAGATATTCCCCGGAGAGCTAATTGCTTAATATCCGCCCCTTAGACCGCCTTGTGCGCGCTTTGAAACGCTTGCCCGGCGTTGGGCCGCGGCAAGCCGAGCGCTTTGCTGCCTATTTTTTGCGCGCCAGCCAAGGCGAAGTGGAAGAATTTATTACCGCACTTAGCGAAATGAAATCGGCCGTAGTGCTGTGCCCCAAATGTTTTGCCTATAGCGAGGGCGGGCTGTGTGAAATTTGCCAAGATTCATCGCGCGATGCCAGCCAAATTTGTGTGGTGGAAGACCCGCAAGATATTGAAGCCCTTGAAAAAACCGGTGCCTATAAGGGGCTTTACCACGTGTTACACGGGGCCATTTCCCCGATGGACGGTCGCGGGGCCGAGCAAGTAAAAGTGCGCGAATTACTAGCCCGTGTGCAAAGTGCTTCTCCCAAAATTAAAGAGATTATTTTAGCCACCGACCCCGATAGCGAAGGCGAAACAACGGCCTTGTATTTGGCAGATTTACTGCGCGGGCAAGTGGAACAAGTGACGCGCATTGGGTATGGCGTGCCGTTGGGGGGAGACATTGACTATATGGATGAGATGACGCTGGGGTATTCGCTCAAGGGAAGGACGAAAGTTTGAAGAAACGCCCGTTGATGTTGCATTATACGGGGACCAACCATTTGCCAAATCAGGGTACGGACCATTTTACCCGGTGGTGGTTTTAAAAAATCATCTTATCTTTTATAACCCTTTTACTTGGGGAAATACCGGCAATTATACAGGTTATATTACATCTTCTTGCTTATGCATCCCGATATTTATAAACGTCCACTCCTCTTTGTGCTTGTCTTGCTCATAATCGGGGTGGCATTTTTCTATCAGCCAAAACCAAATGCCAATGATATATATGCTTTCCTGCCGCAAAAAACGGTAACGTTAACAGGCCGCGTGGAACGCTTTTACACCCCAAAGCCCAAGTCCAATAATGTGATTGTTAAAGTGTTTTCCGTGGACGGTAAATTAGCAGACGGAAAAGTGTATGCACGGCTTACCAATTTTGAGCCGCAATGGAAAGATACACTTGAAATTACCGGTTGCTTACAAGAGCCCTACGGCGTTGATCTACTCGGCAATTTTAACTGGCGCAAGTATTTGGCCTATAAACATGTATTTACCGAAATTAAAAGTGACGACATACACGTTGTAAAACCGGCCGCGTGGGGCTGGCGTGTGCTACGCAGTGTGCGCGGGGATATTTTGCGTGTGTTTAATAAAAGTTTTCCGGCGCCCTTGGCGCAAATTGCGGGCGGCGTACTGCTGGGCGAAAAGGGAGATTTAACACCTGAGCAGAGGCTTGCATTTCAAGACAGCGGGGCTATTCATTTGCTGGTGGCATCCGGCGGCAATGTGGGGTTTGTGACGCTCATGACCTTGGCTTTTTGCGGGCTGTTTGGCGTGGGGCGCAAAAAAGCGTTATGGGCGGCCCTTGTGGTGGCGGGCGTTTATACGCTCATTGCCGGGGCCGACGCGCCGTTAATGCGGGCCTATTTTATGACGGTGTGCAGTGTGGCCGGGTATTATTTGGGGCGCAACAGCGGGGTGTGGCAAGGGTTGGTTTTATCGTGCGTACTTATTTTGATTTGTGAGCCGGCGTCTTTGTTTGAGACGGGGTTTCAAATGTCGTTCTTGGCAACGGCCGGGCTCATTATCGGGCTTGCGAATTACCCGGTGCCCGCGCGGTGGCCGAAACTGACACGGTTTTTTGGGCAAATTTTTGTAGCAACGGTGTCGGTGCAACTGGTGTTACTACCGGTGTTTACAAATGTATTTTATAAGGTTTCTTTGATGGGATTACTAGCTAATATGGTGTTGGTGCCGTTGGCATCTGTATTATTGGCGCTGAGTTTTGCTTATTATGTGCTGAGTGTGGTGCATGCGGGGATTTTGCTTTATTACCCGACGGTGTTTTGCTTGGAAATTTTCCAAAAGTTAGTGGAATTTTTTGCCGGGTTTAAGCTCTCGGCCGTGTCCGTTTCGGCGTGGGGAGTGGGCACCATTATCGCGTATTATGCGGCGTTGTTTTGGGTACTGCATTGGCAGCGCAAAGCGTTTGCTAAAAAGTTATTTATCCCGGTAATAATTATAATAGTGGGCGCGCTGGGCGTGCAATTTCTGGTGAGTCGTCAAACGCACGTGTATATTTTAGACGAGTGGTACAAAAATGTAGCACTTGTTAAAACGCCCGGTAACGTGTTTGTAGTCGGGCCGCAACTGGCACCCGAAAAAATCCAAAACGCGTTACACAAATTGGGGTATTTGCAAGCAGATGTGGTGTTTGTGACGGACACAAAGCCGTCTAAATTTGACTATACGGGTTTGGCGCCGCTTGTTATCCGCCCGTTTGAGAATAACTGGCCCGAAGAAACGGGCTGGAAATTTGGCAAAACTTCCGTTAAACTAATATGGGGGCTGCATGAAACGCAAACCGGGCGGCTGTGGCAAAACCGCGGGTATAGCGGAAGCGAAAAAGATGATGTTTCGTACTGCTTTAGCGTGGAACAGGGGCCCGAATTTTGCGTGGGGGCGCAAGGTAAGTTTGTGCGTTTGCAAAACCGCACGATAGACCCGGTAGTTAACCAAACGGTAGAGGAAACTTTATGAAAAATGACGAAATTTTAAAGCATATTCATTTTTTACACGAGGCCATTAAAGAGGCCCGCAAGGGGCTCAAAGCCGGCCACGGCGGACCGTTTGGCGCTGTGATTGTTAAAAACGGCAAAATTATTGCGCGCGGGCATAATCGGGTTACCTCCACTAACGACCCCACCGCCCATGCCGAAGTGACCGCCATTCGCGCCGCGTGCAAGAAACTCAAAAGTTTTGAGCTGAAAGGATGTATTATTTATTCGTCGTGCGAGCCGTGCCCCATGTGCCTGGGTGCTATTTATTGGGCGCGGCCTAAAGCGCTTTATTTTACGGCGGACCGTTTGCGCGCGGCGGCTTCCAACTTTGATGACGCCGTCATTTATAAAGAAGTTCCCTTACCCCCCGGCAAGCGCACGTTGCCCACGGTGTGTATTAAGATACCGGGGCATAACGTGCCTTTTGACGAGTGGGACAAGAAAAAGGACAAGACAGCATATTAAAATTAGGTATAAATACGGCCCCCTATAACGAGGGCCGTATTTAATTCTTACAAGGATCTGTGGCAATTATAAATACTTATAATTCATTATAATCTACCACTACCCATTCTTGATCGGGAAGGGATTCACACAAGGATTTACCCAAACTGTTTTTGTAGGCACATAGATATCCCCATTTGGTTGTTGTGGTATCCGTAAGAGCTCCGCAAGGACCCGCATCTCCAAGACACACGTCCAACATTAAGTTTGAAGAATCTAATTGTATTTCACAAGAGTCAGAAGAACAGGTTTTGTGGTGGTATAGAGGGAAAGTTTCCTCAATCGTTCCTTGTCCTTGAAGCACTGTATGTTCTTCAGGGAATCCATGCTCTAAAAGATATAAGTCAATATCTTTTTGCATGGCATTAAGCTGTATGAGAGCTTCCGTCAGCCGGCTTTTTTCTACTGCTTTTTGGTATTGGGGTATGGCTACCGCGGCTAAAATACCAATGATTAGGACAACGACTAAAAGCTCAATGAGCGTAAATGCGCGGGACATCTCCCTCCCTTGTGGAGGGAGTACCGCCGTTAGGCGGTGTAGGAGGGGCCATAAGGTATATTCCTTATTTTGCCCCTCTTTTGTCGCTACCGCGACACTTTCCCCACAAAGGGGGACAGATACTACATTTTGCGTGAAACCCCGCCGGGTGTTTGTGTTTTGCATAATTATTTTCTTCCTTTAAGTTGGTTGGGCCCGGCAACATAAAACGGCTATCAGCCGGACCGATAAGAAGTAATCCGAAACAATAGCCGTAGCTTGCCATATAAAATGACAAACATTCGGCACCAAACAACCGGGTAATTAGTCCGTTTGCTTGGTGCCTAAAACGACTATTTTTGACTTCTTATCGTGCCCCTTGTGGGGCTACCCGTATTCTACATACGGTTTCAAAAACAGTTCTAAAAATTGTGTAGTTTTGCGCCCGGCGGCGCGGGGTTTTACCTCCCATTAAAAGATACTTTATTATAGCAAAAAAGCTACAATGTAAATATGCCACAATACCTAGCGGATATTAAAACTACCGAATTTTTCTTAAACGATGCCGAGGCACACCATGCGTGCGCCGTCGCACGCCATAAAGAGGGGGATATTATCCGCGTGTTTGACGGTACGGGCAAGCAGTTTAGGGGGCGCATTGATAAAGTGCAAAAGAAATTTGTGCGCGGCACGCTGCTCCGGCCGTGCGTCGTGCGCAAAGTTCCGTTGGATTTGACGCTTGCGTTTGTACCTAATTCCCGCACCGGGCTGGAAGAAGTGCTAGATAAGGGCACGCAACTGGGCGTCAGCCAGTTTTTGCCGTTGGTGTCTGCGCGCAGTGAGTATGATGTGCTGAAAAAGTACGACGGCAAAAACGAGCGGTGGCACCAAATTATGCTCTCGGCCTGTAAACAGTGCGACACGCCGTTTATCCCACAGATTTTACCGCCTGTAACGTTTGAACAGGCACTCTCTCAGCCCGGGCCCGCACTTTTGGCGTATGAGGCGGAGCAAACGCATACTTTGGCTTGGGGTATGACTCAGCTTAAAAACCCGCGTGCGGTGCGCGTGTATGTCGGCCCGGCGGGCGGGTGGACGGAAGAAGAAGTTGCGTTGGCCGTTTCGCGCGGCGTGTTGCCTGTTACGTTGGGCGTAAACATTTTGCGCGCGGAAACCGCCTGTGTGGCCGTGGCGGCGAAACTGTTATGAGCTCTTTTTTTATTAAAACCTTCGGTTGCCGCGTCAATCAAGTGGAAAGCCAAGCTATTTTAGAACAGTTCAAGCGCGCCGGATTTACTCCGGCCGAAAGTTTTGAAACTGCCGATATTTGCTTATTAAATACCTGCACCGTTACCCACCAAGCCGATAAAGATGTGGAAAAGCTCATCCGCCAAATTTTGCGCCGTAATCCGCGCGCGCGCTTAATGCTGACCGGGTGTTACGCGGCCGCGCATAAAGAGCATATTAAGCAAACTTTCCCGACGGCAGAAATTGTGGGCAAATATGAGCTGGGGCGTGTGATTTTTAACGAAGAGGATATTTGTTGGACCGTCTCCGGCCATGAGGGGCACAGCCGCGCGTTTATTAAAATTCAGGACGGGTGCGATAATTTTTGTTCGTACTGCATTGTGCCGTATGCGCGGTCCGTCAAAAAATCAAAACCTGTGCAAGATGTGCTCACAGAAATTGCGCAACTGGTGCAAAATGGGTTTTTGGAAATTGTACTTACAGGCATTAACATTGGTAATTACGCGTGCCCCCAAACAGGCGCAGATTTGGCGCAGTTGTGCGAAAAAATTGCGCAGCTGCCGGGGCATTTCCGGGTGCGGTTTTCGTCCATAGAATTGCCCACGGTGACCGACGGCATAATCGCGCAGATGCACCAACAGCCGACGCGGTTTTGTAATTATTTCCATTTGCCGCTGCAAGCCGGATGCGATAAAATTTTGCGTGACATGAACCGCCATTATACCGCGGCGGATTATGCTAAGCGCGTAGCTGATTTGCGCGCACAGGTGCCGCAAATCGGCATTTTTGCCGACGTCATTGCAGGCTATCCCACCGAAACCGAACAAGATTTTGAAACGACGGTTGCGTTTATTAAAGCGCAACAATTGGCGGGGCTGCATGTGTTTAGTTATTCTCCGCGCCCGGGCACCCCGGCCGCCCGTCTGCCGCAACTGCCGCCCGAAGAAATCAAGCGCCGCGCGGACAAACTGCGCGCCTTGGACAAAGAACTGCGCGCCGCGTTTGCCAAAAGTTTAGTGGGCACCGAACAAGAAGTTTTTATAGAAGAAAAAAAGCGCGGCTCGGTGCATGGCATTACCTCAAATTTCCAACAAGTATTACTGCCCGAAACGACCCAAGCACACGGTCTCGTGCGCGTAAAAATTGTACGCGCCGAACACAACGTGTGCTATGGGGAAGTGATTTAGATTTTTCTTTTTTGCTATAATGAACTTACAATTTAATCTGTTTTTGGAACCGTATGTGGAATACGGATTACTTTTAGTTTTCTAAAAGTTCTCTTCTACTCCCAAAACAGCCCATGCAGGCACAAGATTTTGGGCCTTATAACCCCGGGGTCTTGTGCCGAGTGTTTACACACCTTTTTTAGGTAGTAAGCCACGGCTGTTATAATTTGGAGAAGGTAGAAGAGCTCCAACCTATTCCAGCCGTATTTTATGTGTTTCTTAACAGATAAATTGAAATGAAAAGAGAGGAAAAAACATGAAACACATAAACACCCGGCGGGGTTTTACGCGAGGTTGGTTTCCCAAAGGCTTTACGCTTATTGAGCTTTTGGTAGTGGTACTGATTATCGGCATATTGGCGGCGGTGGCCGTGCCGCAATATAAAGTAGCGGTGCTTAAAAGTAGGTTTGCTACGATTCAAAATAATGTAAAAACACTTGTCCAAGCGGCGGAGGTATATTATTGGGCAAATGGTTTTTATCCACAAAGTAATGATATTGATTTATTGGATATTTCAGAACTTGGGAATTGTGAAAACAAAGGGAACGGCAACTTGCTGTGTGGAAAAATGCGGTATCACTTTTTTAGGAATACAACAACAGGTTCGGCTCATGTAAACGGGTATATTTTATCAGAGGAAGGGATTGATGAGTCCTACCGGGTGCTTGGGTACCGCGTATATTTGGCTCATAGCGCAGTCAATTCGCAAAAAAAAGAATGTATAGCGTTTACGGATACAGCGCATCAAGTATGTAAATCTATGGGAGGGCAATTGCTTGCCGGAACGGCAAGTTATGTTTTGCCCTTATAGATTCATGGGGAGCTTACCCACAGGCTCAAACATCCCCATCACACACTCCGCCGCCGCCTGCTGAAATACGGACGAAGGGCTAAACGCCAAAAGTTTCCCTTCGGTCTTTACGTCGGCCGCCGCAAACGGATTGGCAAAACAAATCAGTAGCGTGCGGCGCACATTTTTAACCGCGTTATTTACAAATTCGGTTTCTTCATCCGTCAGGCCGATTTTGCCCGAAAACGGTTTGTAGCGCCGCCAAAATAAAATAATCAGCGTGTCCGTTTCGGCGGGGTCTTTAAAATCTTCGGTAATAATACCGTAGGCGCGCAGCGTATCAATAAACGGAATGGGGGAAATGTTGTCGTCGTTTCCCACGTTTAATAAGTGGACCGTATCGCCGGGCTCTACCGGGGGGAAGTGCCCCAGCGGCACCAGTGCTTTGCGCGCGGTGCGGCGGGAAAAATCGGCCGCGTCTATAGGCGTTTTTTGCGCGGTGGCGGCCAGTTCGTCGGCTTGAGCGCACAGCGCATTAAGCACGCGCTCGGCCCGTTTTAAGGTTTCGTCCGGGAAAACTTGCGTTTTTAAAAATTCAATCAGCTCAAACGGTTTTTCGGGCACCAAAAGCACATGCGCACCCGCATCTAACGCTTGCAAGGCGGCTTGTTTTTCGTCCCCCAGGGCTTTCATTAACAGGGCGTCTGTGCATACACAACGCGTAAACCCCATGATTTGTTGTAACAAATTGCGGATGATGATTTTGGAAAGTGAGGCCGGGGTTTGGTCGTCTAACGCGGGCACTAGCAAATGTCCCGCCATCACGCTGTCGGCCAGCGGCAAGAGTTCTTTAAACGGAACGAGCGTAGCATTTTTAAGCTGCGATATGGTTTCCGTGACGACGGGCATGGCCAGGTGGGAATCAGTCGTGGTGTTGCCGTGGCCGGGAAAATGTTTTAAACAGTTCAGCACGCCGCCGCGGGTAAGCCCTTTCATGAATGCACCCGCTAAACGCACTACCCGGTGCGGGTCTGCGCCGAAGGAACGCGTGTTTACAATGGGGTTTTGGGCATTATTGGCTAAGTCCACAACGGGGGCAAACACCCAATCTACCCCAATTTGAAGCGCCTCGTGCGCGGTAATAAACCCTTTTTCAAAAGCTAAATTTTCATCATCTGCCGCGCCCAGTGCCAAGTTGGAAGGGAGCAGTTGGGCATCCGGCAGCCAGCGGCCCAGGCCGTCTTCATAATCGGCCGCAATTAAAATGCGCGGCAAGGGGGAAGCGGCACGCAATTTGCGCGTAAGGGTGGCTACTTTGGTTTTGGTACCGCCGTATAAGCAAAAACCGCCCACGCCCGCACGGGCCAGCGCGAGGGCTTCTTCTTCGAGCGTTTTACCAAACCAAAAACCGGGGAATACTAAACGCGTGGTATCTAACATAAAGTCACCTTCCCCAGGATAGCATTTTTGCGGGCCCCTGTGGCACCGGCACAATGATTGGTTTTACGTTTTAAGTTAAGCCAGGCAAACAGCGCGAATGCGGCGGCTTCTTTGGCTTGCGGGTCTATTCCGTAAGCGGCTGCCGTCGTAATTTTGACGTGCGGTAATAATTCACGTAAAAAGCGTGTGAGCGTTTTATTGTAGCACCCGCCGCCGGAAATAATCAGTTCTTGCCGGGTGTTTTTAGGCACAAAACGCGTAATGCTTTTTGCAATGGCTGCCGCTGTAAAATACGTGAGTGTGGCCAGTAAATCGTGCGGATTTTTAATGGGGAAATAACGTTTTAAATAAGCGGTACCAAAGGTGTTTTTATCCAAACTTTTCGGCGGCTTTTGACGGAAAAAGTTTTGTTTAAGCAGTTTGTTTACCAGCACTTTATCGGGCGTACCTTTTGCGGCCAACGCACCGTTTTTATCAAACGGTTTTTTGAAATAAAATTGGCAGGCCAAGTCGATAAGCGTATTACCGGGGCCACAATCAAAACCCAGCGTTTTGACGTTTTTACCGACGAGAGCCAAGTTGGAAATACCGCCGATATTAAGTAACATTTTAGGTGCTTTTCGGCCGAAAATAGAGTGGTCAAAAAACGGCATTAAAGGGGCTCCTTCGCCGTCCAGGGCAATATCTAAGGCACGAAAATCGCTCACCACCGGGCATCCAAGTGCTAACGCTAAAAAAGACGGCTCACCTAGTTGCAACGTGTTGGGCGTTTTATCATGCGGCCCGTGATAGACCGTTTGCCCGTGCATACCTACCGCTGCAATTTGCACGGGCGATAATTTAAAATCTTTTAAAAATTGTTGTACGGTTTTGGCGTAACGCGTGCCGATTTCATAGTGCAGTTGGCTCAATGCGGGGGCTCTTAGTTGGTAAGCTGTTAATAAACGCGCTTGAAAATTTTTTTCATATGGATAGTTTTTAAAGTGCACGATTTGAAACGGGTGCGGCACAATCGCACACACCGTAAGCCCGTCGGCACTGGTGCCGCTCATCAAGCCTAAAATGAGTTTAGTCATGCAGTGCCTCCTCTAAAAAACCACGCGCTTTTTTAAGTTGGCGTTGCGCTTGCGTGCGCGTGCATTTTTTGGCGTGCATAACAATAGCGGTTTTGACGTTTTTGCCCGAAACCGATAATAAGCGGCGGGCGGTTTTTTCGTCGGTTTTGGCGACGGCCATAATCAGTCGCACGGCGCGCGCCACGAGTTTTTGGTTGGTGGGTTGTACATCCACCATTAAATTGCCGTACGTTTTGCCGCAAAGCGTCATAGCGCCTGTAGTAATAGCGTTAAGTGCCATTTTGGTAGCGGTGCCTGCTTTTAGACGTGTGGAACCTGTTAATGCTTCGGGCCCGGTGGGCAAATAAATATGGGTTTGCACGTAGCGCGTATCGGCTTGTTTGTTGCAGGAAATAAGGGCCGTATGCGCGCCCAGTTTGAGCGCTTGTTGCAAGGCCCCTTGCACGTAGGGCGTGTTTCCGCTGGCGGCCAGGCCGATTACAAAGTCGCCGGGTTTGGCATGGCGTGCTATTTCGGCGGCACCTTGTGCGCGGTTATCTTCGGCCCCTTCTTGCGAGCGGAACACCGCTTTTTGGCCCCCGGCTATAAGCCCGATAATTTGCGACGGTTTTGTGCCAAAGGTGGGCACGCATTCCACGGCCTCTAAAATCCCTAAGCGGCCGCTGGTACCGGCCCCGATAAAAATGATTTTTCCGCCGGCACTATACGTTTTGGCGGCTTGCACCATGACGGAGGCAATCTCTTGATGTGCGCTTTTAACGGCGCGGGCGGCGTTGAAATCTTCGGCATTAAACACGCGCGCCAGTTGGCGCGGGGTTAACTCGTCCAGGTGCGCGGTGCGGGGGTTGGTTTGTTCGGTAGAGGGGATATTTTTCATTTGGTTTTTTCCACTTGGTCCAGGGCTTTAATATGAAACGCAAGCGGTACAATGGCAAAGGTTACAAGGCTAATTACAAACGCGGCCCAAAAGAACAGTTCATACCCAAGTGCCGCCTGCATTTTGCCCGATAGCATAGACGGCACCATCATCCCCAGGGCCATAATCCCTGTGGAAATGGCATAGTGCGACGTTTTGTACTTTCCTTGTGAAACGTACATAATAAATACCGTAAGTGCCATCATCGCGAGCCCGTAACCTAAATTTTCAAGCGTTAGCAGGACAGCCACGGTAGAAAGCCCCGGTTTGGCGGCTGCCATATAGACGTAAAAAATGTTAGGGAGCACCAGCGCCACCGCAAACGGCCAAATGCATTTTTTAAAGCCGAATTTACCCAGCAGCCACCCGCCTAAGAGGTTGCCCACAATAATGGCCCCCAGACCTAGCGTTCCTTTAATCAGGCCATAATCTTGCATGGAAATGCCCAGTGCGCCCTCAGCGGCGGGTTTTAATAAAAATAGCGGAACGATTTTTTCCAAAAGAGCTTCGCCAAAGCGGTAGAGCAAAATAAACAGCAAAATATAGAGGATATTTTGTTGCGTAAAATACTCACCAAACGCCTCTTTCCACGCGCGTGTTTGCGGCACGGCAGCGGGCTTATCGGCCGGCAGGCGCGGTAAAACAGCCCGGTGATAGACGGTGCACCCGGCAAAAAATAAACCCAAAGCCCCAAAGAAAACCGCCCAGTTATACGGTGCGGGCACAAGCTTTTTGCCTAAATAGCCGGTGGCGGATACCAAAAGCCCGCTACCCAAAATCATAGCAATGCGGTAAAAAATGGTGCGGATGCCCACAAAATAGCCCTGCTCTTGCGGGGTAAGGGCCAGCAGGTAATAACCGTCGGTGGCAATATCCAAGGTGGCCGATACGAATGCCCCGATAAAAAACCCAAGGAGTGACAGTGTGAAAAAGTTGAGATCCGCTTGCGCGTGGGTTACGGCGTAAAAACAAATCAGCCCGGCCAGTGCCAACAGCACGGCACTCATGGCCGTTTGCGCCGCTAGTAGCCAACGGCGTTTGGTAGAGCGGGCGTCAATAAGCGGGCTCCAAAACATTTTAATGACCCACGGCAAATACAGCCAGCCGGTCCACAGCGTAATTTGTTCGTTGGGGTAGCCTAGCGCACCGTACAAAATGACGGACACCGTATTGATAATGATATACGGGAACCCTTCGGCCAAATACAGCGTGGGGATATATTTCCAGGGCGTCATTTAAGCGAGAATCCTTTCCCTAAAAACCGAGCAATGGGCTGTGTTGTTTCGTGCTGTTCCAAAATCATTTTGATAATGGCGGTCAGCGGAACGGCCAAGAGGGCCCCCATGACGCCCCACACCAGCGCCCAAAAAATTAAGCTGGCGACGACGACAATCGGGTCCAGGCTCATGCCTTTGCCCAGCCAGCGCGTTTCCAAAATGTTGCCCACTACAAAATGCACGGCGGTAAGTAAGGCAAGCACTAAGACCATTTGCCAATCAAACCCGTATTGCAAAAACAGTACCGGCAGTGGGGCTAGGGTGGCAATAAACGGCCCAATGTTAGGGATAAAATTTAAAATAAACGTAAGCACGGCCAGCATCATGGCCAGCTCGGCCTTTACCGTGGTTAAAACAACCCAGGTCAGCGTGGCCGCTAAAACAGAAACGGCAATTTTAACAATTAAGTAGAACGAAATTTGCTTTTGCAATCTGCCCACAAAAGACGGCTTGTCCGCCGACGCTTTACCCATAAAAATAAAGATTACAAACAGTGTAATCAGCATGGTGTTGGTGAAAAAAGAAATCAGCAAACTGCCCACACTTTTGACCATGTTGAACACGGGGATTTTTTCAATGCTTTGCGTGATAAACGCGGCGTTTAGTTTGATGTGGTGCGCCGAGGCTTTGGTTACCAACCAATCTAAGCTGTCGTTTAAACGGTCGGTATAAATATCGGCGCCGGAGACAAAACTTTCAATGGAGTTGGAAATAAACGAAATGGCGGTTAAAATGACCGCCATAAATAAGGCAAAATTGAGCACAATGCCCAAATTGTAAGGAACTTTCCACTGGCGGTTGAGCCACGTGGCCGACGCGTTAGCCAACATGGAAATAAACAGCGCAATCACAAACGGCATAAGGACCGTTTTGGTATAGACAAGCACCCACGTGGCGGCGCTTGCGGCAAGAATCATTAAACAAACGGTGTTAATGGGGGCAAATTTAGACGTATTTTCGTTCATAAAAATAGTATAGCAAAGAAAATGACAAAAATGATATAATAAATATATAAATTTTAGGGCAGTTGGCGCAGCGGTAGCGCGTCCGCCTCACACGCGGAAGGTCACAGGTTCAAATCCTGTACTGCCCACCATTTGAAAAGTCCTCGTTTTACGACGAGGACTTTTCCTTTTATCGGATTGTTATTGGTTATGGGCCTAATAGAACTTTTTTGGGGTAATACCGTCCTAGAAATGATTTAATATTATTTTTGGAGTCAGGTATGATAAAAAAGTATGCCGTAAATGTGGAAGTTTAAACGTTATTAAATGGGGTAAATACAAAGGCAAGCAGTATTACAAGTGTAAAACTTGTCGTACTGCTTTTGTATTGGGTAAAAAGTGGAACGAAAAGGCCTACGAAGATTATTGTTTTAAAGGCCATAGTTACGAAGAAATAGCCCTTGAGTACGGCAAAACTATGCGCGGGGTACAAAAAAGTTTTGACCGGTTACGCGAACAAACACTTTGTCCTGTACTTAAAGAGCAATACGTCAATGTATGTTTAGACGGAGTATATTTTGGATGGAGTATTAGTTTTATAGTTATACGTGCTAATGGGCAAAATATATACTTTGAACAAACTACAGAAACGGTAGAGCATATAGCCCAATGTTTGAGGAAAGCCGAAGTATTAGGATATAGATACAAGAGTTTTACCATAGACGGCCGCAAAGGGGTAGTACAGATGTTACAAGAGCGCTATCCGGGCATACCTATCCAATATTGCCAGTTCCATCAAAAGAAGACGGTACGGTCTTACTTAACTAGAGAACCT
>JAZUSP010000038.1:0-16332 GCA_045606805.1 Elusimicrobiaceae bacterium | reverse complement strand
AGCAGGCCCGCACTGGCAAACCCTACTACCATAACGGTAGTGGCGGAAGACGATTGAATAATAGAAGTGGCTAAAATACCGGACAGAGTGGCCGTAAAACGGTTGGTAGTAGCACGGGCAATAATCCGTCGCAAACGGTCTCCGGCGGCTTTCTGCAACCCGTCGCTCATCATCTTGATGCCTAACAGGAATACTCCTAGGCCGCCCAGCAAATTAAATGTTAATACTAATATTTTCATTCATTTTCTCCAAAAAAAGGAGCACCAAATTGGTGCCCTCTGTTTTAAATACTACATAAATTGTTATCAATCAATACATCGTACTGACGCGAACCACCATACATCCCTATGGAACAATTCCATAAGATCTTTATTTTGGAAATTAAAACAAGGAATGTGTTATTTTTCAGCATATGTTTTATATATGTATTATATCATTTTTATGATGATAGTATGGGTTCCTACTACGAGTCACAGCTTGGACACTATATCCGCGTGATTTTTCCGGTTGTCATGCGGTTAAATTTCACGCTTTTATTATGCCTTGTGCGCTTTTTGGTCACAGTAGAAGAATAAAGCCGCCCCTATGGCTAGGAGCGGGTATCTAAAGTAACAAACAGGACTTAACTAGAACTTACCTACGTTTTGTATGGGGCAATTACTATAATAGCAGAATGTTTTAAAGATAAGTAACAGTCTGCTCAATCGGTTTGCGGTTAAAATGATTGGGCAAGGGTTCCGCTTTTTCTGCCGCGTAACCTAACGCAATGAAAGTCAGCACTTCTTCGTTCTTGGGCAGTTGGAACGCTTCGCTTGCTTTTTCGGGGTCAAAAATAGCATTGTAGCAGTTTTACAAAAAGATCCCTAAAATTTATTTCCAATTGCTACAATATTCTTATATAAGTTTTAAGGAGAATAAACATGGCAACCGTAACTAGCGTATTAAACACGATTAACACGCCCCAAGACGTAAAAAAATTAAACCCGCAAGAACTCAATTTGTTGGCGGAAGAAATAAGAGAAACCCTCATTAAACGGGTGGACATAACAGGCGGACATTTTGGCTCCAACTTGGGGATTATTGAGACGACGATTGCCTTACACTATGTGTTTAATTCTCCTACCGATAAAATCGTGTTTGACGTTTCCCACCAATGCTACGCGCACAAAATGTTAACAGGCCGCAAAGCGGGTTTTACGGACCCGGACTCCTACTCCAAATATACGGGTTACACCGCGCCCGAAGAAAGCGAGCACGATTTATTTAAAGTTGGGCATACCTCTACGTCAATTAGTTTAGCCATAGGTCTTGCCAAAGGCCGCGATTTGCTGGGTCAGAAAGGTAACGTGATTGCGCTCATTGGCGACGGCTCCCTCACCGGGGGCGAGGCCTTGGAAGGGCTTAACAACACCGCCGTGTTGGACAGTAACCTTATCATTGTGCTAAACGACAACGATATGTCTATCGCCGAAAATCAGGGCGGTATCTGCAAGATGCTCACGCACATGCGCCAAAATAAGGGGAACGTCAAAAACAATTTCTTTAAAGCACTAGGGTTTGAATATTTTTATTTGGACGAAGGCAACGACATCCAAAAATTGATTGCCTTATTTAAACAAGTGAAAGATACGGATCACCCGGTTGTCTTGCACATCCACACGCAAAAAGGCAAAGGGTTTACACTTGCCGAAGTGAACAAAGAGCCGTTTCACTGGATTATGCCGGGTACCATTGCGCATCTAAATGATGCCCCCAAACCCATGGGGGAAGATTATAACTCCATTACCAAAAATTATTTACTGCAAAAAGTGAGTGAGGGTATGCCGATTGTGGCTATTAACGCGGCTACGCCCGGCGTGTTCGGTTTCAACAAAGAATTCCGCAACAAAATGGGCACGCACTACGTGGACGTAGGTATTGCCGAAGAACACGCGGTGGCGATGACTTCCGGCCTTGCCAAAAGTGGCGCAAAGCCTGTGTTCTGTGTGTCCAGTTCGTTTGTGCAACGCACCTATGACCAACTCTCACAGGATTTGGCCCTCAATAGCAATCCGGCCACGATACTTGTGTATTGGGGCGGTATTTCCGGCGCGGATGCCACGCATTTGACTACGTTTGATATCCCGCTCATTTCCAATATTCCCAATATGGTGTATTTGGCCCCAACTTGTAAGGAAGAATATGTACGTATGTTAGACTGGTCCGTGCAGCAAAACAAATATCCGGTGGCGATTCGCGTGCCGATGAATTTTGTATCTTGCGGCAAACAAGACAATACTGATTATTCCGTTTTGAACAAGTTTAAAATGGTAGAAAAGGGAAGTAAAGTGACGCTTATCGGTGTGGGAACGTTCTTTGAGAAAGCACGCGAAGTAAAAGCGTTTTTGAAAACTAAACTCAACCTGGATGCCACGCTTATTAACCCGCGCTTTATAACGGGGATAGATACCAACATGCTCGAAAGTTTGAAAGCTGACCACCTGATAGTGGTAACGCTGGAAGACGGCGAACTGGACGGCGGTTTTGGCGAGAAAATCGCCCGTTTCTACGGTAACAGTCCTGTGAAGGTGCTTAACTACGGCTCGTTTAAGGAATTTACGGACAAGGTTTCTAAAGAGGCCCTTTACACCAAGTACCGCTTAACACCGCAGTTAATAGCAGAGGATATAAAATCGGCTCTATAATCAACAAGCCCCGCGTATGCGGGGCTTTCTATTGCCCAAATAACACAATTCTACCATATCAAAAAATCCTTAAAATTTAGGCGTTTGCAGTACTTTTTGCACAAGAATAAAATTCTAAGAACACATCATACTTTTACGACGAGAAAATTACAACAAAATAAACAACATTATGTATCAAAGAATATTGTGCAATTTCTTGTTTAACTATCAAATACGCTTATAGATGGCCTGTTCTTTCCCTGTTTCTCTGCGTAGGGAATTGAGGGTGTTTTTGGCAGATATTTATCTGAAGAGGACGAGAATCCCAATTATGCTTTAGAATCCAATAGATAAACTTTTCAAATGCCTGTTTTTTGCCTGTTAATTGCCTGCTAAACAGGGAATTGCGCGTCACCACTCGGCGTTCTAAGAACCCGCGCACCATCAAAAATTTCTGCCCCACCATTTAAAAGCACCCTTTGCGGGTGCTTTTCGTTTTAAGTAGTGTGAATTTACAGCAAATTGATGCCGTGGGCGGCGCAAGTTTCGCGCATGGTTTGCGGCCATAGTGAGGATTGCACCTCGCCAATGTGCGCTTTGCCTAGCATTAGCATACACAAACGGCTCTGGCCGATACCGCCGCCAATCGTTAGCGGCAATTCGTCCGCCGCAATTTTTTGGTGATACAGATATTTTAAGCGGTCCAAACAATGGGCGGCGGTCAGTTGCGCTTGCAAACTTTGCGCGTTGACGCGGATGCCCATGGACGAAATTTCAAACGCATCTTGTAGCACCTCATTATAAACCAGCAAATCGCCGTTTAGTTGCCAATCGTCATAATCCGGGGCGCGGCCGTCGTGCGGAAGGCCGTTTTTAAGCGGCGCGCCGATTTGGCTGACAAACACCGTGCCGTATTTTTGGGTGATGGCTTTTTCGCGCTGTTTGGGGGTCAAAGAAGGATATTGTTCTTCTAATTCCCGCGTAGAAATAAAGTGCACGTCCGGCACAATGTGCGTTTTAATTTGCGGATAATTTTTTTTGAGTTCAGCCAGCGTGTCCGTAAGTACGCCCACAATTTTGCGCACGGTTTGCTGTAAAAATGCTTCGTTGCGCTCTTGCGGGGAAATGATGCGTTCCCAATCCCATTGGTCCACGTAAATGGAGTGTAAATTGTCGGTTTCTTCGTCGCGGCGGATGGCGTTCATATCCGTATAAAGGCCGGTGCCCGGCTCAAAGCGGTACCATTTTAAGGCCATGCGTTTCCACTTGGCTAGGGAGTGCACAATCACAGCCTCGGTGCCGGTTTGTTTGATATCAAACGAAACGGGACGCTCGGTGCCGTTTAAATCGTCATTGAGGCCGCTGTTTTTTTCTACAAACAACGGCGCGGACACACGCTGTAAGCAAAGGGCTTGGGCCAACTTGGCTTGGAAGGTATCTTTTATAAGTTTAATGGCTTTTTGGGTTTGCTGTAAATTAGTGGTGCTGGCATACCCCGCCGGGCAAATAAGGTTTGGCATAAATTAGTTTGTATGGACGTGGATAAAGTCGGCATTTAAGGTGCCGGGGAGCAGTTGGGCTACGCCGTCAATCATAAACTGCATAGCAATGGCGCACAAAATCATACCCATAAAACGGATGACAATTTGCGTACCGTTCGGGCCGATTTTACTAAAAATCCACCGGGCGCTTACTAAACACAGGCCCACAATGCACGCACTTAAAAACAGCACAAATACCATGCTCATAGTCATTAAAAACGTGGTGCTTTTTTCGGCGTACAAAATAACGGTGGTAATGGAGCCGGGCCCGATAAACAAAGGCATAGCCACGGGCACTAAAATATGGCTTAAACTGTTACGCGCTTGGTCAAACGTGGTGCCGGATGAAGCGGCGGTTTGGATGCCGCTGTTTTCAAATTTGCTTTTCCCCTGTAACATGCGTAGCCCCACGCGCAAAATAATGACGGCCCCGGCCAAACGGAAGGCGGGAATGGTGATACCGAACATCGTCAAAATTCGGTTACCGAACAGAAAGAAAACAAGCAGTAATCCAAAAATAGAACACGCCATCAGTAGCGCCACGGCGCGTTGCACTTTGGGGGTTTCGTTTTCGACGTGTTCCAAAAAAATCGGCACGTTGCCAATCGGGTTTAAAATAGCAATGATACCGATAAACGAGTTGACGACAATACTCCAATCCATATCCGGTTTGGGCTCCTGTAAAAAGGGAAAATAACAGCTTACTAATAGTATATAAAATTGTGAGGGAGTCTATTTATTTTTATATAATGACTTAAGCCCAGTAAAGGGTTGCAGTTTTATTTACAGATTATTTGTTGAAGTGCGGGGGAAGCCCGCGCCGAGCAAAACCGGGGAACCCCGGTGCGCATGTCAGAAGTCGTCAAATAATCGCCTTGTTTTGCCTGCCTCGTAAGAGGTAGGTCAGCGGCGGTTATTTTAAGGGTCACTTCTGACAGCTCTTAGAATAAAATTGCCGCTTTTTTTGTTGGGTAACTTACAAAGCAAGGAGTCATAAAATGAAAAAAGAAAATGCAGTAGTAAAACAAAGGTTTATAAAGCACTTCTCCCTTGAGGGAGAGGGTGGCACGCAGTGCCGGGTGAGGGGGAAAATCAAACAAGGTAACCTTATAAGTACCCCCTCATCTGTCCTGCGGACATCTTCCCCCTCAAGGGGGAAGGGGACAAAGGGGTTTACGCTTATTGAGCTGTTGGTTGTAGTGCTCATTATTGGTATTTTGGCAGCGGTAGCTGTGCCGCAATATCAAAAAGCGGTTATGAAAGCCCGTGCGACGGAAGCTATTGGTAATTTATACAAAATTCATCAGTCGCAAAAAGTATATTATTTGGCCAACGGGAAATATACCGATAATTTGGAAGAATTAGATTTAGATTTTGTACCCGGGTTTTATAACTATCGATGCATTGGCGGACTCGCGGTTTGTTATGCAGAGACAAAGGATGGATCTAGACCAAATTTTGAGATAACGGGTGGGTTTCTTTTTTGTCGTGGTAATGAAGAGTCTTGCAAACCATTTAGTGTACAATCCTGGGGCTCATCGGGTTCAGGTTATTGGATTATTTCCCAGCATGAATAGCAATTGCAAAAAAATAATTGGGTCCATTTTAGGTAAAATATACCTATGGACCAGTTTAAACTTGTTTCCAATTTTACCCCCGCGGGGGACCAACCGAAGGCCATTGATGCGCTTGTGCACGGTGTGCTGGCGGGTGATAAACGGCAAACACTTTTGGGTGTGACGGGCTCGGGCAAGACGTTTACCATGGCTAACGTCATCCAAAAACTAAACCGCCCCACGCTCATTTTATCACCCAACAAGGTACTGGCCGCGCAGCTGTACGGCGAATTTAAACAATTTTTCCCGCATAACGCCGTCGAGTATTTTATTTCCTATTACGATTACTATCAACCCGAGGCCTACATCCCGCAGACGGACACCTATATTGAAAAGGACTCCGCCGTTAATGAGCAAATTGATAAATTGCGCCTCAAAGCCACCACGTCTTTGCTTATGCGCCGTGACGTAATTGTGGTGGCGTCCGTGTCGTGCATTTACAACATCGGCTCGCCGGATAGTTTTAATGAAATGCGCATTTACGTCAAAAAAGGCGCGCAAATGACCCGCGGACAACTCTCCGGCCACCTCATTAAAATCCAATACCAGCGCGACGAGCTGGAATTTTCCGCCGGCAAGTTCCGCATGCGCGGCCCGTTTACCGACGTGATGACGCCGTATTCGCAAAACGCAATCCGCGTGGAAATTGCGGGCAAAACCATTGCGCACATTTACGAAATTCACCCCATTACGGGCAACGTGGTGGCGGAACTTAACGAAGCGTGGATTTATCCCGCTAAGCACTTTGTGGCAACGGATGAGGACACGCAAAACGCACTCACGCAAATTGAGCGCGATTTGGAAATCCGCCACGCCGATTTAATCGCGCAAGGCAAAGATATGGAAGCCTACCGCCTTAAACAACGCACAGAATATGACCTGGAAATGATCCGCCAGGCCGGGTTTTGCAGCGGGATTGAAAACTACTCGCGCTATATGGACGGGCGCAAAGAAGGCGAGCGGCCGCAATGTCTCTTAGATTACTTTAAACGCTTTGACGATTTTTTGATGTTTGTGGACGAATCGCACGTGGCGCTCCCGCAAGTGCGCGGCATGTTCAACGGGGACCGCGCGCGCAAGCAGATGCTCGTGGATTTTGGCTTTCGCTTACCCTCGGCGTTGGACAACCGTCCTTTAAAATTTGACGAGTTTGAAAAGCTCTTGCCGTCTACGGTGTTTGTGTCCGCCACGCCGGGGCCGTATGAACTCACGGTCAGCGGTAATCACATTGTGGAGCAAGTCATCCGCCCCACAGGCCTGGTGGACCCGAAAGTCATTTTGCACCCCACCGCCGGGCAAATTGACCACCTGGTGGAAAAAATCAGCGAACATAAAAACCGTGGCGAACGCACGCTAGTCTTGGCCCTTACCAAAAAAACGGCCGAAGATTTGGGCGAATTTTTTGTGACGAAAAATATCAAAACACGCTATTTGCACAGCGATATAGACTCGCTGGAGCGTGTGGAAATTTTGCGCCAGTTTAAACAAGGCGAGTTTGATGTCCTCGTCGGCATTAACCTCTTGCGTGAGGGGATTGATATCCCGCAAGTGGGCCTCGTGGCCATTTTGGGTGCGGATAACGAAGGCTTTTTACGTAACACCACAACGCTTATTCAAATTTCGGGCCGCGCCGCGCGCAACGTGGGCGGCGAAGTGATTTTGTATGCGGACCGCAAAACCGATTCTATTAAGTACGCGCTTAACGAAATGAACCGCCGGCGTGAAATCCAAGAAGCCTACAACAAAGAACATCACATTACGCCTAAAACCATTCAAAAAACCGAGGCCGACTTGCAAGAATTTGAACGCCAAACGCAAACGAGTGCCTTTGGTATTTTGAGTGAAAGCTTGCCCGAGCCGACGGCCAAAAACATTAAACACTTGGAAAAAGACCTGGAACAGCAAATGCGTGACGCCGCCGATGCACTAAACTTTGAATTGGCTGCCGAACTGCGCGACCGCTTATTTGAGCTCAAACAAATGAAATTAAAATAATTTGAAGCAAATTGGCAGCCCTTTTCATCTTCCCCCCTTGTGGGGAAAGTACCGCCGATAGGCGGGGTAGGAGGGTATAAAAATAGTACAATATACAATATGGAAAAAACATTTACGTTAAAAACAGTTAAAAAAGTAATCGGGCTGGAAGAAACCCCCAGCACGCAAGGGTTGGCACGTAGTTTGGCTGCCACAGAAACCGACGGTACGCTCATTTTGGCGTGCCACCAAACACAAGCAATCGGTAAAGAGGGTTCTCCTTTTTACGCGGGCGAAGGCGGCGTGTATTTTACGCTGATTTTAGATCCGCAAACCAAAATTTCTTCGCAGAAACTTACGCTGGCTATGTCTAACGCTATTAGTGATGTGATTTATGATGTGCTGGGCATCCGCACGAAACTTTCCAAATCCGGCGATATTTTATGCTACGATAAACCCGCCCGCACGTGGAAAAAATGCGCGGGTATTTTGGCCGAACAGGCCGAAACGGGGGCGTGGCTGTTAGGCGCGGGCATTTATTTAAATAACCGCTTGCCTATTGGCCTGCGCACCACGTGCATCAGCCTCAAATCCATTTTAGGCACCGAAACAAGCAAAGAGTTATTTTTAGACGAAGTGCTGAACAATTTTTGGAAAGAGTACGCGTTTTTATAAAATAACAACAACCTTGTAATGTTTCATTTTAACGATAGGGCTTCAAAGACTTTA
Organism: Elusimicrobiaceae bacterium; assembly: GCA_045606805.1. GTDB lineage: Bacteria > Elusimicrobiota > Elusimicrobia > Elusimicrobiales > Elusimicrobiaceae > Avelusimicrobium. The sequence continues at coordinate 7,809 of JAZUSP010000038.1, read as the reverse complement.
CGTCTTTGAAGCCCTACTCGTTTCCCGGGCAACTATTTGCCACATTTGGGCACCTTAAAACCGGCTTTCCGACTCGACGTAGCGCTGCTATGCCTTTGGGCAACTTGCGGTTTCAATCTGCCTCAAATCTGACAAATCAGCCAATCTTCTATTTTGTCCGGTGATGTTATAAACAACATAACTATTTTGCCATGATGCAAAATTAGCTGTTGTAGGCCAGGCACTGCCTGACAAAGCCTCGTAAGAGGCTTATGTTTTTGCTGTTTTTACTGCTAAACCATTTTAAAAAAAGCTTGCATTGTTTTTTTTTTGGTAAATTTGAGATATAAAGGAAGATAAACTTATATAAATGGAGGAGTACACAGTATGAAAAGAAATTGTTTTAAAGGTTGTTTTTGCTCAAAAGCGGGCTTTACGCTTATTGAGTTATTGGTAGTTGTTTTAATCATTGGTATTTTAGCGGCGGTAGCCATGCCGCAATATCAAGTAGCGGTAGCTAAAAGTCAGTATATGCAAGCCATGCTGTTGGGGCAGGCTTTATTTAATGCAGAAGAAGTGTATGAATTAACCAATGGAAGTTGGACAAATGATTTAGATAAATTGGACGTTGAATTGCCTTTTTACGATACTACCACCAAGCAAGCATATGTATCAAGTAAAAAACGCCTCAATTATTGTGTCAAAGGGTCTAGCACGAAAGAGATTTTTTGTCATATCAAATTATCTTCTGGGAAATCGATACGATGGTGGGGAGAAAAAACAGGCACTAAAAAGTTTTTTAAATGTATGTATTTGACAGATGGGGAGGGGATTAATCCGTTGGCTGAAAAAGTGTGCAGGAGTGTTTGCGGGGTTGATAGTTTGAGTGAAAGTAATATCCTAAATTGGGAACATAGAGTTTGTTTGATAAATTTTTATTAGATTTTAAAGAGATGTTTAAAGATAATTAAACACTTGTACTAAAAAACCCCGGACTTTTTGTCCGGGGGGTTGAAATTTTTTACGAAGAATTTTTTACATTTCATCGTCGCCAATAAATTTTTTCACTTTGGCAATTAAGTCCGTCAAAATAAACGGCTTGGAGCAAAACGCCTTTACTTGCGGATACATTTGGAACATCCGCTGCGATTCTACCAAGGCCGACGTTACAATCACCGGGATGTTAATCAAATTATCATCTTCAGACATAATTTTTACAATGCCCGCGCCGTCTAACCCGGGGAGCATCACGTCTAAAAGCACCAAGTGCGGGTGAAACTGTTTCATCATGTTAATCGCGTCGCGGCCCGTCTGGCACGAAGCCAGTTCATACCCCTCGCGCGAAAGTACCATCGTCAACAATTCTACAATGCTGGCTTCATCTTCAACAATTAAAATTCTTTTTTGCATATAAAAATACCTCTTAATTTATTATACTTTTTTATATGCCCAAAAAAAACTTTAATGCCTCCGTTCTTCCTAAAATGCGCGCATTTGCGGCCCGGCTTATGGGCCGGAAGGATTGCGTTCTCGTCGGGCTTTCGGGCGGGGCAGATTCGGTTTGTTTGCTCCATTTTTTGCAATACTTAGCTAAGGAGAAACATTTTGCGTTAGCGGCGGTGTACGTCAATCACGGCTTACGCGGCCGTGCCGCTAACGCCGATGAAAAATTTTGTAAAACGCTTTGTGCAGAGTTGGATATCCCGTTATTTATTAAAAAAGTGGACGCTAAAGCCGTGGCCCAAAAGTACGATTTAAGCCCCGAGCACGGCGCGCGCAAAGCGCGCTACAAAGCGTATGAGCAAGTGGCCAAAGCGTGGGGTGCCACCAAGCTGGCCCTCGGGCACCATTTGGACGACCAAGCCGAAACGTTTCTCTTGAATTTACTACGCGGCACCAAAGCGCAAGGGCTGGCGGGGATTCCGCTACGGCGCCCGTTGCGGCCGAGGGTGGAAATTGTGCGCCCCTTGTTGTGTATTACGCGCGCGCAAGTGGAGCAGTACCTCACGCAAAATAAACTCACGCACGTGACGGACCAAACGAATTTTGACGACGCTTACCGCCGTAACTGGGTGCGCAATACGCTACTGCCTCTATTGGAAACCAAACAACCGCAAATCCGCGAACACCTGGCCCAGTTTGCCGCCGAAATCGCCGCACTTACCCAAAAATAATTATGAAATTGTCATCCTGAACTTGTTTCAGGATCTTCACTACTTTATTCCTACAAATAAAATAGGTCCAATTTGCGCTTTTTTTACGGCGGGGCAATTTGCTACCATATCTCTATGTTTAAAAGTGAAGTGCTGGCGTTTGCCGCGCAAAAAAATTTGAAGATTACCGGGCTGACGTTTTCTTCTAAAGAGGTGCAACCCGGGTTTGTCTTTTTTGCGCTGAAAGGTGCCAACGCGGACGGCAATTTGTTCATCCAAGACGCCGTCAAACGCGGCGCCGCGCTTATTGTGTCGGCCCAGCCCGCCACGGCAGATTATGGCGTGCCGTTTTTCCGCTCCCAGGCCATTGATAAAGACATGGCCGACGCCGCCTATGAATTTTACGGCCGCCCGTCGGACGATTTGCACCTGTGGGGCATTACGGGCACCAAAGGCAAAACGTCTATCGCGTATCTGCTGGAAAGTATTTTAAAAACGGCCGGGCGCCAAACGGGTGTGTTCGGCACCGTCAATTACCGCGCAAACGGGGTGGAAATTTGCAAAGCCCCCAACACCACGCCCGCCGCGCTTACGCTGTTTAAACTCCTGGCGCAGATGAAAAAAAAGAACTGCACCGACGTAGTAATGGAAGTTTCTTCCCACGCGTTAGAATTAGAGCGTGTGCGCAACATTTGGTACAATACGGCCATTTTTACCAACTTACAGCGCGACCATTTGGACTTTCACAAAACCTTTGAAAATTATTTTGCCGCTAAAGTAAAACTGTTTGAAAATGTGGCCGGTCCTGCCAACCCCAAACCCAACCGCGCGGCTATTATCAATGCCGACGACCCGTACGGGCAACGCCTCATTGAACTGCTTAAAGGTTGTGTAAAAATCGTCACGTTTGGCATGAACGGCGCGGCTGATTTTAAGGCGCAAAATATCCAAGAATTTTTAACACATACGTCGTTTGAAATAAACGGCGTGCCCATGCAAATTAACCTTTTAGGCAAGCACAATGTTTATAACGCGCTGGCCGCGTGTGCCGCCTCGTACGCGAACGGGATTTCGCCGGAGGATATTGCCCGCGGCCTGGCCGCCTTGCCCGGCGTGCCGGGGCGCATGGAGCGCATTGACGAGGGGCAAAACTTTTTTGCCTATGTGGATTTTGCTTATACCAACGAGTCCTTGCAACGCGCGTTTGACACGGTGCGCCCGTTTAAAAAAGGGCGTATTTTCCTCGTATTTGGTTGTGGCGGTCAGCGCGATAGAACCAAGCGCCCGCTGATGGGCCGCACGGCGTGTGAACAGGCCGATTTTGTGTTTTTAACGAATGATAACCCGCGCTGTGAGGACCCCAAGCAAATTTTTAACGATATTTTAGCCGGTATGCAAGGGTGCAAAAATTACGTCGTAGAGCCGGACCGTAAAGCCGCTATTTTCCGCGCCTTGGCGCAGGCTCAAAAAGACGATATTGTCATTGTGGCCGGCAAAGGGCACGAAGACTACCAGCTTGTCGGCACGGAAAAACGGCATTTTTCGGACCAGGAAACCGTGCGCGAATTTTTGAGGGGTAACCATGTTTAAGTTAGTCAATTTCCCAGGATTAAAAGCCGCGGTACTGGGTGGCGGAAAAAGCGGGCAGGCCGTGGCACAACTGCTGGCCGCGCACGGGTGCGAGGTGCTTATTAGCGACGAAAATAATACGTCGCTAACGGTGCCGTCTGCCCATATTACGGTAGAGGTAGGCGGCCACACCGATAATGTTTTTTTAGCCGATTTTATTGTCAAGAGCCCGGGCATTTTCCCCGGTAGTGCGGTACTCTTAAAAGCGCGCGAGTTGGGCATCCCCGTATTTAGTGAACTGGAAGTGGCGCTTTCGTTTTTGCCGCCCGGCGTGCAAATACTTGCTGTTACAGGTACCAATGGCAAAACCACTACTACCACTTTACTGGGGGAAATTTTAGCTAAAAAGTTTTCACGTGAAAACTTTGTGAGCAAAGTTATTGTCTGCGGCAATATAGGAAACCCAATTTCTGCCTGTGTGGAAAAAGCTAGTAAAGGCGATGCGCTTGTTATTGAGGTTTCCAGCTATCAGCTGGAAGACAGTACCTATTTTCACCCGCATATTGCCGGGCTGTTAAACATCACGCCCGACCACTTGGACCACCACAACGGAATGAAAAATTATGTGGCCGCCAAGGCGCGCCTGTTTAAGGACCAAACCGCCGCGGACATGGCTGTTTTAAACGCGGCTGACGGCGTGTGCGCGCAACTGGTGGAAGATATTAAGAGCGAAATTTGGGCGTTTTCGGCCCAGCCGAAACATTGGATGAAAACCGACGTATTTTACGACGGGGATGAACTGATTTTTAGTGAAGGGTGCCACTTGCGGCCACCGCATTTGCGTGGGATTCACAACGTGGAAAACGCCATGGCCGCCGCCTTAATGGCCTTGCGTGCCGGGGCCACGCCCGAAGATGTGCAAGCCGCATTTGACGGTTTTAAAGCCATGGCACACCGCATTGAGCCGGTGGCGGTGGTGGGTGGCGTGAGCTACATCAACGACTCCAAAGCCACGAATTTGGATTCCACCATTACCGCCTTAAAAAGTTTTGATAAAAACAAAAGCATTTGGCTTATTTTAGGCGGGCGCGATAAAGGTGCCTCGTACGAAGTGCTACTACCGTACTTAAAAGACCACTGCAAATGCGTATTGTCTATCGGCGAGTGCATGGATAAAATTGAGAAAGAACTTCACGGCGGTTTCCCGATTGTGCGGTGCGATACGCTGGAGAAAGCCGTTTCGTACGCGTACGACCATGCGCAGGCGGGGGATGTGGTGTTATTATCCCCGGCGTGTGCCAGCTTTGACCAGTTTAAGAGTTTTGAACACCGCGGCGAAGTATTTAAAGAATTGGTAAAAAAATTATGAAGAAACTCTTTGTATTACTTTTTTGTATCGGTGCCGGGCTGCTTGGCTACGGGCAGAGTGATTATTCCGCACATACGGTAAGCCCCGGTTTTCAGGCGGGGGATCAGTTGTTTTCGGTCTTTATCGGTATGGCCAGGCCGCGCGGGAAATCGGGTGCGTACGTAGGTAGTTCCAACGAGGAACTGGCCTGGGGCGATAACGGCGTACAGTACGGCTTTGAATGGTATTATTTTGCAAACCCGTATGTGGGATATGGGTTTGAAATAGGCGGTATGAATACTGCGTATGCGGCCAAACAAGTGGGCGCAGTGCGTTACCGCACCGCCATGGATTTGTGGAACGGCATGCTGAGTTTGCGGTTTAATTTGAACCCGTATCATACCGTGCGGTTTTATGTGCCGCTGGGCGGTGGAATGACGTATGCGCGCAGCCGCTGCTATATGAGCACGCAAAAACAAAGCGAAGTAGGGCGGGATGTATCGTTTGGCTATTTTGTGGGGTTTGGAGCGGAGATGAATTGGCACGGGGTTGACAAATCCGTGGGCCTGGAAATGCGCTACCACGGTTTTGGGTTTGATACGGATAAACTATTAGACGGCCGCCCCGCCAGCGGTAATAAAAATTACGGTTATTTTTCTGTGCTCTTAAAACTAAATTATAGGTTTTAATTTGTTGTAATCGTCATTTTTGTCGTCAAGGGATTTTAAAACCCTTGACGCGTTGTTTTTTTTTTTTGGTACGATTTTACTAGGCCGGATATGGGGGGATATATCTTTCTATATAAAAACGCTGTATAAAAGATTTTAGCGCGTTTAAACGGTATTATACAAGGAGAACAGAACATGAAAAACAGTCGTGCATTTACGTTAATTGAATTATTGGTAGTAGTTTTAATCATTGGCATTTTGGCGGCGGTAGCGGTGCCGCAGTATCAAGTGGCGGTGGAAAAAAGCCGAGCGGTGGAGGCAATTAGTAATCTTAAGTCGCTTATGCAAGCGGAAGAAGCTTTTTATTATGCGAATGGCCAATATGCGAATCAATTAGAGCAGTTGGATATAACAATTTCTCCCCAACTTTCACATTTTACTTTAAGTACAAGTACCTTGGGAGAAGGTCGTTGGGCTTATACCCATAGTGAAAAAAATTATACTTTAGTGGGAAGTGGGCTTCACAGGGATACCTTCTATTCTACGGTAGTTAGAGGAAAAATATATTGTTGCAATACAGGGAGTTCCCACTTGTGCAAACATATTGGGCGCGAGAAAGTGAAAGAAACAATTGCTTGCGCAGATGCTTATTGGGTGGATTAAATTATTTTTCTAGTGTAACGTGCCACAGAAATTCGGTGTTGCCGTGGGTGCCCTTAATCGGGCTTTCAATTACGTCGCCGGAAACGGCGGCGTATTTTTGACGTAAGTTTTCATTGAAAAAATCTTGTACGCGCGTGATAGCCAGTTGACGGTTTTCGTCCGTCTTTACAATGCCGTGCGGCACTTGCTTGGGGGTCAGTTCAAATTGCGGTTTAATTAAAAAAATAATTTCACTTTGCGGGGCCATTACTTTAAACAACGGTTCCATAATCATCGTGAGTGAAATGAAAGACACGTCCACTGCCGCAAATTGCGGAACTTCTTCAAATAAATCGGGCGTTAGATAGCGGGCATTCGTTTCGGGCTTAAAAATGAAATTTTGGTAGCGGCGCATTTCGTCAGCTAATTGTCCTTTGCCCACGTCCACACCGTACACGGTTTTGGCACCGGCTTGAATCATACAATCGCTAAACCCGCCGGTGGCAACGCCAATGTCCACACATACTTTGTTTTTTAAATCAATCTGCCAATGCGCAAGGGCGTGCGCCAGTTTGAGGCCGCCGCGCGACACATAGGGGCAGGATTTTTCTTTCAGCGTAATTTTATCTTCGGGCAGGATGGTGCGGTCCGCGCGGGTTTCCACCTGACTGTTTACCAGCACTTCGCCCGCCATAATGGACGCCTGCGCACGGTTGCGGCTGTTAAAAAAACCTTGCTCCACAAGTGCCATGTCCAGGCGTAGTTTATGCTTCGCCATTATCGTCCTCGGCCAGTTCGGTGTCAAAGGAGGTGGCTACGAGTTCGGCCCCTTTCTTTTTCAGTTCGCTGACTTTAAATTTAACCGTTTCCAACTTTTGCGCCAACTCTTTGGAAAGCGTAATGCCTTCTTCAAAAAGTTTGACAGAAGCGTCTAAATCGGTTTGTTCTTCTTCCAGTTTTTCTACGATTTCTTCTAACCGTGCGAGTTGTTTTTCAAAAGAAAGTTTGGGCATAGTTATTTAACCTCCGTGTGAATCATACCGTCTTGTACTTGTACATAAATCGTTTCGCCGGGGGCGGTTTGCGCGGTGCGGCTGATGACCGTGCCGTCGGCTTTGCGCGTAATGCTGTAACCGCGTTTTAACACGGCTTGCGGGCCGAGCGCATTTAATTTTTGGCGAGCTACGTCAAAGCGGTGCGTAAATGTAGTTAATTTTTCCGCCCAGGCTGTTTCTAAACGTTTGGAAAGTTCGTCTAGTTCCTGTTCTTTTTCTTGCGTGAGCGTTTGCGGGTCCTTTAAAATGCGCGAATTTATGGCCAAATCAAAGCGGCGTTTAAAGCGTTCGTAAAAAAGTGACACGGCCTGGAGCATACGCTTTTGCAAATTGGCAATTTGGGCGGCTGTGTTTTGCGAGTTCTGCACGACGAGCTCGGCCGCGGCTGAGGGGGT
>JAZUSP010000037.1:0-15700 GCA_045606805.1 Elusimicrobiaceae bacterium | reverse complement strand
TGTTTGCCTTTGTGTTTACCCCATTTAATAATGTCTAAACTTCCACATTTATGGCATACTTTTTTATCATATTCGGCTCCCAAAAATAATATTAAATCATTTCTAGGACGGTATTACCCAGATTTTTGTCTATTAGGCCGGAAAATGGAATCTGTCACCCAAAATACAAAATTAGTTTGTGAAGCTTGGAAAAATTCTTTTGGTACTGAACACATGCGCGACTCTCTAAAAGAAACTTGTGCCGGTTTAGGGGTGCAATAGCAAAAACTCTTATAATAACGCCCCAAAACAAATAGTTTTGGGGCATTTTAATATCACGTTATATTTATTATTTAATTTCGCTCGTGCAGTGCGGGCAGCGGGTAGCTTCTAAAGCAATTTCGCTGCAGCAGAACGGGCATTTTTTGGTGGTCGGCGCGGCGGCAGGGGCCGGGGCCGGTTTGCTCATCTTATTGATAGCTTTGATGAGCAAAAACACACAAAACGCCACAATCACAAAGCTGATAATGGCGTTTAAAAATAAACCCAAGTTAAGCGTCGTGGCACCGGCGGCTTGCGCGTCGGCCATGGTGGTAAACGTGCGCACCCCGTCGGCACCGGGTTTTAACACAATAAACCAATTGGAAAAATCCACTTTCCCCATCAGTAACCCCAAGGGCGGCATTAAAATATCGGACACCATGGAGTTTACAATCTTGGTAAACGCGGCCCCGATGATGATACCAACGGCCATATCAATTACGTTACCGCGCATGATGAATTGCTTGAATTCTTTGGCTACTTCTTTCATTTAATTCTCCTTTTTTACTAATTTTGCCGCCTGTAACAGCGGTGTATATAAATCGTCGGTTGCCGGATATTTAATTTCGTCCCGGTCCGTTTGTTCCGTAAATACCACGGGCGCGTTTTCAATAACGCATAGCGGGCATTGTTCGTTGGCCTCGCCCATGACCAGTGCGGCCGCCGTAGCTAAACTATCCGCCACATCCACCAGCGTAGTTTGAAGCGCTTTGCCAAAAATATCCGGCGTTCCGCGCAAATCTTTTACACCCTTAAAACCGCTATACCCTACCGCCGCGGCAATCACACCCGCGCGCAAGGGTAAAATCATACTGTCCGTAATGACCACGCCCAAGTTTTGCACGTGCCACTGTTGTTTAAGCGCGGTGCAAAGTTCCTCCGCACACGCGTAACAATCAGGCAGAAAAATCAGCTTACCGTTTGCATTACTCTCGTCAATGCCGGCATTGGTCATCACCATGCCTTCTTTAATCGTCAACCACGCAAGCGGTGTTTTTAATGCGGACGTACTGTGCTGTTTAATAAGCGCCTCTTTTTGAGCGGTACTTTCATAAGGCACGGTATTATTTTTCCAAAGAGCTACTACTTTAGAGGATACGGCAAGCACGGTATTTTCTTGCACGTGCGGAATGAACTGCACTATAAAATTTACTAAATCGGCCCCTTCTTCAAACACATCCGTATGAACTGCGCTTACTTGCATTCGTCCTCAAACGGGGCCACAAAACTGCGCATCACTTCGTTTGCCAAATACAGCCCCTCTTTACTTAATTTTACCTTTTTATGGTCGCGCGTGAGAAGTCCGTTTTGGATATGTTTTTCAATTTCCGCGCCAAAAAGTTCGGTTTGCTGCGGCGTAAGCTCCACACCGTCCAATTGACGCAAAGCCAACAGTAGTGTTTCCCCCTCGCTCGCCTTGCCGGTTAACCGCTCGGAAAATATAATGGGCGTTTTGCCATTTTCCATGTCAAAAATATAGTCGACTAAATTAGGCGTATTTTGTTTGCGCTTGCCGTTACGGTAGGAAGTCGCCGCACAGCCCAGCCCGATATACTCGCCGTTTTGCCAATAGTTGGCGTTGTGCACAGCCTCTTTGCCCGGCAAAGCGTAGTTGGAAATTTCGTAATGATGATACCCGGCCGCGGTTAAAAGTTCGTTCGTTTTCTCAAGCATTTGGCGCATGAGCGGCTGATCGCATACGACCCCGCGCGCAAAAAACGGCGTGCCTTCTTCAATTTGAAGCCCATACACAGAAATATGCTCGGGCCGCAAGGCCACAAGACGCGTTACGCTATCCAAAAAAGTTTCCAATTTTTGCCCGGGAAGCCCGGCGATTAAATCCACATTGATATTTTCAAACCCGCCCGCGCGCGCCGCTTGATAGGCCACTAAAAACTGCTGTGCATTATGTACGCGGCCCAACAGCTTCAGTTCGTCGTCATGAAAGCTTTGTAGCCCCATGCTCAGGCGGTTAAAGCCCAGCTCGCGCAATACGGCTATTTTGCCCGGGATTAAACTTTCGGGGTTGGCTTCAAACGTGCTTTCTTCAAACGCCGTTACGGGCGTAAAATTTTTGCGGATGATTTTAGCCAAGCGGCGCAGTTGGTGCTCGGCCAGTAGGCTGGGCGTACCGCCACCCACATACAGTGTTTTACAGGCAATTTCTTTGTTAAGGGCCGCCTCATGCGCTAAGGCGCCTAAGTAATCATCCAGCAAATTTTCCTGTCCGGCATAGGAGGAAAAATCGCAGTAATTACATTTCTGTTTACAAAAGGGAATGTGAATATATAAGCCGCGTTTCATGCTTTTTTATGCTCGGCCTCGTAATTGAGATAAGCCAAAATAAACGGGTCCAAGTCGCCGTCCATAACGGCACTGATTTGGCTGGTTTCATACCCACTGCGTAAATCTTTGACCAGCTGGTACGGCATAAACACGTACGAACGGATTTGGTGGCCCCAGGCAATTTCGCCTTTTTGGCCGTAACGCTTTTCAGCCTCGCCGCGTTTTTTGTCCATTTCCAGTTCATAGAGTTTGGCTTTAAGCATCTTCATGGCGGTTTGGCGGTTTTGCAACTGGCTGCGCTCAATGCGGCACGACACCACAATTCCAGTCGGTTTATGCAGTAAGCGCACCGCGCTTTCCACTTTATTGACGTTCTGTCCACCGTGGCCGCCCGCGCGCGAAGTTTCCAGCTCAATGTCACTCTCCGGAATTTCTATATTGATATCTTCGTCAATATCGGGCAATACATCACACGATGCAAACGACGTATGCCGCCGTGCGTTGGCATCAAATGGCGATACGCGCACCAAGCGGTGCACACCGTTTTCTCCCTTTAAATACCCATAAGCAAACGGCCCCTCTACTATGGCAGAGAGCGTTTTAATACCGGCTTCGTCGCCGGGTTGGGAGTCCAAAATAGAAAACTTAAACCCGTGCTGTTCGGACCATCGCGTGTACATACGCACCAACATTTGCGCCCAATCGCATGACTCGGTTCCGCCGGCCCCGGCATGGATAGTCAAAATAGCGTTTAGTTTATCGTTCGGTTCGCTTAGGCGGATTTCGCCCTCTTTTTGCGCCACTTGTTTTTCGGTCTGTGCCAAACTTTCAAACAAAACATTTAATTCGTTTTGGTCCTGCATTTCTTTACATAATTCAAAAAGGGCACGGGCGTCTTCCAAGTGTTTTTTGAGTTCAAAAAAAGTATCAATAGACGTTTTTAACAAATCAATTTGGCGGGAAACTTCTTTGGCTTTTTGTGTGTCATTCCAAAATTCAGGCGCGGCCGACACTTGCTGTAAACGTGCCAGTTCGACCTGTTTATCGGCCACTTTATCAATGGCTTCAATTTTGGCTACCCGGGCCGAAAGCTCGTCAATTTTTTGTTCCACATCTTTAAATTCAATGTTATTCATACCAAAACACGATAGTCGAAATCCCGATTGTAAAAGAGATGAGTGCACATAGCCAGGCAAACCAATCGCCCCACTTAGCATAAAAAGTGCTTTGGGTGCGCACGGAAAGCGGCACGTTCGTTTTTAAAATTTCTTGTGTAAACAGGCCCGATTTTGCCCGGATATTCCCAAATCTGTCAATATAGGCCGAAATTCCGGTATTGGCCGCGCGCAACACAGGCCGCCCGTTTTCAGCCGCCCGTAGTACGTTGGCGGCTAAATGCTGGTGCGGTGCCGCGGTATTAAAAAACCAGGCGTCGTTAGTGATATTTACAAAGAGCTGGGCTCCTTGGTTAGCTTGGGTACGCCATAACTGCGGGAAAATAGATTCGTAACAAAGCGTTGTCCCTAATTTGACTCCGCCGGCATCTAAAAGCGGTTGTTCCATTTCTCCCGGTACAAATGCGCCTAACGCCCCCATCACATCTACATTCCTGACGATTTTTTTAACGAGCCACTCAAACGGAATAAATTCCCCAAACGGCACTAATTTTACTTTACGGTAGGCAGATAGATTATCTGCCGAAGGATTCAATAAATAGGCCCCCACCTGTTGCGTGTTCCCATTTGATAAATTGGATCCGATTACCTGATACACACCCGCCGCTTTGCCCACATTGGAAAACAAATCAAAATAGCGTTCTTCGGTTAACGCACTCGGTACTACACTTTCGGGCCATACAGCCAAATATAAGTTTTGCCCGGCTAAAGAGGCACCCATATTTTGTAAAGTTTGGGCAATTTCGTCTTCATATTCGGGGGTCCATTTGCGGTATTGGTCAATGTTGGGCTGCAAAAGCGCGGCCTGTACACTAAGTAGCGAATGCGGATGCGCCATAAAACGTGCATAACGTTTTTGCATCTGCTGGCCAAAACCATATACCCCGGCAAACACCAAAACTGCTATAACCAGTTGACCGAGGCCCTTTTTAAAACCGGGCTCAGCAAAACACCACCCCACACAGCTGCCTGTAAACGCAAGCACAAAACTAAGCCCATATACCCCGGTAAACGAAGCAATATATAATACTTGCGGCACATTCCATTGGGTGTATCCTAACATAATCCACGGGAACCCAAGCCCGTAAAAAGCAACTGTTTGGTGGAGCCATTCCAAAGCTACCCACCCGCAAGCCGCCAATAGCGGAAATAACGCCCCGGTTTTCTTTAAAAAATAGCACGCAGCCCCAAACACCGCAAATTGAAGCGCTAAGAGGGCACTCAGCCCCAGCCAGGCCGCCAACGATAACGTTTTGGAAAGTCCGCCGCCTTGCAAACAAGTCGGGTAAATCCACATAAGTAGCGCCGCATTGGCACAAAGGCCCGTGAGCCACCCATAGCCAAATGAACCCCAAATACTGCGTACTTTACTTATCCCCCAAATAAACGGTGCCAGCATCAGCCACGCGGCAAACGACAACGAAACATTCGGATAGCTGATATAAAAAAGTCCAGCCGTCAACACCAAACACGCCGTTAAAAATAACAAACGGCTTCCCTCACACATAACACGGCTTCCCCACCCGGTTTGGGCAGGTGGCACCGCAACAGCAGTATCGGACGAACGGGACTCAAGCACCATAATTAGTACGTAATTTTACAAGTACGGGCCCGGCATACGGCTTGCGCCTCTGCGCTACATTCTTTTTCCGTAGAAATCGTATCCGGACAAGCCGTTGTAATCTGTTTACTATTAAGGGTGTTAAAATCCGTGACGAAATCTACGTTAATGGCTACCAGGCCTTTCGGCCCCACGGCACAACCGCACGGATCTTTTTCCACAATGATACAATCTTCATCCTTTTGGCATGCATACACCCGACGGATACGAGCTTCACGCTGGGCTTGTTTTTCAGCCTGTTGGGCAGCCTCTTTTTGGGCGGCTATTTCCGCGGCATCCAACTGAGGAATATTGACCTCAATCGGGGCATCATGCGCCAAAAATAGCGGAATCAAAAACGCTACTACTGTTATAGCAGCAATTAAAACTACATTTTTAATCATTTTGTTCATTGGTTTGCTCCACAACATCTTTTATATTTTTTCCCGCTTCCGCACGGGCACGGATCATTACGCCCAATATGCTTTTGCACAGGGGCATTTTGATCCCGGTCCGGGTTTTTAGCGGCGGCCGCTTGGGCTCGCTCGGCGGCGGTTTGCCGGGGCGGCAGCTGCAAGCGGAAGATATAACTGACCATCAAATCGCGGATACGGTTCATCATGGATTCATACAATTTGTACGATTCCTTTTGATACTCAATAAGCGGATCCTTTTGGGCATAACCGCGCAAACTGACGCTGTTTTGCAGTTGGTCCAGCTCATAGAGGTTTTGTTTCCAAGCCGTATCAATAATTTGCAACAAAAGCATGCGCTCTACTTCGCTAAAGTTGATGCCTTGCTCGGCAAAATAGAGGGTGCGCTGGGCATAGAGGTCCTTTACGGCGTTCATAATTTCGGTAATTAACTCGCCTTGCGTTTTTTTGCCAACAATTTCGGGCGTATATTCAAACGGAATCGGGAAGAACCGGCGCAGGCCGTTGTTCAAAGCGCCAAAGTCACTGCGCTGCGGATGTTGCGGGTTATAATACTGTTCCACCAGGTCGGCCACAATTTCTTCCATCATCTGGTGGGATTTATCGGTCATATTTTCCCCATCCAAAATGGCATTGCGGATTCCATAAACCGCCGTGCGTTGTTGGTTCATGACTTTATCGTAATCTAAAAGTTGTTTGCGGATATCAAAGTTACGCCCTTCCACCATGCGTTGCGCGCCTTCAATTTGGCGGGTTAGCATAAACGATTCAATGGCCTCCCCCTCTTGCATCCCCACGTGTGATAAAATAGACGCAATTTTTTGCGAGTTGGCAAACAAACGCATCAGTTCATCATCCAGTGCAATGTAAAAGCGCGAAGACCCCGGGTCCCCCTGGCGCGCACAGCGCCCGCGCAGCTGGTTATCAATGCGGCGGCTCTCGTGCCGTTCACTGCCGATTACATGCAACCCGCCCAAATTGACGACCGTTTCCTGTTCTTGCGGTGTAGCGGGGTTACCGCCCAACACAATGTCCGTACCGCGCCCGGCCATGTTGGTAGCAATCGTCACAGCTCCTTTACGCCCGGCTTGGCTGATGATTTGGGCTTCCATTTCGTGGTATTTGGCATTTAATACTTTATGCGGAATACCTTTTTGGCGGAGCATTTGGCTGAGTTTTTCGGACTTTTCAATACTGCGCGTGCCCACCAGCACCGGCGCCCCCTTTTTCCACAACGCCTCTACCTCTTCCACAATGGCGTTAAACTTGGCCCGCTCGGTCAAATACACCAAATCGGGGTAGTCAATGCGTTTAGAAGGACGGTTCGGGCGGATTTCCACCACGTCTAATTTGTAAATTTGCCAAAACTCGTTAGCTTCGGTCATGGCGGTGCCCGTCATGCCGGAGAGTTTGTTATACAGTTTAAAGAAGTTCTGGAATGTAATGGTAGCGAGCGTTTGGTTTTCTTCTTTAATGGGCAAATTCTCTTTGGCTTCTACAGCTTGGTGAAGTCCGTCACTCCAGCGGCGCCCGGGCATTAAGCGGCCCGTAAATTCGTCCACGATAATGACTTCGCCGTCTTTGACTACATAGTCCACGTCGCGTTCGTACAAATGGTGCGCGCGCAAAGCTTGGTTAATGTGGTGAACCCATTCCGATTGCACATCATCATAGAGGTTTTTAACGTTTAAAAAGTTTTCGGCCTTGGCAATGCCGGTATCGGTAAGCGTAGCAGTATGAGCTTTTTCGTCAATAATCGCATCCACACCTGCATCTAAATTTACACCTTCATATTTAGCTTTTACTTCGTCTTTTTCGGTAATGATGCGCACTTTTAAAGAAGGGATTAAACGGTTGACGATATAGTATTTATCGGTACTTTGGTCTGACGGCCCGGAAATGATAAGCGGCGTGCGGGCCTCGTCAATTAAAATGGAGTCCACTTCGTCCACAATACAGTAATTTAACGGGCGCAATACGCGGTCCTCCCGGTTGATGACCATATTATCACGCAGATAGTCAAAGCCCAGTTCGTTATTGGTTACGTAGGTAATATCTTTTTGATACATTTCGCGCCGTTGCGGGTTTGGCATATCGTGGCCGATAAAGCCGACGGTCAAGCCCAAAAATTCGTGAATGGGACCCATCCATTGACGGTCGCGCTTGGCGAGGTAATCGTTGACAGTTACTACGTGCACCCCTTTGCCCGTTAGCGCGTTTAAATACGAGGGCAAAACAGCCACTAAAGTTTTCCCTTCCCCGGTGCGCATTTCGGCAATTTTCCCTTGGTGCAGCACAATACCGCCTAATAGTTGCACATCATACGGGCGCAAGCCAATGACGCGTTTGGCGGCTTCGCGCACAACGGCAAAGGCTTCCGGCAAAATATCATCTAGCGTTTCGCCTTTAGCCAGGCGGCCTTTAAATTCTTGTGTTTTGGCTTTCAGCTCGTCGTCGGTCAGTTTTTCCATACCGGCCGAGAGCGCATTCGCCGCGTCTACATAGTGTTGAATTTTCTTTAAATCACGTTCGCTTTTCGTTCCGAAAATTTTGTTAATTACAGTTTGAATCATATAAAAATCCTTAAAAAATTAAAATGTGAAGTACGGCACCCGTTGCTACCCGGCTACGGGTTTTTTATGGTTGGTTTTTACGTGTAAATTAGTGCTTCCCTTGGCTTGTTGCGCTTGTTTAAGCTGTGTTTCGGCCACTTGCGTTTCGGCTTGCAAAAGCGCCGCTTGCGTCAGCGCGACCAGTTGCTCCCCAATATGGGTACGCAAATTTTTCAAATCCGCTTGCACGGCTTTAATGGCCGCTTGCACGGTTTGTTTTTCATCCGCGGTTAGTTGGCTATGCGTTAGCTGTTTATACTGCAAAAGTAAATCTTCTTTCACTTGCACGCTAACGGCCCAAATACGCGGATAAGTAGCGGCTAAAATTTGCCGGGCATGTTCGCGCGCGGCATCTTGCACGTTTGCGCCTTGTTGTGAATAAATCAGCGCATTTTTGTACTGGCTAAGCGCCGCGTTGACGACAAGCGAATTTTCAAAATTACGCGCTAGCGCGGCTAAGGTATAGCGGGTTTCCAACGTGTTTGGCAAATTCTGGGCAACATATTGTGCCAGTAGATCTTCGACAAATCGGTTTAAATTTTCATCCTGGGCGGCTTTTTCCAAAAGAGCGGGGTTGTAGCGGGTAAACACCTCGTGCGCAGCTCCGCGCGTAAGTATATCTTGGGCATATAATGCCGAAGAAAGGGTAACCGTAGCTAATAGAAAAAAACCTCGTCTCATCCTCTATATTTTACTATATTCTTAGAACGCGCGCGCGACAAATTTTTTCACAGCTGCACTATTTTTTGCTATACTATGGGTACAATTTTAAACTATCTTTGAAAGCGTTTTAGAAACGCAGAGCCTGCATAAGGCACTATCTAGGTTCAAGGACAGCTGTTTTTAGGTACAACGTGCCGGGCCTTATAACCCCGGTGTGTTGTACCGAATGTTTGCCATTTTATATGGCGGGCTACGGCTGTTATTTTTTGGGTTACCTAGATAGGCTCAATCTAATAGCCGTTTTTATACGTTTTTCAAAGGCAGAGAAATTGGAACTAACTATACAGGAGAAAAACGTATGAAAAAAGAAAATAATGTAGTAATAAACAATAAGATTATTCCCGAATTTATTTCGGGATCTTCCACGCCTGTAGTGTATCAACAGCAAGCGTCGAAGACCCTGAAAAAATTTCAGGGATTATCTAATTTTATAACAGCCCACGGTTTTACACTCATTGAGTTATTAGTGGTAGTACTGATTATCGGCATTTTAGCTGCGGTAGCCGTGCCGCAATACAAAATGGCAGTAGCAAAATCACGCTTCTCAGAAATGATCCTTCTCGCTAATGCTATAGACCGTGCAAAAACTGTTTATTATTTGGCCAACGGAACATATCCTCATGACTTTTCGCTCTTGGATATTGAACTATCAGGTTGTAAATTAAACAGTGAACGCTCTACTTGTAACTTTAATCAAAAAAAGTTTACTTGTGCCATATATGATAGTTGGACACATTGTTTCACTGATGGAGAGATAAATTTCTACACTATTGCCCCGTTCACTAGCACAGCTGCCCGTAGCCGCAGACAATGTGCAGCACTAAAAACGGATACCTTTGCTAATCAACTATGCAAACAAATAGGAGGACATACACCAGCTTCTCAAGGAAACTACAATTGGTATAAGATAGACTAACTCTCAATTCCATAACTTAAAACCCTCGGCTTTTAACCGGGGGTTTCAAATGGGCCGGGGGAATTTCACCCCCGGGGAGATACGTATGCAAAAATCTATCTAGCAGCGGTGCGGAAGAAATTTCCTTTTACGTTTTTGGCTAGTTGCACTTTGCCCAGTGTCTTGCCGGCCTCTACGTTAATATCTTTGGCGTGGGCCGTAATCATGCCGTCCACACCGCCAAATACATCGCCTTCTTTAATGATGCCCAATTGGCCGTGGTTGTTGATTTGTACTTCCAATTTCAACTCTTTTCCCACGCTTTCCGTAAGCAAATCTTCTTCCCCCAGCGTAAACTGGAGCGGAAACTTAGGGTTTACTACGCGTTTAATAGCCACGGGCACATCGGCCTCATTTTTAACGATAATGGCACAAGAATTATTATCGGCCTGTGCTAACGGTAATAAACGCTCGGGCACGGTAACCGTGCCGGCTAAATTAAAACGTCCTTCTTGCGCGGGCAAATGTTTGCAATAGTAATAGCAAACCCCGGCGCAAGCCAACGCTAAAATTAAAGCCATTATCTTTTTCATATTTATATTTTACTCAAAAAGATGCAATTATTGCAAGGGTCTTTGGACCCAAAAATTTTTTAGGTAAAGGCCCAAAAAATTTTGTCCGGCTTTTGTTGTGTCGTTTAAACATCACCGCGTAAAACTTTCAGTACCCTGATTTGTGAGCGACCTTCGCGTCGTAAATAACTATTATACACCCTGTTTTTAAATTTGAGATGATTAAGCGCCGTAAGTTGAGCAAGGGTTGGCAAAGAGGACTTCTTGCCAACCCTAGTACGTCTGCAAGACAACGCGCACGCGTTGCAAGTACGCGAGCGAAAGTCGGCGGTTAAGGGCTCAAATTTGGAAACTTCGCTCTCGCAGGGCAAAATAAACCACCCCGATAATAAATACCGGGGTGTTTTATTTTAAGTTTCCAAATTATTGCTTAAAGAATCCCCACAGGTTGGCGTTATACACCCACCCCTTGCACACCCCATCTTTGGCGTTTACCGGTTCATCTTTTACTTGAATCCATTTGCCTTGTTTGGAAAGATATTTAAACGGATAGCCCTTTTCTACGGTGCACACAATATCGGCACTGGTGGACGGGCTTTTGCGCACGTTCAAATCAATCTTGGCAGACATCCCGCCGTTGGGGCTTAACAAATCGGCCGAAATCCAACCTTGATACCCTTCAAAATCTTTCACAAGCACCCAAGTTTTATCTTCATTGGTTTTAATCATAATTACCGGGGTATAGCGCCAAGCATAAAATTTTACGGCGCAGTTAGTACCCGCACATTCGCGGATGTTGGCGCGTTTAGCATTGACGCTAGCATATTTCTCAGCCAAGGCCGGGGCACTTACCAAGAGTAAGAGCGAAAACAAAGCGATTAGTTTTTTCATAATTCTCCTTTACAAAATTACAGCAAAATCTTACATAAAAAGTATAGCAATACTGCGCCCGGTTTTGCAAGTATTTTTCAAATTTTCGCCCCCCTTCAAAAAAAGCTATAATATAAAAAACAGGAAACGAGGTATTTTTTATGAAAGAAGCCGTAGAAAAAGTAATTAACGAAATCCGCCCCATTTTACAAGCCGACGGGGGCGATATTGAGCTCGTCAGCGTGGACGAAAAAACCGGCATTGTAACCGTCGGTTTGCGCGGCCATTGCGGCAGCTGCCCGCACGCGCAAATGACGCTGCAAGCCGTGGTAGAACGCCGCATCAAAGAAGTAGTCCCCAGCGTAACCGCAGTAGAACGCGTCTAATATGCCCACGGTTGATTTGCACACCCATTCTATATTTTCCGACGGTACTTGCACGCCCGAGGAACTCATCCACAGCGCTTTAAAAAAGGGTGTGCAACTTTTTGCCTTGACCGATCACGACACTACCGACGGCACCGCCCGGGCCGCCGCGTTGGCACGCACACACAATTTGCGCTTAGTATCCGGCGTGGAAATCAGCACGTGCGAGCACGACCACCTGCACTTTACGGGTTACAATATAGATGTAAACAATACTAATTTTCAAGCCTTTTTGTCCCACAACCGCACAGCCCGCCAAGGGCGCATTAAAAAAGTGATTGCCCAACTGCAAGCTGCCGGGGTAGATTTAACGGAAGATGACGTTTTTTCCCGCGCGCCCAATACGGTTTCCCGCGCCCACGTGGCTGACGCCTTAAAAGCCAAAGGGTTGGCTCACTCACGCCAGGCGGCATTTCGGCAGTATTTGTTGGAAGGGCAGCCCGGCTATGTGCCCGCCATTGGGGTCACAGCCGTGGAAGCCATTAAACAGATTAAAAACGCGGGCGGACTAGCCGTTATTGCCCACCCGGGCATGGTAACCGAACATTGGGATTTTCCGGCGTGGGTAGAAGCGGGCTTGGATGGCATAGAAGTCTATTATCCAGCGCACAGCTTTGCCATGCGCCAGGAACTGATGCATTTAGCGGATAAATACGGTCTGCTCGTAACGGCCGGGTCGGACTTTCACGGCCCCAACGGCGGGCGCACCACCTCGCCGGGGATGCCGCTACCACAAAACCATTTTGACAGACTGCTGAGCAAGTTGTTTTAAACTCTATTTTAATTCATATAAACGATCTGACCCTGTTGGTAGGTTTTTAATTTGCACCGCCAATTTATCCAAATCGATAGGCCAATCTCCATGTTCCAAAGCATACACTTCAGTAGCTTCAAAAACTGCTTTTAACAGCGTAATGGAATCTGTAGCTTTGCTTTTTTTCACCGCTTTTTGATATTGTGGCACCGCTACCGCCGCCAATATGCCAATAATCAAGACGACGACTAACAGCTCAATAAGCGTAAACCCGCCGTTATTAAATAAAGACGTCATCCCGTACTTGATACGGGATCTTCCACGCATGTCGTTTATCGTTTTGCTTTCTAAAACAGCAAGCGTTGAAGATTCCAAATCAAGTTTGGAATGACAACTTATTTGATTATTTGCAACACCTTTCTCCCTTATATTTCTTTTTTTCATTTTTCTTCTCGCTTTAAATAGTTTATTGGTATAAAAATACGGCTTTTATACCAAGCCGCAAGAAGAAAGGTAGCCCAATATAATAGCCGTGGCTTGCCATAAAAATGGCAAACACTGGGCACAACCTCAACGGGTTCTAGATTTCCCATCAAAGTTGTGCCTAAATAACGGCTATTCTTGGTTTCTTCTTGCGGGCTGTCCGTCTGAAACGGGCGGTTACCTGCTACCCAACAATAGCAAAAAATTGTGGTACTGCGTGTTTATTATAGCAAAATAATTTCTATAAAATCATTTTTATTTTTGACCCAATCGGACTTAGTAACAATCCGCCCCCATTTGACATTCATGCTCTACAAAATGGTCGGTAAGCGTCTGGGTAGGCGTTTGTTTCAGTGCGCGGAAAATACCTTGCATAATGGGTACATTTACGCTACCCAACCGGCGGGCCACACGGCCCATAAATACTTTTCCTGCCGGCCCTTTAAATACACGGTAAACTATATAATTGACCGTACCGTCTTTGTTGGAGCGTAAAAACGAAAGCATCCCATCTTCTTTATTGCCCGGATCATACGTTTGCAATTTAAAGCCTGTACCGTCAAATAGATCCTTAATCTCGGTTAGGACATCTTGCGGCGTTTTTTTCCCATTAAACGTACGGATAGAAATCCGTTGCTCTGCCCGGCCATTGGTATAGATGTTCATAAAATCAGTCGTGTTTCCCTTAGAAATGACGTTCGTTCTATCAAAACGATACGCATCCCCTAATAAGTGTAATTCACGCCAATCTTTGGCACTGCGCGTTATTACGAGCGGTTTTTGCTCCTGAGGGGCTTTTTGTAAATAAGATTGGGTGTACATATCGTGGATTTGGCAATCTTGCTTATCCCAACCACGCTGGAGCGCTTGCTCTACTTCTTGATCTAGCTGTTGTGCATTACATTGGGCATGCTCTGCTGGAAATAGAGCTCTTCCCAAGCACAACTGCATACTTTTATTTATCGCTTGCCGTGCATCAAATTGGGCATGTGCCCCCATACATAAGCCGACTACCAAACATACAGACCATAAAATTTTTTTCATACTGCCTCCTTTACTCCTTTCTATTAGTATAGGGGAAATATAACTTTTTTCTATAGGTATTTGGGCCTAACTTTACAGTAGGTCCTAAGACCCTTGTAATATCTTTACCAAAACCCATATAATAATTTTATAAGGAGAATAACCATGAAAAAACTAATGATGTGTACCTTGATTGGTCTATTTTGTTTCAGCACAATGACCAGTTTTGCCCAAACAAAAAAGGAAACCCCGCAAGAAAAAATCTTGCGTTTAGAAGTAGAAAACAAAGTGCTTCGGGAGCAAGTTCAAAATCTTATGCAACAAGTAATTGAACTGAAAGCCCAACAAAAAACAATGTTACGAAATCCTGGCACACAAACTTCCGCAAACCACAGAAAAGCTTCCGTTCCCTTAAAACCTTACTACGCTAATTTAGATATTCAACGTATTTGTGAGAGTTCCTCCCTTTGCAAATCTTTTGCAGAACGTGAATACGCTACTTATCAATTTCAAATCACTAAGGCTGTTATCACGGGAACCAAAACCCTAAAAGGATGGCTTGATAGTTGTAAAGCAACCTATATTTCAATTTCTTATAGAGAAGGCACTTATAACTATACAAAAAAAATACTAATTAGGCGTTGGGCAGACGGTACTGTTAAAGAAGATTGGCATTAATCACGTATGAAACTTTATGAGGTATAAGCCCTGGTATAAGAACCATCCATAAACCTAACCCTAATTACGAATGCCCCCGTTTTTGCGGGGGCATTTGTTTGTATAAATGACTACAAGTGCTGAAGAAAAACACGCACCATATTTCATAATGTCCTTTCAAACTAATTTTCCATAGTTCTAGGCACAAACGAGGGAGGTATACTAGCGGCACGCGCCCGAGCGTATTCTTTGAAGAAAAACCCCTTGCTTCTAGGCGTGAATGAGAAAAAACGCAAGTTCCACCCTGTTTTCAAATTTGAGATGATTAGCCGCCGCAAGTTGAGCCAGGGTTGGCAAGAAGTTCTAATTGCTCTTTGCGTTTAGCCGTTTTTGTACCGTGAGGCGCGGCAAAAAAGTGCAGGCAATGTACTCATTGGCAAACTTTTTTAACAAAGCCGAACTCAAAAACGGCTAAACCCTACGGGCCGCGTTCTTTTGGGCTATTACATTCTTTTTTTGCTTGGCATAGTTACTATGCCTGCGCAAAATAAAGTGCGTACTAACCGCAAAAGTCCAGCGGCGCAAAGGCAAAGAGGACTTCTTGCCAACCCTAGTACGTCTGCAAGACAACGCGCAGCGTTGCAGGTACGCGAGCGAAAGTCGGTGGCTAAGGGCTCAAATTTGGAAACCGTTCGTTTACGCCTACAACCTTTCCAATTAAAAAGGGAGCCACTTAGTGACTCCCTTTTTGGCCTAATAGACAAAAATCTGGGTAATACCGTCCTAGAAATGATTTAATATTATTTTTGGGAGCCGAATATGATAAAAAAGTATGCCATAAATGTGGAAGTTTAGACATTATTAAATGGGGTAAA
Organism: Elusimicrobiaceae bacterium; assembly: GCA_045606805.1. Taxonomy (GTDB): domain Bacteria; phylum Elusimicrobiota; class Elusimicrobia; order Elusimicrobiales; family Elusimicrobiaceae; genus Avelusimicrobium. Next base: position 16 of record JAZUSP010000037.1, on the reverse strand, counting down.
CACAAAGGCAAACAGT
>JAZUSP010000036.1:0-6865 GCA_045606805.1 Elusimicrobiaceae bacterium | reverse complement strand
GTAAAAGCAACTACAAACGCAGTTTCTCCCTCTGAAATTTCGCATTAAGATACTATTGAACACCGGGATGCGCAAATTCCCTGGTGCAGGGATAAACTCATTGAATTTATGCTAAATATCAACTTTTTTGATTAATAGGCCAAAAACAGAGTAAAATTGTATCTATAGTGTAACAAAAAAGGGCACGTTTTTCAACGCACCCTTTTTTGTGTACAAACAGCGTTTTAAAATTCAATCAAAAACATATCCGGAGTAATGAGTACCCAAAAGTTTACCAAGGCACCCAGGCTTAAAAAGGGGCCGAACGGAATGGCATCGCCGCCTTTTTTGCCGTAGCGAATCATGGCATACAGCGCGTACACCAGGCCGAAAAACGAGCCCATAATGACCGTGGTAATCACGCCTTGCCAACCGATAAACGCGCCAATGCCGGCCATGAGTTTCACGTCGCCGCCGCCCATGGCTTCTTTCTTAAAAATCCATGTGCCGATAAGCGCAATCGCGAGTACGCCAAACAACCCTACCCCGGCCCCCAGTAAAGAGGCCAGTTCACGCTCCCACCACACGCCGGAAAAGTTCGGATTGCACCAGGCAAACGCAAGCCCCAACACCATCAGCCCTATGGAAAAGCGGTCCGGGATGATCATCAGTTCCAAGTCAATGACCGAGGAAATCAGCAAAAAATACACGGCTGTGAGTTGCACAAACGTCCACAGGCTAATACCCAGTTTCCACACAAACAGCACCGTCAAGAATGCGGTCAGCAGTTCCACAATAGGGTATTGCAGGGAAATAGGCGCCTTGCAATGGCGGCATTTGCCGAGCAAAAACAAATAACTTAGCACGGGGATATTGTCGTACCAAGCAATAGGTTTATTGCATTTGGGGCAAAACGAGCCCGGCCATACGATGGATTTTTCGCGCGGGATGCGGTAAATGCACACATTGAAAAAACTGCCGAACAAAAGCCCAAACAGCCCGGCAAAAACAAGCGTAAAAGTTTGCATAGTAGCAGGGGTCATAGTTAATGTGCCGTCCAATGTTTGCCGTAGCTATCGTGCTTGTCCACATTGACAAACACGTCCCCAAAGCGCGGGTCCTGCGGGTCGCTCACGTAGGCCCAACCGCCCGTTTTGGTGTAGGCTTGCTCGTACGTGCCGTTGGAAACATGCGCGTTGGGCGGATAACCCGGCACACGCACAGGCGGAATTTTCTCCATATATTGCGGCACTAAGCAAGACAAATCATCCGTGGGATACATGCCTTGGTGTTCGCCGTAATAGGCAGCAATGGCACTGCGCATTTGGACGAGTTTGTGCTTGGTGTTTCCCTCGGCCGCTTTGCGTGACAGGGTCATAAATTTGGGAATCGTCAGCCCTAAGAGAACGGCTAAAACGACTACCATAACAACCACTTCGGTAATGGTAAAACCTTTTTTCATAACGCTCCTTATTTTAAATGCATGGCAATATGCGCAAACACTTTGGCATCCCCCAACGTATTTTTAATGCTGCTGTATTCATTGGGTTGGTGAGCCATGTCATCTAATTTAGAAAATACCACCGTCGGATATCCGGCGTTGCGTAAATACGCCCCCACCGTGCCGCCGCCTACACCCATGGGGCGCGGGTTATTTTTGTAAACGGCTTTGGCGGCCGCCGTAGTTAAGGCTACAAGTTCGGCCTTTTTATCCGTCGGCAAAGAGGCGTGGGATTGAATGATATCCATTTTGATTTTCACTTTAAATTGTTTTTCAATGCCGGCGGCTATTTTTTTAATTTCTTTGAGTACATCCTCATTTTTATAGCACGGCAACACGCGGCAATCCAAGCAAAAAATATCGGTGCCCGGGATGGTGTTTACGTTAGGCACGTTGGCTTCTTTTTTAGTCGGCTCAAATGTGCTGGTAGATTCCGGCGCAAAGAGCGCATCTTTTTTATTGAATTTTTTGTACAGCTCGCCCAGTTTTACAATAAAGTGCGCCCCGGCGCGGTGGGCGTTGTTACCGCTGTGCGGCGTGGACGAGTGGGTTTGTTTGCCGCTTACCGTAAATTTGAGCCATAGCATATTTTTTTCGGCAATTTCTACCATGGTCCCTTGTGGGTTGCCGCCATCGGGCACGAGGAAGGCATCCTGTTTGCTAAACAACTTGCCGTGTTTTTTGAGGATGTCCACAATCCCGTACGTGCTGCCGATTTCTTCGTCGGCGTTTAAAAGTAGCGCATAGGTGCACGGCGGGCGGATGCCCAGGTCCATCATGGCTTTGACAGCCAACAGCCCCGAAACGAGGCCTTGCTGATTATCTTCGCTGCCGCGGCCGTAAATTTTATCGCCCTTAACGACGGCTTTAAACGGGTCGGTTTTCCACAGTTTTAAGTCTCCGGGAGGCACAACGTCCAGGTGTGCCATCACCCACAACGTTTTGGATTTGTTTTGCCCGTAGTATTTGGCTACTAAGTTGGGGCGGTAACCGCCTTTGGCCTTAGGATCTTTGGCTTTAATAACGGTTACTTCATCAAATTTCATAGATTTTAAAACGCTCAGTAAATACTCGGCCTTGGCGTGTTCGCCATTGCCGCCTTCGTGCGGGGAAACGGCCGGGCACGCAATCATGTGCGTTTGCAAATCAATCACAGCTTGCTTGTAAGTATCAATTTTTTTAAATAAGGCTTTTTCCATAATTCTCTCCTATAAAGGATTATTAGTGTCTATAAATTCGGTTTGAACTTGAAACTGCTTGGCAGTAAGCTCCATCAGCGCTTGCACGCCGCACTTTTCCGACGGATAATGCCCCAATGCCACGCAGTTAATGTGCCCTTCACGGCACCATTCATAGGCGGGCTCGTCCAATGTGCCCGTGACGTATAAGTCCAGCTTGGGGTTGAGCGCTTGCGGGAGCATACTGTAAGCGCCGCCGCTTACAATGCCGACGGTTTGTACCGTTTCGGGCCCAAAAGCAAGTACGTGCGCTTTAGTGCCGCAAAATTTTTCTAACGTTTGCACAATTTGCGACAAAGGGCGCGGCGCCAAATTGCCCGCATAGCCGATTTGTACGCCGTGATACTCCCCAAACGGACGAATATCCAACGCATTTACGGCCCGCATCAGGCATGCATTATTGCCTACCGCCGGATGTTTATCCAACGGCAAATGATAGGCGGCTAGGCCCATGCTATTTTGCAATAGGTATTTAATACGCGCGCCGAACATCCCGGTAATGGGTTGTTCCTGCCTCCACAACAAGCCGTGGTGCACGCAGATTAAATCAGCCTGCGCGGCACGGGCCGCTTCAAAAAGTTCCCGACAAGCCGACACGCCAAACACAATTTTGTTTACCTCTTGCGGGCCTTCAACCTGCAGACCGTTGCGGCTGGCATCGGGAATGTTAGCGGTGTCCAAGTACGTATTCCAAAATTTTAAAACATCGTCGCACTTTACCATAAAATTATGATATCATTTTATACGTATGAAAAGAACATTTTTTTTAATTTTTCCCGTATTTTTTACAATTTTCCCACTCTGTGCCCACGAAATAGTCGCCCCGTATTTACCCGCACAGGAAAAAAAGGCCAATGCCCAAAACGCCCCCATTACCGTGCAATATCCGTATGAAAAAATGCGTATTCCGCGCGGAGCAAAAGAAATTTTCATCTTCGGGCAGATTAATTTACCCCAGCCCGTCACGTTGGATATCAATGGGCAAGCCGTGGATGTATATAAAAACGGCGCATTTGTGGCATTTCTGCCCGTGGAAAACGGTGACTTTGCCTTTGTGCTGACCGCTAAAAGCGGCGACCAGACCGTGCAGGCCGTGCGCCACGTAAAAGTGCCCGGAGCCAACATCAAAGATTTTACAAAAGAAGCCTCGTTTGATAAAGAAGAAATTTTCCCCCAACGCCGTGTGGAAGTGCTACCTGGGGACGACGTAAATTTGTATGCGCGCGGCACTCCCGGTGCACAGGTAAAAGCACAACTGGGAAACTTGAAAAACGGGAAAAATATCCTGCTCAAAGAAGATAAAACCAACCCCGGTACCTACCGCGCCACGTTTACCATAGACCCCAAACAAGCCGAAAAAAATACTAAAGTAGTGTATCAAATGACAGACGGACCTAAAAACTCCAAAGCGAAAATTACCGCCCCGGCTAAAATTTACGTGCGCGACAGTAAAAAACCGTTTACCTATGCACAAGTGACCAAACCCGGCGTAAAAGTGCGTAAGTTGCCTACATCTTCGGGTAATTTATACCCCGATTACCGCGCCTACGGCATTTTGCGCGTGACGGGAGAACGGGCCAACCAATACCGTCTGTGGCTAAGCGACACGGAAAGCGCCTGGCTGGAAAAAAAGAATTTAAAAGACACTAAAAACCCGGAAACCGAACCCAATGTGCTGTCGTTCATCCGCACCGATACGACAAGCACCCACACCCGCTTTATTTTTACCTTAAACCGTGCGGTACCGATTCAAATCCATGAATATAACGACCGCGTGGAACTGACGCTGTATTATGTGGACAGCTTTGAGCAGAATTTTAGCTTGGATGACACCAGCCCCGTGGTAGCAAATGTACAATGGGCTGAACCCGCCGAAAAAGCCGTGTCGTTCCGGCTGCAGTTGCACCCGGGAGTAAAACTGTGGGGACATGCGTATAATTTTGAAGGAAATGACTTGGTGTTGGACTTGGTACATCAGCCGGAAATTACTCCCACCCAAAGCAAACCACTTAGCGGCGCGCGCATTGTGCTAGATGCCGGACACAGCCCGCGCCGCCAAGTGCCTTACGACGGGGCTATCGGCCCAACCGGATATTTGGAATATGAGGCGACCATTGCGTTGGCCGAAGAATTAAAACCAAAATTGGAAAGTGCCGGGGCGACCGTCATTATGACACGCGAAGGCAAAAACAAAATGAGTTTGCAGGACCGCTATCAAAAAGCCATCAATGAGGACGCGCACCTGTTTATCAGCTTGCATTATAACGCCTTGCCCGAAACCGTGGACCCCCTGGCTAGGCCACGCGGGTTTAGTGTGTATTACAACTATCCACACAGCTTTGCACTGGCGGAGGCCATGTATAACGCGTTTGTCAAAAATGTGCCCTTGCCCGACGACGGTATGATTGCAAATGACGTACTGTTTATTCCGCGTATTTCCCAATTTCCCAGTATTTTGGTGGAAAATGCGTACCTCATTTTGCCGCAGCAGGAAGATTTGGCCCGCACCCAGGAAGGGCGCGCGCTATTTATTAAGGCGCTGTATGAAGGGGTTTTGAATTTTTATAATGCGCTTTCTGCCCCGAAACCGGAATCCGGCAAAGCACCTAAATAAAATGATAAAATAGAAATATGGACGCCCCGTTTCAAATCCTTTCCAAAGATAAAAACTCACGCGCACGCACCGGTCTCTTATACACCAAGCACGGCACCGTACATACGCCTGTATTTATGCCCGTAGCGACGCAAGCCTGCGTAAAGGCCTTAACAGACGAAGATTTGAAAAATGCCGGGGCGGAGTGTTTGCTTTCTAATACATACCACTTGTATTTGCGCCCGACAACAAAACTGCTTAAGCAAATGGGCGGCCTACATAAATTTATGCATTGGAATGGCAGCATTTTGACCGATTCGGGCGGATTTCAAGTTTACAGCTTGCCCAAATTCCGCAAAATTAAAGAAGAAGGCGTGACGTTTCAATCCCACCACGACGGAAGCAAACATTTGTTTACGCCAGAAAATGTGATCGGGTTTGAAAGTGAAATCGGCTCGGACATTTGGACCATGTTAGATGTGTGTATCCACGCCAAAGACCCCTCTAAGCACGATGCGCGCGAAGCGCTAAACATCACCAAACGCTGGGCCGAACGCGCCGCGCGCGCCTATGAACAAACGGTCCCTATGCAACAAATTTCCAAAAACGCAGACGGCAGTTTAACCGTCGGTAATTCGTTATTATTTGGCATTATTCAGGGCGCCATTTTTCCCGATTTGCGCAAAGAGGCAGCGTTGCACATGGCCAGTTTGCCGACGCACGGCTATTGCATTGGCGGGCTGTCACTCGGCGAAACGTTGGAGCAAATGAAGGAATCGGTTTTAGCCGTTACGGAAAATTTGCCCGAAGGCAAGCCGCGCTATTTTATGGGGCTCGGCACGCCGCTGGAAATGTTAAATGCCGTGGAACGCGGCGTGGATATGTTCGATTGTGTGTGGCCCACGCGCGTGGCACGCAACGGGATGGTGATGACGTCCACCGGGCGCGTAAACATAAAAAATGCCGAGTACCGCTCGCAAGATATCCCACTGGACAGCGAATGTGATTGTTTTACGTGCCGCCATTATTCGCGCGCGTATTTGTGCCACCTGTTCCGCGCGCAAGAGCTGACCAGCCACCGCTTGTTGTCTATCCACAACATCCGCTTTTTAATCCGCCTTATGGAACGCGCCCGAGAGGCCATTGCCGCGGGCACGTTTGTCAGCTTTAAAGAAGAGGTGATTCACCAATATTTGGGGAAATAAAGCTATTTGTTGATAAAAAACGAACCGGGATAAACTGTATCTTCGGGACCGTATGTTTGACAAACACTCCGATTTCCACGACATATACAAGTGTCCCTTAATTCCGCAATACCATATTTTTTATTCCTACATTCAAAAAAAGGCCTAATAGAACTTTTTTGGGGTAATACCGTCCTAGAAATGATTTAATATTATTTTTGGAGTCAGGTATGATAAAAAAGTATGCCGTAAATGTGGTAGTTTAAACGTTATTAAATGGGGTAAATACAAAGGCAAGCAGTATTACAAGTGTAAAACTTGTCGTACTGCTTTTGTATTGGGTAAAAAGTGGAACGAAAAGGCCTACGAA
>JAZUSP010000035.1:0-7345 GCA_045606805.1 Elusimicrobiaceae bacterium | reverse complement strand
GCTCAAATGGGCTAAGTGGAATAGCCACTTGCAAATTATTTTGGCAGTATTATCTGGCCTCTTGTTAATTCCGGCGTATTTAATGGGTTGGTAATTTTCTGCGCGGCGGAGTAGTACCGCCGGACATCTTACCAGTTGTTTTGTGGGGTGCTTACGTAAGTAAGCACCGTACTTGTTTTTACGCACAAGGTGCGTAGGGGGAGTTTTATGTCTTTATCGTCAAAAATAGATTTGGAAAATAAAATTTTTGCGCGTGCCGTGCTGTTAAAAACCACGGTACACGTTAAGGAAGGCGCACTGATTTCTCCGGCGGAAGATTTGGAATTGCAAACACTTATTTACGTCTATAACGCAAATTTCCGCGCGGAAAATTTTAACAACTTTTGCACCGCGCAAGACGCCCTGGAACAACGCCAACATTATTTGGCACAGCGCACTTATTCGCCGGGACTGACGCGCATTTACAACGCGCAAACTATGAATTTTGAACTTATTTTATCGGAGGAAAAATGAAAACTATTAAATACGATCCTAACTTTTGCACTGAGTTACTGCGCTTTTTTGATTGCGCCCCTTTCTCGGTAACCGAGGTGCAAAAAAAGGACGGCTCTATCACGCTGTTGGAAACCGCGGCCGAACTACCTACGTTTGCGGCGTTTGCCAAAAAAATCGGCGTTACCTGCGCTGAACTTAAAGCGTGGGAAGAAAAACACGTCGCGTTTAAATACGCGTGCGAACAAGCGCGCGACCGTCAGGGAAACATTCTCATCCAAAACAGTTTGCGCGGCAATTACGCCTCGTCATTCGCGGTATTTACGGCTAAAAATTTACTGGGGTGGAAAGACGGCAAGGACGCGCCGGAAACCAACACGCCCATCGTAATTGCGTGGGAGGAAAACCATGAAGAACACTAAAAAAATTACCATTCCTTACACGCCGCGCCCGGTGCAGGCGCAAATCCACGCCGCCTTAGAAACGCACCGCTTTAGCGTGCTCGTCACGCACCGCCAGCTGGGCAAAACGGTTTGCGCTGTCAATCATTTAATCAAAATGGCCACGGCCAACAGCCGCCCGTACCCGCGCTATTTTTATGTGGCGCCGTTTTTAAAACAAGCTAAACTCATTGCGTGGGATTACTTAAAACGTTACGCGCGCAATATCCCCGGCGTGAAATTTGCCGAGGGGGAACTGTGTGTGCAACTGCCCAGCGGCGCGCGTATTTGGGTGTGCGGGGCCGATAACCCCGACGCGTTGCGCGGCACGTATGCCGACGGCGTAGTGCTCGATGAATACGCCCAAATCAAGCAAGACGTGTTTACCGAAATTGTGCGCCCTATGCTTTTGTCGCGCGAGGGGTGGGCGGTGTTTATGGGCACGCCCAAAGGGCAAAACAGTTTTTTTGAACTGTTTGAACAGGCGCAAAAAAACGCGCAACAAGAACCCGCCGTGTGGTGGGTGGGGGTATTTCGTGCGGATGAGTCCAACGTCATTTCTCCGGCGGAGCTTACACGCTTACAGCGCGAAACGCCCACACCCATTTTCCGCCAGGAATACTTGTGCGACTTTACCGCGAGCGCGGAAAATATTTTAATTCCCATTGATAGCGTATTGGCCGCGTGCCGACGGGAAATTTCTGCGGACAGTGTGCGCTATGCGCCTAAAATTATCGGGGTGGACCCGGCGCGTTTTGGCGCGGACCGCAGTGTGATTTTCTGCCGCCAAGGCGTGCAAGCGTTTGCGCCGCTGGTGTTTCAAGGGTTGGATACCATGCAACTAGCCGCCCGTGTGGCGGCGGAGATAAACAATTTCCACCCCGACGCGGTGTTTATAGATGCGGGTTGCGGTGCGGGCGTGATTGACCAGTTGCGTGCGTTGGGGTATCGGTGTGTAATTGAAGTTCCGTTTGGCGGAAGCGCTAGCAAGCCGGGGCAATATGCCAACAAGCGTGCCGAGATGTGGGGGAAAATGGCGCATTGGATTAAAACCGTGGGTGCGCTCCCGCCGATCGCCGAGTTAAAAGCCGATTTGTGTCAGGTGTGTTACGATTATGATGCTTCGGGCCGCTTGCGGTTGGAAAGCAAAGAAAAACTCAAAGAACGCACGGGCAAGAGCCCGGACTTAGCAGATGCCCTGGCCCTGACATTTGCGGCCCCGGTGCGCGCGTCGTCTCCGTTGACTGCCCGTCCCGAATTTGCCTATAGCGAGTATGAAGTGATTTAAGGCAATATATATAGCTTGTTGTTATTGCCGGATTGCTTGCCTCCTAAACTTTGGCAAATTCGGTTGAGAAAGGCCTTTCCGTCTGTTTGGCAAACGCGCTGGCCTGAGTTGAGCTGTATGATGTAATATAACTGACCGTAGTTGTCTAATCTGCAATAAGGTTGATCGGTGGCTATGCTACAAGTAAGAAAATCTTTTTTGTTTTTTTGGTAGAATATTCCGTTTTTTACAGCACCTGTCGCATAGATTCCGCCTGCGGGTAAGTCAATTTCTAAATTGCGTAAATCCTCGGCATATTTTCCATTTTCAAGGAAATAAATTTTTTGGGCTTTGTAGATAGTATCTAGCACTACCATAGCCTGTGTGTAATCGGCTTTGGCAACCGCAATTTTATACTGCGGTAAGGCCACCGCGGTCAAGATGCCGATAATGAGCACTACGACGAGTAACTCAATGAGCGTAAACCCGCCGTTGTTATATAAGGTCGTCATTCCAAACTTGATTTGGAATCTTCCACGCATGTCGTTTAGTAACGACAACAGCGAGCGTTGAAGATCCTGAATCAAGTTCAGGATGACTGATTGGATGTTGTTTTTATTTGCATGTTTCATAAGTTTTTCCTCTTTTGTTTTAATTTCAATTTCTCTGCTTATGAAACCGCATACAAAAACGGCTGAAATTCACGGGACTCATGTGCTCGTCCAATAAAAAAACAGCCGTAGTTGTCATCTTATGATGACAAACGTTAAGCATAATACTTCTCGGGGATCAGCCAAGAGGTATTATGCCTTAAACGACTGCTTTTGGCGCACATGAATTTGTGATTACTCACAAAGACCCGTATCCGTTTGATACAGTTCCAAAAACAGGAAAAATTGTAATCTCATTGTAGCATAAATTTTATACTTCGTCATCCCGCAAATTTTTTGTGCGGGATATAGTATAAAATTTATGCTAGAGATAGGCCACAAAACCTAGGCCCAAAATAGGTCCAAAAAATGCTTGACAATACTAACATATTTTGCTATATTATAAATATAGTAAGCAAAAAACTAACGCTCCCACCTTTCCAAAAGCACACCTTGCGTTAGTTTATAAAATAAAAAATACCCGGCGTAATTACACCGGGCAACGAATAGTAAACTGTTTCTGTTTACAGATTGGCAAACATAATAGCGGCCAAAATAGCTGCTAACAATGCTGTCAAACCGTAAGAAAGCAGGCGGGCCGTCTTTTTGCTCCCTTTGGGCCACACGGCCCGGGTGATAATATAAAACCCCGGCACCGCCAGTAAAATTACAAATAAAAAAATAAGGATAATTCCGCTCATAGTTTCCTCCGTGTAACTATGATAGTAAATTTTGCGCATTTTTGTGCAAGGAAAAATAATTAGTTATGAATATACAACAACAAAAAATATCGGCGTACCGCAAACGGTTTAACGCCTTAACACAAGCCCGCGCCCCGTGGGTGCCCACGTGGAAAGAGCTGGCTAAATACCTGGCCCCCACGCGCGGACTCTTTGACGGGGAAGCCCCCAACTCCGGCCACCGGGTGGATCACAAAATCCTGCTGGATAGCTCGGCTTCGCTCGCCGTGGGCGTGTTGGGGGCCGGCATGATGAGCGGGCTCACAAGCCCCTCGCGCAGTTGGTTTGATTTAACGCTTCAGCCGTGCACGCTTAAAAAATTGCCCGGTGCGTCCGCCTGGCTTCTAGACGTTAAAAAGGCGCTGGAAAGTGCGCTTGCCAAAAGCAACGTCTATTCCGTTTTGCAAGGTGTGTATGAAGAAGTCAGCGTGTTTGGCACGGCGGCATTTTTAGTGGAAGAAGATCCGCAAGGCGGTATTTTCTGCCGTCCGTTTACGGCGGGGGAATATATGCTGGACGTAGACGATAAAGGGCGCGTAAACACATTTGGGCGTGCTTTCTATATGACGGCACCGCAACTGGCAAACGCGTTTGGCGCGGAAAATTTGCCGCCGCAAATTGTGGCCGAACTTTCCGCGCAAACCGCCGCGCCACACAAAGTGATGCACCTAATTTTTCCTAATCCAAAAGCCGATGATAACTGGGCCGATTTTACGCACTTTGCGTTTTCGTCCGTCTATTTTATGCAAGACGGCACGATTTTGCGCGAGAGCGGATATCACGAATTTCCCGTTGTGGCCGCGCGTTGGGAAACGAAAAATTCCACCGAAATTTACGGCCGCGGCCCGGGGTGGAAGGCGTTGGGCGACGTGAAAATGTTGCAAAAAATGCAAAAGACAAAACTCGTCGCGCTGGACAAAAGCACCAATCCGCCCGTCATGGTGTCGGCCAGCGTGCAAGGCGAAATCAATTTGCTTCCCGGCGGTATTACGCGCTGTAACAGTTTAACCGACTCCGCCGTCAAACCGGCTTATCAAGTGCAGCCCGATATTGCCGCCCTGGACGACGCCATGGAACAGGTACGCCAAACCATCCGGTCTCAGTTTTTTGCCGACGTGTTTGTTATGCTTTCTGCGCAAGACACACCCAGTTTAACCGCCACTGAAGTAGCCGAGCGCAAACAGGAAAAAATGTTGCTCCTCGGCCCCGTCTTACAGCGCTTAAAAACCGAACTGTTAGACCCGCTTATTGAGCGTACGTATTACATTTTACTGCGTCAAGGAGCACTGCCGCCTGCGCCGGAACTATTACACGGGCTTGAACTGCACGCTACCTATATTTCAATGATTGCGCAGGCCCAGCGCGCCGCTGCTTTGGAGCCGCTTGCACAAGGCGTAGCGTTTGCCGAAAAATTGACGCAAACCGCGCCCGAACTGGCTGCCCGGTTGAACTATCCGCGTGCCTTGGCCGAGGGGTTAGAAAGTTTAGGCGTGGACGGAATTTTACTTAACGAAGGAGTGGAAAAATGAGTAACGCAAAACTCAAAAAACGTGCCGTGTATGATTTGCAAACCGTGCTCAAAACGCCGCAAGGCCGCCGCGTGCTGTGGCAACTGTTGCAAACCGCGCAAGTACGCCAGCACGGCTTTATCCCCGGCGACGCCCTGGCCACCGCGTTTCATTGCGGGCAGCGCAGTATCGGTCTATTTTTACTCGACGAAATTGAACAGGCCCAGCCGGGTGCGTATCAACAAATGCGCAGTGAATATGTAGCGGAAATGACGTCCGCACAAAACCAACTCAAGGAGAACGAAAATGACTAATACCGATTTACACGCTTCGTCTGCCGCGCCTCAAACGGCGCCCGTGCAGACAACGCAACCTCAAGACCCGTACGCAGAAATTGTTCTGCCGGAAAATTCCTTACTTAGCGCGCAAACACTGGCGGCTTTTAAGCAAACAGCCGCCAAGGTAAACTTGCCGGCCGAGGCACTTACGCAGTGGCTTTCCCACGAAGAAAACCGCTTGCAAGCCGCGGCCGAACAAGCGCAAACACAGCACCAAACACAACTGGAAAACTGGGCGCACCAAACGCAAGAAACGTTTGGCCCCCAATGGCAGGAGGAAGTTTCCAAAGCCGTGCGCGCCGCCGACACTTTCGGCGGCCCGCAACTGCGGCAACTATTAGAAGAAACGGGGCTTGGCAACCACCCGGTGATCGTCCGTACCTTTCACGCGGTGGCCCAGCGCATTTGTGAGGACGTAACCCCCGGCGGTGTACCGAGCGCGACGGCGGACAAAACCTTCACACAAGCTTTGTACGGAAAAAATTAAAGGAGAAAAACAATGGCAATTATTGCTGAAAAAAATTACAACTTAATTGATTACGCCAAACAGTTTGACCCGTCGGGCCAAGAGTTGGCTATCGCCGAAGTATTAAGTGAGTCTAACGATATTATCGGCGATGCGGTGGTGCAGGAAAGTTCGCTCGATTCCGGCCACGAATATGCTGTGCGTACCGGGATTCCCGAAGGCACGTGGAGACGCGCCTACCAAGGCATTGAGCCTGCCAAAGCCACCACTAAAGTAGTGGTAGAAAGTTATGGCACGTTGTCGGCTTACTCGGTCGTGGATAAATTAGTGGCCGAAAAAGGCGGCCACGTGGACGCTGTGCGCACGGGGCAATCGCGCGCGATTATTGCGGGCATGTCCTCGTCCATGGCGTCTAATTTAATTTACGGCAACTCGGGCGCCACGCCGGAACGCTTTACCGGTTTAGCTGCGCGCTACAACGCGCTTAGCGGAGCCGAATCCAGCCGCAACGTAATAGATGCGGGGGGAACTACCAACGGGCAAAACTCGTCTATTTACCTCGTGGTATGGGACACCGACAAAGTGTTTACCTTCTTCCCCAAAGGCTCTAAAGCCGGTATCCAACGCGTGGATTACGGCCTCGTTAATCACGTGGACGCCGGCGGCAACGAGTTCCCGGCCTATAAGGAATACTTTGAGTGGAAACTTGGCCTGGCCGTGCAGGATTGGCGCTTTGCGGGGCGCATTTGCAATATTGATGTCACGAACGTGCCGTCCACGCTTATTGATGATATGTGTGATTTGGAAGAAAAAATCCAAAGCCTTTCCATGGGTAAACCCGTGTGGTATATGAACCGCACCATCAAAGCGGCACTACGCAAATTGACCACCAACCGCACCAACATCCAGTACACGCCGGACCAAATTACGTCTAGACCTCTTATGACGTTTAACGAAATCCCCGTGCATATCTGCGATGCCATCCGCGACGACGAGGCCGTAGTAGCCTAAGCCGCCTAGGGGCGGGTATTTTGATCCCGCCCCATAGTTTAAATTTAGGAGAAAAAAATTATGTTACTTGATAAAACTGCGATGTTTTCCGACGCACAAGCTTTGCGTTCTACCGGGGCCAGCACGAATACGATTGACCTCAAATCCGCCGGCAGTGCCGTACCGGGCCGCCTGGTGCTCATTGCCCATGCCGATACAGCCTTTACCGGGGCCACACAAGTGGTGTGTGCGCTACAGACCAGCGATAAGGCCGACTTTTCGTCCGGCGTAGTTACCCTGGCCAGCGCCACGGTGACCGGCACGGAACTGGCCGATACCGAAAAAAACCTCTTTGCCTTAGGGGTTCCGGCTGGGATGAAGCGCTATTTGCGCATCTACTACACCGTAACCGGTACGGTAACGGCGGGAGCCATTTCCTGCTTTGTGGCAGATG
>JAZUSP010000034.1:0-34701 GCA_045606805.1 Elusimicrobiaceae bacterium | reverse complement strand
GAGGGTTATTTTAGTCAATTAAAGAGCAAGGTAAGGATACATTCGGGCCTAATTAGGGAGAGACGGATTAAACTGATAAAAAAGTTACTTAGCAAACCACATATTTAGACCTAATCACCCAGATTTTTGTCTATTAGGCCTGAAATTAAATAACCTCGGGTACGAGTGCCCGGGGTTTTTTATTGGGGGTTGCCAAAAAACACACTCCCCAAATTGCTGGGGAGTGTGTGAAATGCTGTTATGTGGGGGAACCGCAATTAGCGGATCCCGTTCATCCACTTAATGACGTATTTCTTAATGCTGAACAGTAAGAGGCCGCCGACTACCGGCATCACCACTAACCAACTGAAAAATTGTACGTTGGAAATGTGACCGAAATAGCCGGAGTAGAACCCTGCCGTAAAGTTGGCAAGCGCGTTGGCTAAAAACCACGTACCCATTAAAAGGGACGCGAAGCGGATGGGCGCTAATTTAGTCACCAAAGACAGACCGACCGGGCTTAAACATAATTCGCCCATGGTGTGGAACATATAGGCAAAGATCAACCAGAAAATGCCTACTTTGGCATCCGTAGTTTGAATGACGTACGAAGCCGCTACTAAGATTAAGAACCCAAACGCTAAGGACATAAATGCCCAAACGAATTTAGCCGGGGTGGACGGTTCCATGCCTTTTTTAGCCAAGTTGAGCCACATTTTGGAGAAAATAGGCGCAAAGAGGATAATAAACATTGGGTTTACGCTTTGGAACCACGATGTAGGCATTTGCCAACCGAAAATTACGCGGTCGGTAAATTTTTCGGCAAAGATGGTAAGGGACGCGCCCGCCTGCTCAAACGCAGACCAGAAGAAAATGCTGAAAAACGCCATAATAAAAATAACGGCAATGCGTTGTTTTTCGGCGGCGGTCAGCGGAGCGTTGGGATTGGCTAACTTTTCGGCTTTGGTCAGTTTTTTGGGTTTTTTGCCTTGTCCTTGCAGGTGTTTATTTTTACCCCAAATGAAGACGGCTAACCCCAAAATCATCCCGAACCCGGCCGTGGCAAACCCCCAGCCAAAGCCGATTTTTTCCGCCAGCGTACCCGCTACAAAGTTGCAGATAAACGCACCCAAGTTAATACCCATGTAGAAAATGGTAAACCCGGCATCGCGGCGGGGGTCATTCTGCGTGTATAATTCCCCGACGATGGTGGAAATGTTCGGTTTGAAAAGCCCGTTACCTAAAATCAGGAAGAACAACCCCGCATATAAGAAGGAAAGCGTCGGGTTGGAAGCAATGGCAAATTGCCCCAGGGCAATCAAAATACCGCCCACGATAATGGCGCGGCGTTGGCCCCAAAACTTATCGGCAATGTAACCGCCGAGTAGAGGGCTCAGGTAAATTAAACTGGTCACTAACCCGTATAATTTGCTGGCGTGAGATTCGGAAAATTGCAATACTTTAATCAAATAAAGTACCAAAATGCCGCGCATAGCGTAATAGCTGAAGCGTTCCCACATCTCCGTCAAAAACAGTACATACAGGCCCGTGGGCTGTTTGTCCGTTTTTACTACTTGTGAAGTCATTTGTTTTTCTCCTTACTAATCTAAAAAATAGGGTACATTCCCATTTTACAAAATTATGACGGCACGCGCACAGATTAAAATGTGCCGAGCGTTTGGAAGGAACTGTTGATTAAGTTTACCGCTTGCCATAAGGCATACACCATATAGGTACCTAATAGAACTAAAACTACTGTGTAGAGCAGTTTGGCTGCCGGCGAGAGCACTTTACTAAGCCACACAAACGGAAGTGCTAAAGGGCCCAAAACAAGGGCCATTAAAATAATGCCGCCGTGCGTAAACAAAAAGCCGCGGCCCGGCTTTAAACTTTTGCCGCAAGCGTGGCAGTAATTGTCGGTTTCGCGAATTTGCGCGTGGCAACGCGTACAAAAAAGAGGTTCTTGCAAAGCGGGTTGAACAGCGGAAATTTCGCTCATAAATCCATTCCTTTACTACGTAAAAACCGTTTAATGTGGCTGCGGGCATTGGCGGTCTTGGCAAACTCCAACCAATCGCGCTTGGGCTCGCCGTTTTTGCGGGTAATAATTTCGCACACGTCGCCGGTTTTAAAGGCATAGTCCATACGTACCATACGGTTATTGACGCGCGCGCCGACGTAATGGTCACCAATATCGGTATGAATAGCGTAGGCAAAATCAATGGGCGTAGAGCCTTCGGGCAGAGACTTCACGTCCGCTTTTGGCGTGAACACAAAAATTTGCTGCAGGTTGACGTCGGTTTTAAATCCTTCCAAAAATTCGCGCGGAGCGGTTAAATCTTGCTGCCACTCAATCCAACGGCGGATCCAGTTAATTTTTTCGTCAAAATTCTTGTCTTGCTTAACGTTGCCCAGTTTATAGCGCCAATGCGCGGCGATACCGTATTCGCACGTTTTGTGCATTTCTTCGGTGCGGATTTGAATTTCAATAATATCCCCGGTGGGCGACAAAACCGTGGTGTGGATACTTTGGTACATATTGGCTTTGGGGGTGGCAATATAGTCGGTAAACGTACCGGCTATCGGCTTAAACACGCTGTGCACCAGGCCTAAGGCGCGGTAACAATCGGGAACGTTTTTGGTAATAATGCGTACACCTAGCGAGTCCTGAATTTCGGCAAACGTGCAATGGTGAAGTTGCATTTTGCGGTAAATGGAATAATAGTTTTTGGCGCGGGCCAAAATGCGCGAATCCAAATTTTCTTTGGCCAAGGCCGGGGCCAGTGCTTGTTTGAAAAGCTCCAGCGCGGCTTGGCGGTCGGCGGTGCGGGCTTCCACCTGGCTTTTGATGTCGGCATACAATTCGGGGTACAGGTATTTAAAGGATAAATCTTCCAAATCGGTTTTAATGGTAAACATCCCCAAGCGCTGGGCAAGCGGGGCATACAAAGAAATGGTTTCGTATGCTTTGAATTTTTGCTTTTCGGGCGGCATATATTCCAGCGTGCGCATATTGTGCGTGCGGTCGGCCAGTTTAATTAAGATGACGCGTACGTCTTCGGCCACGGCAATGAGCATTTTGCGCCAGTTTTCCACGGTTTCTTCGTCGGTAGATGAAAATTTAAGGTCACTAATTTTAGTGACCCCTTGCACCATGTGGGCAATTTCTTTGTTAAATTCTTTGCGTAAATCGTCTAAGGTAATAGAGGTATCTTCCACGGTGTCGTGCAAGAGGCCGGCGCAAATGGTGTCAGCATCCAAATTGAAATCCATTAAAATGTTGGCGACGTGGCAACAGTGGGAAAAGTACGGCTCGCCGCTTTCGCGCTTTTGGTCTTTGTGGGCGTTTTGGGCAAAGCGGTACGCCTTTTCAATGAGAGACGTGTCTTGCGTGGGGCTGTATTCTTTGAATTTTTTGAGTAAATCTTGCAAATTAGGTGCCGGAATCATAAGTCCCCCAAAATATCCGCAGCGGCACGTTTGGCTACGCCGGGCTCGCCCAAGCTGGTGCGCAGTTTAAGTAGTTCTTGGTGCATAGTAGCCAACGCTTGCGGGTTGGAAAACAGGCGTTGTGCTTCGGCGGTGCAAGCTTGCGGGTTGGCGTCGTTTTGAATGAGCTCTTTCACCAGCGGCTTGTTAGCCAGTAAATTGACGAGCGAAATATACGGCACTTTGATGACCGTGCGCGCCACCAAATACGTGGGATAGAACATTTTGTACGCCACTAACATGGGCACACCTAAAAGGGCATTTTCCAAGGTGGCCGTGCCACTACACGCCAGTAAAAAATCCATTTGCCCGCGCAGTTTATAATCGGTTTCTTTGACAAAATGAAAATTGGCGGGCGGACGCTCCCCAAAAAGTTTAATGAAATCTTGCTCATTAGCGGTGGGTAGTAAGAAAATGTAGCCTTGCGTATTGGGAAACTCTTTGCAAATATTTTTAAAAGTTTGGTAAAAAACAGGGGCCAGGCGGTTAATCTCGGTCGCGCGGCTGCCGGGAAGTAGCCCCAGTTTCCACGCGTGGTTTTTCGGGTCGGTTACGTCAAAATTTTTAGGTTGCGGCGCGGGCATATTGTCCAAAAGCGGGTTGCCTAAAAACACTGCATTGCCGCCGCGCGCTTTGTGAAATTCGGGCTCAAAGGGGTAAATGACGTACATTTTTTTAGTGAGCGCGGCTAACTGTTTGGCACGGTACTGGCGGCTGGCCCACACTTGCGGTGCCACGTAATAATAAACGGGGATGTTTTCGGCCTTTGCTACTTTTAAAAATTGGTGGTTGAGACCATAAAAATCCACCGCAATAAAGGCGGCGGGTTTTTGGGTTTGCAAAATGGTGCGGACTTGTTTAATAAGGTGCCAAAACTGCGGGAGTTTCTTAAGGGGCTCTACAAAACCCGTGATGCCTTGGCTGGCCAGGTCGGCCACGAACTGGTCGGCGCAGGTTTTTAACTGCGTGCCGCCAATGGCAATGATGCGCACGGACGGGTCCAACTCTTTGAGGGCGCGTGCGAGGTGGGCGGCGTGGATGTCGCCGGAGACGTCGCCTGCGGAGATAAAGAGAGTTTTGCCGTGTGTCATTCTTTTATTATACATATTTTTGTGTTTGAACAACTTCCCGTGATGTTGCGTTTTGAGCGGCAGGGCTTCAAAGACGGTAAGTCTTTGGCGCCCTGTCCGCTTTTCAGCGAAACAATTTTCCAAAACCGGGCCATTTTGACGTACCTTGCCGACTCGACGTAGCGCTGCTACGCCTTCGGGCAACTTGTCCGCCAAACTGCCCTCGGTTTTGAAAAATCATCTTATCCTCTACTAAGCCTTGTACTTGGAGAAGAACTGACAGCTCTACAGGCCGGGGACACCTCAGGGGACTGAACATTTTACCCGGTGTTTGGGGAAGAACTGACAGCTGTATAGGTTGGGGAAAAGTTGGGGTGCAAAATTAGGCAGAAATTATGTTAGAATAGAAAAGAAGTAAAAGACAATTTAAACCTGTTTTTGGAAGCGTTTAAGAAACGCAGAGCTTTTGGGAAACCAAAAGAGCTTTGCTCGCCAAAGACAGTCGTTTAAAGGTACAAGATTTACGGGGTAGCTCCCTGTAAGTTTTGTACCCAATGTTTTCCGCTTATGCGGCAAGCTACGGCTGTTATTTTTGGGTTCTGAGCAAAGCATCCAAGGGTCTCGGCCGTTTTTGCACTCTTCCAAGCAGACAAATTGAAATTTAAGTCTGTAAGGAGAGTAATATGAAAAAAGAAAATCAAAAAATTGTTGCAACATGTATCTTCCGCCCCTCGTCACCCCGCAGTGTAGCTGTGCGGGGTATAGGGGCGGCCCACACACTATATCCCGTACTCCAGGCCTGCGGGATGACGAAGTGTGTGGCCCGTGGTTTTACGCTTATTGAGCTTTTGGTCGTCGTGCTTATCATCGGCATTTTAGCCGCCGTCGCCGTACCGCAGTATCAAAAAGCGGTGGAAAAATCCCGCGCTACGCAAGCGATTACACTTCTAAAATCAATTGCGCAAGCGCAAAAAGCCTATTATTTAGCCAATGGTCAATATGCCACTCAATTTGACCAATTAGACGTAGATATGCCCGGTTGGACTGGAACAGAAAGGTGGTATGATTCATCCACAGATGTTCGTTCTAATGGAGAATGGACCTTAGAATTTTTTAATGATTCTGGTGCGGGCAATGCTATTTTTATAGGTCGTATTTCGGGCAAGTATCAAGGAGTTGGATTGGAGTATTGGTTTCATCGTAATGCTGGTAATGCATACCCAATTGACGCATTAGTTTGTTATGAACGGACAGCAAATGGTAAAACATTTGACGGAGCTGATGGTGATTATTGCCACAAAATTTTGGGCGGTACTAAATACAACAATTATGCCCACACTTATACCTTACCCTACTAATTCGCTTTTTTTGTTGACACGGTCCACAAGATTAGTATAATGTTTGTATGAAAGAACGTTGCTTAGTACTAATCAAACCCGATGCGCTGGAAAAACGCATCACGGGTATTGTCGTGGACCGCTTGGAACGGCAAGAGCTGGATGTGGTGGCTTCCAAAACAGTGTCCGTGACCGAAGATTTAATCCGTAAACACTACGCGCACCTGGCGGGTAAACCGTTTTTGGAAAGTACCGTGCGTTATATGATGGGCGATTATAACCATATTGCCAATCATAAAATTATTGCCTTTGTGTTTCAGGGCGAAAATGCCGTTACCAAAATCCGCACCGCCCTAGGTGCCACCAACCCCGAAAACGCCGCCCCTTGGACGATCCGCGGCAGTTTCGGCAAGTTTGATAAAGTGGCCGACGTGGTGTATAACTGTGTGCACGCGTCGGACTCAGCCACAGATGCGCAGCGCGAAATTGCCCTGTGGTTTAAACCCGGCGAAGTGTTGGACGCATAAGGTATGCACGAACTGAAAAAAGGGGTGGCGTCCGTAATTTTAGCGGGGCTGTTGTCCCCGGTGTTTGCCGCGCCCAAAGCCCAAAACGTAACGCTTTCCACGCAAGACGGGTGGAGCTTGGCGGCCGTCTATCAGCCGGCTGACGATAAAGACACCACCGTCGTGTTGCTGCACGATTTAGGCAAAAAGAAAGAAGAATTTACCTCGTTTGAAAAAGCGCTTGTGAAAGCCGGGTTTGGCTATTTGGCGGTAGATTTGCGCGGCCATGGCCAAAGCACCGGCAAAGGCGAATACAAAACGTTTGCCAAAGAGGGCGCCGATAACCCCTTTAACCAAATGGTACAGGACGGGCAAACGGCTGTCAGTTTTTTGCGCAGTAAAGGTGTAGCGCCCGAGCATATTATTTTACTAGGCACCGGGTTGGGTGCTAACATAGCCGCCAAAACGGCTCAACTGGTGCCGGACGTAGAAGGCATAGCACTCATCAGCCCCAATGTAAATATCCGCGACGTATTAGTGGTGCCCGCGTTACGCGTGTATAAAGGGGCGGTGCTTATTGCCGCCAGTGCCGGGGACCGCAAAGGGTTTTTGGAAGCCAGCATTTTGCGCAACGTAGCATTTTTAACGGCGGGAGAAGGAAATGTAACTTTTTTGACCGCGTACGATTTTGTAGGGCATGAACTGTTAGACAAGTATTTAACGCAATCGGTGGTGCAGTGGATAACCACACCGCGCAAACCCGAAAGTAAACCGGATGTAAAGCACGTTTCGTTAGTGCCGTCCGTGCTGGACGATTGACGCCGTAAAGGAGAGCTTATGAAACCGGCCCGTATTGTTTTCCCCGGTTTTTGGTTTGGTAAAAGCAGTATCAAAAAAGCAGAAGAACTGGCCCGCCGTGGGGTAGGTGGGTTTTGCTTGTACGGGGCTACGGCCCAAAAAGCGCAAGATTTTATTAAACGGATGCAAGACGTTTCGCCTTATGGGCGGCTGTTGTTTTGTGCCGATATGGCCGACAATTTAAGCGAAGTAATTACCGACGCGCCCACCCTGCCTTCCAACGCTAAAATTTGTAAGTATGAGTTGCCGCAAGATGTGGCCTATCGCAAAGGCTATTTAACGGCGCGCATGGCGCTTTCGGTAGGGATTAATTGGGTGCTTGCCCCAGTGGTAGATTTGGGCTATGCCGCCCCTGCCTTTAGTGACGAGCCCTTAAAAGTAACCCAATTAGCCGGTGACTTTATTGCTGGGCTTTCCAACGGCGGGGCGCTTAACTGCGTGAAGTATTTCCCGGGTGTTTCGGGCGTATTAAAAACGCTGGCGCAAATGGAAGATGCCGAATTTGTGCCTTATAAACACATGTTCCGCCGTGCCGATGCGATTATGCCCTCGGACATGATTTTCCCCAACATTGATAACGACAACCAGGCCATGCTCTCCGACAAAATGATGAAAGGACTTTTGAAAAAGCGCCTTAATTACAAAGGGTGTGTGGTCAGCTTCCCGCTGTTTAAGGGGCACCTCAAATACGAGGCCGCCAGTGCGGTAAAAATGTTGCATTGCAATGTGGAAAACATTTTGGCCCCGCACGATGCCGACCCCGTAATTGACGCCGTAGAGCGTGAAGTGGATAAAGGGTTTTTGGCAGACGAAATTATCCGCGCCGTATCCAACCACGAGATGTTTTTAAGCAAAGTGTTTGCCGGGCCGGAGCCAATGGATGTTAAAGAGGCATTTGCCCTGGCTGAGAAAGACTTAAAAAAATAATCTTACTTGCGCTCCCTAATAATTTCTGCCTAATTTGCACCACAACATCTCCCGCATTACATCTTGCGGGAGATTGTTCATACATGCTTTCTTACGACAAAATTAGTGTGTAATTAGATAATGATACCCTTCTTTCATATCGGGGTCTAATTCACCAAACGAAGCACATAAATTGCGTGCTTTTTCAATGACACTCTCACTCGCCCCTTGATTTACCAGACGTTGTACCATACACCAGTGTTTCCCGGAATAATAGAGAGCATCGCTCTTATTGATAATATGTGTCATGTGAAATTCCAGCACAGGATATCCAGCCCGTTTAGGGCTTGCTTTACACGTACCTTTTGAACAAGCGTACGTAAAATAATTTCCGTCTTCATCGACGCTAATATCTAGGTCTTCAATTGTATCTGTATATGTACCATTGGCCACATAATATATCTCTTGGGCGTCTGTGATTGCTTTTAAAGCAGTAATAGCCTCTACCGCACGAGTGCGAGCAACGGCTTTTTGATATTGCGGAACGGCCACGGCGGCTAAAATGCCAATGATTAAGACTACCACTAACAGCTCAATAAGTGTAAAACCGTGCACTGTTATAAAACAAGGTGTCATCCCCGAGGGTTTCTGTTGGGGATCTCCCTTCTGTTTTGTTGTTTTCAAACAAAAGCTTTCGGCCTGCTTGCGTAAAAGGATGTGGAAGATTCCCGATAACATTCCTCGGGAATGACAGACTTTTTTAACGACGACTAACAACTCAATGAGCGTGAAACCCCGCCGGGTGTGTTGTGTGTTCATGTTTTTATTCCTTTGTGTGTTTGTCGGGCCCGGACGATAAGAACGGCTATATTGCCCGAGCCATGAACACTAACCCAAACAAAACAGCCGTAGCCTGCCGCAAAGCGGCAAACATTAAGCACACAACCGAGGGATTATAAGTTCCTCAGTTGTATGCCTTTTAATTGGCTGTTCTTGGAGTGTTCATGTGCTGTTTTTCAGCGCAGCGTATTCTGCATACGCTTCCAAAAACAGGATAAAATTTTTAGTTACTACATTTCTATTCTATATAATTTCTGCCTAATTTGCACCACAACTTTGTTACGCGTTTGCTTAAATACCTCCGCCCTAAAGGGCGGCTCGAACAAGTATTCTGCGCAAACGCAAGCCGCGTTGTGGTACAAATTATTTTGAAATTATCGCGAGCCCTGTTTGTACGGTTTTCTTCCTGTTTTTTGGAATGTCACCGCGTACAATAGCGGATAAGATGATTTTTCAAAATGAGGTAAGCAAACAAAAAAAGTGAGGGACGGACATGTTTTCAAATTTGCGGCCTTAGATAGCCCAAATTTGGAAACTGTTTGAGTAGTAGGGAAATTTATTCCGTCGGTTCGGGGGTTTCGTGAGGGGTAATATTCATGGACGCCAGTAGCATATCCACTAATCTAATATCGCTCGGATATTGCACCAATTCATGCGCTTTTAACAAAGACACCCAACGGATAGACAAAATCTCGCTTGCGTCGTGCTTGCCAATGCGGCCCAGCTTTTTCATCAAATACCACTGCACCATTTTTTTAATGTAATTGCCCTGGAACGTAAACGCGTATTTCACGCGGATCATAGGGCGGATAATGGTGGCTTTGTAGCCGGTTTCCTCTAGCACTTCGCGCAAAGCGGCCTGGCGGGGGGTTTCGCCCGCCTCAATGTGGCCTTTGGGGAAGGTCCAAATTTTTTTGCCTTTTAGATTTTTGACTTGCACAAGTAACACTTTGCGCCCGTCCAAAATCACACCCCCGCACGAAAATTCCGATACGATCATTTACTTACTTTCTCTAAGTGGTGTGCCGCGTTTAAGATTTTTTCTTCTTCTAAAATCGGCCCGTAAAATTGCACACCGATGGGCAGGCCTTTTTCGTCCTTGCCAAACGGCACACTAATGCCCGCCAGTCCGCCAATGTTGCCTTGGCAGGTGTATAAGTCAGCTAGGTACAAAGAGAGCGGGTTTTCGTCTTTTTCGCCGATTTTAAAAGCCGTCGTCGGCGACGTGGGCGTTAAAATAACGTCCACTTGCGCGAAAGCTTTTTTAAAATCATCACGGATGAGTTCTCGCACTTTCATGGCTTTTAAAAAACATTCTTCGTATCGCTCGGACGTGAGCGCATACGTGCCGATAATAATGCGCTTTTTAACTTCCAGCCCAAACGGAGCGCGGGACGCTTCATAATATG
Source organism: Elusimicrobiaceae bacterium (assembly GCA_045606805.1). Lineage (GTDB taxonomy): Bacteria > Elusimicrobiota > Elusimicrobia > Elusimicrobiales > Elusimicrobiaceae > Avelusimicrobium. Next base: position 24,307 of record JAZUSP010000034.1, on the reverse strand, counting down.
ATTTTAAATCTTGGGCGGTTTTGTCGGCATAGCCGTAGCGGATGCCGTCGTAACGGCCCAGGTTGGAGCTGGCCTCGGCACTGGTAATAATATAATAAGCCGGGGCCGAATATTTGGCTAGCGGCACATCAATTTCCACCAGTTCCGCACCCAGTTCTTGTAATTTTTGGGCGGCCAACTGCGTTTGTTTTTTAATGGTGGAATTTAGGCCGTCTAAAAACCCTTTGGGCAGGCCGACTTTGACGCCTTTTAAGTCAGCCGTGAAATCTTTTGTATAGTGCGGCACGGGGGACTCAATAGAGGTGGAATCGTGTTCGTCTTTGCCGGAAATTACTTCCATAACGGTGGCCGCATCCGCCACATTAGCGGCCAACACGCCCACTTGGTCTGCGCTTGAAGCAAACGCAATCACGCCATAGCGCGAAATGCGCCCGTAACCAGGTTTAATGCCTACCACGCCGCAAAATCCGGCCGGTTGACGGACCGAGCCGCCCGTATCGGTACCTAAGGCCGCGGGTACCATGCCCGCCGCCACGGCCGCCGCAGAGCCGCCCGAAGAGCCGCCGGGCACGCGAGTAAGGTCCACCGGGTTGTGGACCACACCTAACACAGAGGTTTGGTTAGAACTGCCCATGGCAAATTCGTCCATATTTGTGCGGCCGATAATCACCGCGTCTGCTGCCAGTAATTTTTCCACCACCGTAGCGGTGTAGGCCGCCGTGTAGTTGGCCAGCATTTTGGAACAGCAAGTGGCTTTGTGCCCTTTGTATAAGATGTTATCTTTAATGCCTACGGGCACACCGGCTAAAGCGCCCAGTTTTTCGCCGCGGGCTTTTTTAGCGTCAATAGCTTTGGCTTGGGCGAGTGCGTCCGCTTCAAACACTTCCACAAACGCGTTAATTTGCGGGTTTTTTTCAGCTATTTGCGCTAAGTAGTAGCGGGTAATTTCTTCAGCGGTTTTGGTGCCGTTTTCAATGGACTTTACAATTTCACAAATCGTCATATTACAGTACCTTTTTTACCTTGGCTTGGCCGTTTAATTCTTCGCCAAACATGGCACGCAAATTGGCGGCGGCTTGCAAGTCCGTAACGGCCTGGTCCTTACGCATATGCGCGGCCAAGGTGGCGTTGGTAAGTTTTACATGGTCGGTGTTAATGGCTTTTAGGTCGTTCACCCAACCGAAAAGGGCACGCAGTTGACCTTCGTAAATTTCAGCTTCTTCGGGGCTGACCGTCATGCGGGCCAGTTTGCCGGCTAGTTCTACATCTTGTTTGGTAATCATAAAAAACCTCTCATCTATTTATTTTATATAAATACAGCCGCCCTTGGCTAGAGGGCGGCTGTGCGGAAGTGTGAAAATTTAGTTTGTAGCGTTTAACGTTTGCAACTGTTTTATAAATGCGGCGGGATTTACAAGATAGCGGGCTGTAAATTCTTTCCCTTGATACGTGCAAGTTTGAGGGGTGGCCGTTTGACGCAAAGTTTGCAAAAAGAGTTCTTTGGTTAAGAGGGGGTACATTTGCACGCCTAGGGCGTATAGCCCTGTTAAATACGGCACCGCCCACGAAAGCCCGCCGTTTGCGTAATGTACATAATCATGTACGCCGTTGGGGGCGGCTGTAACGCGAAAATCGGTCGGGACGAGGGGATCTGGCATGGAAGCGTAATACGGAAACTCTTCTGTTTCAAACCAATAGGCCGGGCGGCAATAGTCTGTGCCGTCTGCGGGCAATAAGCTGTGCGTGCGACTTAAGGTCATCACGTCATTGGTGGTAAATACCGCGATATTATGTTCGTCTAGTTTTTCTACCGCCTGGTTAAATTCGGCTGATCCCGTATCCCGGGCATTAAACCCGCGGGAAATAGACACGACGCGGATTCTTTTTTCAAATGGAAGTATATAATTATACTGTAAAACCCGGTTTAGTGCCTCTGCGATAGGCAGAGCGTTAAAGGAATGGTCTGTATTTTCAAATTTACCCGCCCAATAATAAATATCCGCTTGGGGGGCCACTCCTACCGTTTTTCCGGCCAAAATAGAAGTTACTGCCGGGCCGTGCATACTACTGGTTGCGTTCGCATATTTTTGGTAAACCGGGTCTTGCCAATAATATCGCAAACGGTCCGTGTATTGTTCGTGGTCTAATAGTAAATTTTGGTCTATTAAGGCTACGGCTATGCCTTTGCCGGTAATGCCTTGTTTATGCAAGGCGCGTAGGCCCAGGCCGGGGTTTTTGTTTTGCTTGAGTATCTTTTGCGGAGAAAACCCTTTGGGCAATTTATTTTTAGGCGGGAATTTGGTTTTGGAGTCAAAGGTCAACACGTCGGCTAATTCTTGCGCGGTGTATGCGGTAAAATCCCAGCCGGAAATATCGCACGAGCGTACATCTAATTCGTTGGGAATAACGGTTTTTTGGGAAGGTTGCCCATTCGGAAAATTTTCATCATACACAAATGAATAATCGGCCGGTTGGGTCCCGGCTACCGGGGATAAACGTGTGGTATGGGTACAGGCTGCTAACGTCAGACAAGCTAAGACAAGAAATTGTTTTTTCATGAAAAGCCTCATGTATTTTATACAATGATATCATATTACGGAGGATTTTTATGAACGAAAAAGAAATTAACACGCATTTTGTACTGGTGGTTATTGCCATTATTGTTTCTTGTCTGGGTGGATTTTGGACGATTCCCTTGGCCTTGGCGGCGTTGGTATTTTCGCTACGCGCCAGTGATTTAATGTATGAAAACCGCAACGAAGAAGCCCAAAACATGGCCTGGTGGGCCGGACTGTTTGGCTGGCTGACGGTAGGCTTGGCGCTGATCCCGATTATTCTAGTCATTATTTTTAGCGGCACGATTTTGGCCTTGTTGGGCGCCGCCATTGCCGCGGGGTAAGTTCTCTTTTTTAAGGGAATAATCTTTTTTGTTATAATATAGATACAATTTGAATCTGTTTTTGAGCCGTATGAAGAATACGGGATGCTTCCCAGTGGAAGTAATCAGAAGGGTCAAAAACAGCCGCAATATTTAGGTGCAACAGGACCGTACATCTTGTTGCACCGAGTGTTTCCCGCCTATCGGCGGGGAACTGCGGCTGTTATGTCGGGTTTCCCTTCTGATGCCCTGCCTAGCAGCCGCCATTTTTATGCGTTCTCCTAAACAGAGGAAATTGAAATCAAACATACAGGAGAACACAAAATGCAACAAAAAAATACCCGGCGGGGTTTTACGCTCATTGAGTTGTTGGTTGTGGTGTTAATTATCAGTATTTTGGCAGCAGTCGCTGTGCCGCAGTATAAGTTGGCCGTTAACAAATCGCGTTTTGCTACTTACCGCACATTGGCTGACAGTGTTGCCAAAGCCGTACTAACATACCGCTTGGCAAATGGCGACTGGCCAGATTCGTTTGACGTACTGGATATAGATATGCCGGCTGGAATGACACGGGGAAAATGTTTGCATGGGACTGCCGTTTATACTGACAACATGTATTGTTGTTTAACAAAACCTGTGCCCTCGCAAACTTCAGGCGCTGTATTGTGTGGAGACAAAACAGAATATGCCTTTGTCTATAGTAAGAAGTATGCAGCGTCTAGTGGTAGTTCTGTCAATATATCTTCTTGTACGGCTAAACCGGCAGAAAAAGCAGTATGCCAAGCTTTAGGGGGAAGATTACAAAATACAGATGCTAGTCTAGTCAAAGTGGGGCCTTCTACATATTCTTCCGGGTATTATTATTACATTCTTCCCGAAAGTGATAATTATTAAAAAACCCACCATAAGCGACTGATTTAGTACAATATATCCATGAATTTTGCACGCTGTGTTGCTACGCGCTATTTAACCCGCCGCCAGGGGCTGTTTGCCTTTATCACTACGCTTATCGGCGTGGCGGGGGTATCGGTCGGCGTGGCGGCGCTTATCACCACGCTTTCCGTAATGAACGGGTTTCAAACCGATATTAAAGACAAAGTCATCGGCGCGCAAAGCCATATTTTAGTGTTCGGGCGCATGAGCCCGGAAGTCTATCAAAAAAACATTGCGCTCATTGAAGCACTGCCCGAAGTGGCCGCCGCCGCACCGCATATTTACGGCCAAGCCATTATCACGCACGCGGGGCAGAGCTTGGGGCTGATTATCCGCGGGTTGGACCCGGAGCAAGAAAAGAAAATTAACAGTTTGGCGGACTCCCTTACCGAAGGCAGTTTTGAGCCCACCGATTGGCCGCAAGATGCGCCGGCACCGCTTGTATTAGGTACGGAATTGGCGGCTAATATCGGCGCGGACATTGGCGACGACGTGGTGCTGATTTCCCCGCAATCTATTTCCACCTCGGCCGGGATGTTCCCCAAAATGAAAAAATTCCGCATTAGCGGTTTACTTAAAACCGGGTATTACGAATTTGACAATACGATTGCCTATACACTACTTCCGCACGCCAGTGATTTTTTGGGCCTTAAACAAGGTACTACGGGGGTGGCCGTTAAACTGCATAATATAAATGATGCCGAAAAAATAGCCGGGAAAATCAACGACGTCATCGGCTACGGCTACAATGTGCGCACGTTTGCGCAACTAAACAGCACGCTCTACGCCGCCTTAAAGTTGGAAAAAACCATGATGTTTATTATCTTGTTTTTGATTATCGGCGTGGCGTCTTTGAATATCGCAAGCAACCTGATTTTACTGGGCACCGAAAAACTGCGCGACATTGGCATCATGCGCGCTATCGGCGCGAGCCCCAAAATGATACGCAGTATTTTTATGTGGGAAGCCATGGTGATTGCTACCTTGGGCATTGTACTAGGGATTTTGCTCGCGTGCCTCTTGTGTTGGATGATTGCCACATTTAACATTGTGGAACTGCCCGGCGATATTTACTATTTAACCAAAGTGCCCGTGCGTATGCAGTGGCTGGATATTGTGGCGGTGGTGGGCGGCAGTTACGTTATTTGTTTTGTGGCGGGGTTGTACCCGGCGCTCAAGGCCTCGCGCGTGCACCCGACGGACGCGATACGGTACGGTTGATATGATTGAACTAAAGCACATTACCAAAATTTATAACCCCGGCAAGGAAGATTTGTGCGTGCTGGAAGATGTGTCTTTGCATATGGCGCGCGGCAAATTTACCGTGCTCTTGGGCCCGAGCGGCTCGGGCAAGAGTACGTTACTTAATTTAATTGCCATGCTAGACGCGCCCACGAGCGGCGAAATTTGGGTGGACGGCAAAAATATCACTGCGCTTAAAAGTGAGGCCGCACGCTCCAAACTGCGGCTTACTAAAATGGGGTTTGTGTTCCAGTTTGACGGGCTGCTGCCGGAATTTTCGCTCCTGGAAAATGTGGAACTGCCCGCGCGGATGCTCGGTAGACCCAACCCCAAAAAAGCACAAAAACTGTTGGAACGGTTTGGCTTGGGGACTATGGTAAATAAGTTGCCGGCGGATTTATCGGGCGGGGAAAAACAGCGTGCCAGTATTGCGCGCGCGTTACGCAATAACCCGGTTTTGCTACTGGCCGACGAGCCCACGGGCAATTTGGATGCCCAACGCAAGGTGCAGGTGTTTGAAGATTTTGCGCGTATGAGCCGCGAGGAAAGCCTTACCATTTTAATGGTAACGCACGACGTGCACGCCGCCGACTTTGCGGACGAAGTTTTTACGTTGCAAGATAGAAAATTAGTCAAAACAAAATAGGAGAGCTTATGGAACCCATGATTGAAACAAATATGGCTTTTACGTTTATTTTTCTGTTGGCGATTGCGTGGTTTTTACTGCGCAAATTTTCGCAAAATCCGTTTGAAAAAACCTTAAAGCGTGCCATGGCCGGCAACGCAGAGGCGCAATATGATATGGGCCATTTTTACTATCAGGGCAAAAAGGTGGCGCGCAACTTTACGCAAGCGTTTAACTGGTTTGATACGGCTGCCAAACAAGGCCACGTGCGCGCGCTGGTAGCGGTGGCAGGCTTATATAACGAGGGAAAAGGGTGCGAAGTAAACCCCAAAAAAGCGTTTGAATGTTATGAGTTGGCCGCCCAAACCGGGGATTTAGAAGCCCGCGTCAATTTGGCTGTGTGCTATTTGCAAGGCACCGGCACGGAAAAAAACGAGGCCAAAGGGGCCGAAATTTTAAAAGCCGCCGCCGATGAGCGCAGCCCCTTAGCGCAAACCTTATTGGGCGACTTATACGAGCGCGGCGTAGGCGTGGAAAAAAATGAAAAAGAGGCCGTGCGCTACTATGTAATGGCCGCCAAACAAGGCGAACCCATGGCCAAACAAAAATTGGAAAATAGAAAGAAATAAGAAAATAATTTTTAGCAAATAAAACTCCCCCGGTCAAAGCCGGGGGAGTTTGTAACTAATCAAGCTCATGAAGATTTTCGTTCCATGGACTACCCATAGACTGACAACGTTGTAGACTTTCCATACTTCCATTAGGATAAGCACAGGTATATGATAAGCCTCCTGACGCATTTAATATTACCGCTAAATGTACCCAAGTACCGGTCCGTGACGTTGCACTAGCCCGACATTCTGGCGGATTACAAGAAGCAATATAATACCAGTTGTTTGTTTTACAGTACATGCTATCTTCAACACAGGGAATATCAATATCTAAGTTGCTAGATTTATCTGTTCCCGTAAACGCAATGTAATCGGTAGGTATCCCGTTTGTCAATATATACACTTGTAATGCCTTTTTAAGTGAATCCAATACTGTAAAGGCCTCAACACTCCGACTTTTTTCTACTGCTTTTTGGTACTGTGGCACCGCAACGGCCGCCAAAATACCGATAATGAGGACGACAACTAACAACTCAATAAGCGTGAAACCCCGCCGGGTATTTTTGTATGTCATTTTTCATTCTCCTTAGTGATTTCAATTTATCTGTTTTGAAAAATCCATACAAAAACGGCTATTGGTTACCAAGATCCATTACCTTCCCGACAACTAACAGCCGTAGCCCACTATTTTTGAAAATAGCAAACATTCAGCACCTATCAAACGGGTAATTAAGCCGTTTAATAAGTGCCTGTTAACGGCTGTTTTTGGAGTAATGGATGTTACAAGTAACAAGTCCTATTTTTGCAATAGGGATCCAAAAACAGAGCTAAATTGTACCTATAGTATAATAAAAAAAGCTGGTATTTACCAGCCTTTTTTAGTAAACCGGTTTCCGCTTACACCGCAATTTTGAGCTTGCGGGCCAGGGCGCGCAAAATATCTTTTTTGGCAGCTTCTTCGCCCAGGGTTTTTAGGCCGAAATAGACGAATTCTTGCGCTTTGACCGTGTCGGGCGTAAAGCCGAAGATTTCGGTATAGTTTAAAAATTCAACCAGCTTATGCGAAGTCATTTTATTGTGCGGGTCGCGCGCGAACGAGAACGCGAGGAACGTCAGTTTATCCGTCACGGCCTGGGCTACCGGACCGTTAGACATATCCAGCCCCAAGGTTTTGACGTCTTCCATCAGTTCTTCCACGTCGCTTACGTTGACGTCGGCGGCGCGGAACTCGGCCACTAAATCGTTACTGAGCACAAAATTAGCTGCGTTCAAGAACGTTTGCGGAATGGGAGTGCCCAACAGCTGCAGCCCGCGCACGATAGGATATTGTTTTTCAAACAAGGTAGTAAAAACTTGCGCAGTATGTTCGTCCATGCGTTTGAGCACGTGTTCGACCACTTTGCGCCGTACGTCTGTGCACATAGCGGCAAGGGGTACATGTTCTTTAAATTGTTGGCGGATGAGAGCGGCACATTCTTCGTATTTTTGCGCTTCAAAGAGCCCTTTAAGTTGGGCAAATGTAGAGCTGGGATAATCGGTCCCGGCGGCGCAAATTAAGTTAGCCGTACCGCGGCGCAAAATAGCAAACGGGATTTTCCGCTCTTCTAAGGTAATGCGCGATTTAAGCGTAATGCGCCCGTGCCACAGCGCAATATGGGCGGCCGAAAGTTTGACGGGTTCGTATTTTAACACGTCGCACGCGTAGGCTTTATGCGGGTTGGTAGTTCCGTCGGCCAGGAGTGAAACAATGTGCATAAGCGCCATTTTTTCTAAGCTGGCGGCTTGCGGTTTTACGTAGCGCGTATAGGCCGTGACGCCGTTTTTAAGCTCCGGCAAGTTACTGGGCGCCGTTTCCAACATTTTGATAAATTCGGGCTCTAAATCTGTGGCGTTAAGTTGGCGGTTAAGTTCCATGGCGCGGCAGGCGTACTGCATAATTTGTGTTGTTTCCAGGCCGCTTACCTCGTCAAAAAACCAACCGCAGCTTGTGTACATGAGCATAGCCATGCGTTGCATTTCCAGTAGCATAAGTGCCGTCGGGCGGTCCGTCCACGCTTTTTCGGTGGCGTGGCGCATAAAAAATTTGTGTTGGGCATCTAACGAGCGGTCCAAAATCAGCTCAATATAATCGTTGCGGGCGGCCCATACGTCTTTAAAATATTCGCGGCCGACGTTTTCAAACGTTTTAATCATTTCGTCGCGGATGAAGTCCAGCGCGGCGCGCAACGGCCCGCGCCATTTTTGGTGCCAACCGCCGTGCATGCCCGAGTTGCACCCGCAATCAGCACGCCAGCGTTCCACCCCGTGAAAGCAACTCCACGACGTATTTTCTTTAATTTGCGCTTCATATTGGGGCGGATTTTTTTCTAAAAATTCGCCGTAAACAGTAAGTTGCACGTCGGGCTTTTCCTGTACGGTTTTTAAACAGTACGCCAGGGCCATTTCGGCAAATTTTTGGTGGTGGCCGTAAGTTTCGCCGTCAGTGGCAATGTGCATGAGTTGCGGCTCGTCCGTGTTATTATAGGTGCTCAGTAGGCGCGAGGCAAACTTTTCGCCTGATGACAGCGTATCCGAAAACGCAATTCCTTGCGAAATGGGCCCGTCATAAAAAAACAGCGTAATTTTAAGCCCGCTGGGCAGGTTGCACAAGTAGGCGCGTTTGGGGTCCACCCCGGCGCCGATATCTTGCCATTTTTCGTCGCCGATTTTGCGCACGCGCGCACATTGGCCGGGGGCTAAAATCACAAATTTCATCCCGTTAGCGGCCAGTACTTCCAAGGTTTCGGTGTTGCAGGCGGTTTCGGCCAACCACAAGGCCTCGGGCTTGCGGCCGAAACGTTTTTCAAAATCGTAAATGCCCCATTTGATTTGGGTTTCTTTGTCGTGCCCGTTGGCAAGGGGCAAAATCATATGGTTGTAGCATTGGGCAATGGCACTGCCGTGGCCGCCGAAATGCGTGCGGCTTTGGCGGTCGGCCTCTAAAATAGCCTGATAAACTTCGGGCTCTTTGGCTTCTAACCAGGAGAGTAACGTCGGCCCGAAGTTAAAACTGATGTGTGCGTAATTATTGACTAAATCGGTCAGTTCTTTGTTTCCATTAAGCACGCGCGCCAAGGCATTGGGCGAGTAACACTCTGCGCAGATGCGGGCATTCCAATCGTGGTACGGGGCGGCACTTTCCTGCAGTTCAATTTCTTCCAGCCAGGCATTTTCGCGCGGGGGCTGATAAAAATGACCGTGGATACAAAGGTATTTCATAATTTTTTTAAAATAATGCTACAATGACAACAAGGGAACTTGATTTTACCCTTTACAGGATTATACTATAATTACGGCGCTGTTGCACGGAGGACACTATGAAGAAAACTTTTATTATAGATACAAACGTATTACTGCATGATGTAAATTGTTTGCGTGCGTTTGACGATAACGATATTATCATCCCCATGGCCGTAATTGAGGAACTCGATGCCTTTAAGACCGAGGGAGACACGCGCGGGAAGAATGCGCGTATGGTGTCGCGCATGCTCGACGAACTGCGCAAAAAAGGGCGCCTTAATGAAGGGGTCAAACTAGATGACGGCGGCACGCTCAAAATTGTTATGGATTTGCCTAATACACTGCCGTATTCAATGGCGTTTAACAAAGCCGATAACGCCATTTTGAACATTGCCTATACGCTGGGCAAAAAAGAGAAATCTTATAAGAAAAACTCCGCGCCGGTGATTGTTGTTACTAAAGATATTAACATGCGTTTAAAAGCTGAGGCGTTGGGCCTCAACGCGCAGGACTATACCACCGATAAAGTGAATATGGACGAGCTTTATTCCGGCGTGGCGGAACTGGAAGTGGAGCCCGGGCAAATTGACGCGTTTTATCGTGAGAAAAAACTAGCGCTGGACCCTGCCTTATTTATGGCTAACCAGTTCGTCATTTTGAAAACGAACGACGGCAGTAAAAAATCGGCTATCGGCCGCGTGGCCAATAACGGAGAGTTTGTGCTCCGGCCGCTTTCGTCGCAAGAGCCGGTGGCTTGGGGCATTAAGCCGCTTAATAAAGAACAACGCTTTGCCATGGAGCTTCTCTTGGATGACAGCTTGGACCTTGTTACCCTTGTCGGTACGGCGGGTACGGGGAAAACCTTAATCACGCTGGCTACGGGCTTACAGCGCACCATGGACGATAACGCCTACCGCCGCATGGTGGTGTGCCGCTCGATTGTTCCCGTGGGCAAAGACTTGGGCTTTTTGCCGGGCACGAAAGAGGAAAAACTGGAAGCTTGGATGGGGGCCATTTACGATAACCTAGCCTTTTTGGCCGACCGCAAAAACCCGGACGAAGGCGAAGAAAAAGCGCACTATTTGTTAGACAGCGGCAAGATTGAAATTGCCTCTGTCACGCATATGCGCGGGCGCTCGCTCCCCGGGCAATATATGATTGTGGATGACGCCCAAAACCTTACCCCGCACGAAATGAAGACGATTCTCACGCGTGCGGGTGAGGGAACCAAAGTAGTGGTAACGGGGGACCCGTACCAAATTGATACGCCGTATTTGGACGTGGAATCCAACGGTCTTACGTATTTGGTGGACCGCTTAAAAGGCCAAAAGAACTACGGCCACATTACGTTTACTAAAACCGAACGCAGCCGCTTGGCTGATTTGGCGGGTAAGTTGCTGTAAAAATTGGTTGCAAATAAGATTAAAAAAGGCTGGCAAAAGCCAGCCTTTTTTCTATTGTCATCCTGAATTTATTTCAGGATCTCTTCCTTGCTTGTATGTAAAAAGTGGAGGAGATGCTGAAACGAGTTCAGCATGACAATTTTTATGTTATAATGTAAATACAATTTTATCTGTTTTTGGAAGCGTACAAAGAATACGCTGAGCTACTTGGTAGCCCATTCAGACTCCAAAACCAGCTGTTATTAAGGTACAAGGTAATGTTTTTTCGCGAACTCATTATTTTGTGCCGAATGTTTTTTGTTTTATACAAAAAACTACGGCTGTTTTTGTGTGAGTTCGTCTGAATGGCTCCGCTAGTAACGGCCGTTTCTTTATACTCCAAACAGGTAAATTGAAATTAACTGTAAGGAGTATAAAGATGAAGAATAAACATACCCGGCGGGGTTTCACGCAAATCAATAAAGTCATCCTGAACCTGATTCAGGATCTTCAACGCTCGTTGTTGCCGTTCCTAAACGGCATGCGTGGAAGATTCCAAATCAAGTTTGGAATGACGCCCTTATTTAACAACGGTGCTTTTACGCTCATTGAACTATTAGTGGTTGTGCTCATTATCGGCATTTTGGCGGCTGTAGCAGTACCGCAGTATCAAAAAGCTGTAGAAAAAAGTCGTGCTACACAAGCACTTTCTTTGCTTAAAAGTGTTCATCAAGCTATTAAAGCCTATCAATTAGCTAATGGGGTGTATCCTGCCTCTTTTGAGGAACTGGGTATTGATATCCCCTGGACGGGGAATACAAAAGGGCTTTTGGTGGAAGGGCCTGTCCGTTCCAATAACGACTGGTCCCTTCAAATTTATAACTTTACAGGAGGCACTAATATAGGTGTATTTATGACGCGTTTATCAGGGAAGTACAAAGGAGGCCAATTTTGGATATTTGAAAAATCTTCTATGTCTTTGATTCCAAGAAACACAATTCTTTGTGCTGAACAACTGATAGGATCTTACCAAATTCCAACCGAAGGAATGTTTTGTAAGCAATTATTTGGGGGGACTAAATTGGCGGAAGGGTCTACTAACCGTCTGTATTCTTTTATGTAATAGATATTTCCTAAGAAGCAAATGGGCTTTCAAATACGTTACGTGTTTGAAAGCCCACCGTTTAAAGCTACTTCAACGGGTTTATTTTTCTTCCTTTTCTTCTTCCAACTTCTTTAGTGTTGGGAAGAAAATAATCTCTCTAATAGAGTCTTGCCCGGTCAGCATCATAATAATGCGGTCAATCCCAATGCCCATACCACCCGTCGGAGGCATGCCACTTTCCATGGCCTCAATATAATCGGCGTCCAAAATATCTGCATTTTCGGCGTCTTCGCCTTTGGCAATGGCTTTGGCGGCGGCTTGGTCTTTAAGCCGCTGGAGCTGGTCGGCCGGGTCGTTAAGCTCGGTATACGCGTTGCCGAGTTCCTGTCCGTTCACAAACACTTCAAAGCGCTCCACCAGTTCCGGGTCGCCGGGTTTGGTTTTAGAGAACGGGCTCACGGCCGTGGGATAATCTAACGCAATGACCGGGTTGTGGTAATCGGCTAACAATTTGCCCTCAAACAGTTCGGCAAAAATGGCGCTGTCACTATCGTCGGCAGAAAATTTAACGCCTTGTTCGCGCGCTACTTCTTCCAGTTTGGCGCGGTTGAATTTGCGGCCGTCTAACACTTCGTGGATATCGCGGCCGAATTTTTCCTGCCACGCTACCGGAATGTAAAGCCGTTTGTACGGCGGGCGTAAATCTACTTCATAACCGCGGAATTGCACTTTTTCCACGCCAATCGCTTTGGCGGCGTTACCCAAAATTTCGTCAAACAAATCGGCCATGGTGTTTACGTCGCCATACGCCTGGTAAAGTTCCATCATGGTAAATTCGGGGTTGTGGGTGGTGTCAATGCCTTCGTTGCGAAACATATGCCCGATTTCGTAAATGCGGTCTAACCCTCCAATAATGAGGCGTTTGTGGTGCAGCTCGAGCGCAATACGCATATAAAGCGGCATTTTAAGCGCGTTGTGGTACGTTTCAAACGGGCGCGCAATGGCCCCGCCGGAAGACGGGTTTAAAATCGGTGTTTCCACTTCTAAAAATCCTTTTTCATCCAACGTTTTGCGGATAGAAGAAATGATTTTGGCGCGTTTGACAAAAATGTCTTTGACTTCTTCGTTGGCAATTAAATCCAAGTGGCGTTTGCGGAAACGTACCTCGGTATCTTGCAAGCCGTGGTATTTTTCGGGCATGGGGCGGATGGCTTTAGAAAGCAAAGTCATCTTGGTTACTTTAATGGTTTTTTCGCCGGTTTTGGTTACAAAAATATGCCCGGTGACGGACACAAAATCGCCCACGGCAATATGTTTTTTGAAAAATGTGTAGGCTTCGTCGCCCAAATTATCTTTAGCTACGTAAAGTTGGATGCGGCCCGAAAAATCGCGCAAATGCGCAAAAGCAGCCTTGCCCATTAAGCGGATTTGCATCAGGCGCCCGGCGGTGGTAGCGTCGGCATTTTCGGCCAAGTTTTTGGCGTCCGCGCAGGAAATTTGTTTATCACAGCGGTTGGGGTAAGGAGTAATCCCCATTTGGCGGATTTCTTCTACCTCTTGGTAGCGCTGTTTGATGATGCTGTCTAAGGCGTTGTTGTGTTGTTGTTCGGTTGACATAAATAGACCTCGTGAAATAATTACTTATATTTTAGCAATTTATCGCCCACAATGTGCTAAAATACAAGTATGAACAAGAGTATGTGGGTATTTATTGCGGTTTTATCGGTAGTGATTGCGGGGGGGCTTGCCTACCGCCATTTTGCGCAGGATTTAGACTCGCGCGGGGCGACGCGCCTGATGCGTGCCTTAGAAGAAAACGACGTTGAAGAAATGGAAGATTTGCTTCAAAAAGAAAATGTAAATGTGCGTGATAAATCCGGCCAAACCGCGTTGTTTTATGCTGCCCGCCATGCCCAGCAGCCGCAGATTATCCATAAACTCATTTTAGCTGGGGCCGACCCGCTGGCTACCGATAAATACGGTTACACGCCGTTAATGGCGGCCGCGGCCTCCAACGCCAACCCGGTCATTGTAAAAGTGCTAGCCCGACAAGGGGGAAAATCCCCGGCGCAGCAACATAATAAGGACCAGGCTTTGAAAATAGCCGCACAACATAATGCGTTACCTGTTATTAAAATGCTTTTGATTGCCCACGCCAGCCCGGCTGTACAAGATGAACAGGGACGCCAAGCGGCCGATTATTTAGCCGAAAATACCCAATTAACAGACCCCGAAAAAACCGATTTGCGCCAAGTAATGCTGACGCTGGAAATTTTGGAAGGGCGCGAGCATTTTTTTGCCGGACAGGCGGGGAAACAACATTCCAAACCGGCCACGGCTCCTGCCCCTCAACCGGCTGCCACCAAAAAACCGATAGAGAAAAAAATGACGGACTTGTCGGCGGAAAAAACCACGGCTAAGGCAGATAAACCAACCGAAAAAACAGAAATAAAACCGGCCTCAAAAGCTGTCGAAAAAGAGATAACCGCGAAAGGAGTGGCGGTCGGCGATAAAAAGGAAAGCGCGCTCAAGCCAGCGGAAACAAATTAAAATTTAAAAACCCCGCTTCAAGCGGGGTTAAATTTTCTGCGCCCACCAAGCGTGGTACTACCGACGGGGCGTGTACGAATTTTCTGCCGTACTTTTTCCAAATCTGCCAAAAACAAACTTTTTCTGCCATATACAAGTATAACTTTCGTCGATAGGTTCAAGTTTCTACAGTGCAGATAACGCGTGGGCTACAAACCTAACCATTAATTACAGTTATTCCTTTGCCCCGGCGGATTTTAGAAGTTTGATAATTTCCTCGTTTCCTTTTTCCTTTGCTTTTTCCAAAGTGGACCAACCGTTCCCTCCGTTACCACTTTTAAGATTAACATCTGCTCCATTATCAATGAGCAATTTGACTGTTTCCAAATCATTTGTAAATACAGCCAACTGTAAAGGAGTAAAATACAATGGGTCTTGTCCGGAAGGGTCTGGTTTATTAACATCAGCACCATAAGCAACTAGAGTTTTTACCACTTCCTTGCGTTGTGGTGTATATTTTTCTGGGTAATTGGATAAAGCACAACTAAGCGGTGTATGATTAGTTTCATCAATCAACTTACTTTTGTTTATTGCAGAAGTATCTTCTTCTAAAATAGCTTTTACTACTTTATTTTGCCCATAGCAAGCCGCTGCTACAAGAGAGTCGTTTTTTGATTTTATTTTAGGTAAAACTAAATCAATAATTTCTTCATTTTTGCTTGTAAGAGCCCAACCCAGCGCGTCAAACTCATTATCTTCAATAAAATAACCGTGGGAATCTTCCAAATTGGACAAATTCGGGTCAGCACCATTTTCTAATAACAATTTTGCAATTTCGTTCTTTTTACCAAAAATAGCATTTAAGAGTGCCCTATTTAATGAAAAAACTGCTATTTCCCACATCGCTGAGGGGTCTGCGTCTTTAAATATTACAGATGTCGCAATATTAACATCCGTTTTAGAAAGCAAATCTTTTACTGATTCTGAATTATTTTCCGCGGCTGCTTCAGCTAATTTACTAGCATTCTGGCAAGGATTATTATTTTTAATTTCAAATGTTTTTATGACTTTATTAGTTGAAACATTTTCATCAAAAAAATTCTCAAATATATGTAATTTTACATCTGGGCCTTGGCAATAAAAGCGTGGCTTACATTTTTCTGAAGTTATATATTTGCCTGCTTTTTCTTCTATAACACATTTTTTCTTGTATTCATCTTCATTTACGTGGTCCAAAAAAGAGGTCCCTTTGATTGCTTTCGGGCATTCATATTGAGCAACAAGTTTATTTCCATCTTTATAATAGTTGAATAAAACATCAAAATCATCCCCATTTTTGGTAAATTCCACCTTGCTCGGTAAGGAAGAGTCATACAAGTCTGCTATAGGTAAAGAACCAGGCACAAATACACCTGCTCTAAAATCTGTTATTGCTTTGTCATTGACACCAAAACAGGCAAAAAGTTCACTTGGTTTAATAGTATCATTTTCTGAAATAGATTCTTCTGTTTCTTCAGTATTGGTTGCTTCTTTTTCTTGTGGCAACTCCGCAATAGCGGCATTCAAGTCATAATCTTGTGGCACAGTACCTATATCGGCAGGTTCTTTGTTACACGCTGCCAAGGCAAGCAAAATAACACTACTTAATAAAAGTTTACGCATATTCTTCTCCCAATAGGAATATATTTTTATTATAAAATATTTTCTCTTAATCCGGTTATTTTACCATACCAAAAGTTCGCTGCGCTATTTGCAACATAAACTTTTTGAGCCTTAAAAACTTTTGTAGAATACAGATTTTTTCCGCGAGAATTTTTTATAGTTTTTCTGCCATTTTTCTGCCAAGTAGCTTCATAGTTTTGACATTTTTTGTTATTAAAATTTTCAGTTTCCCGATGAGAAAGTATAAAAAAGAGCTATTCGGTAAAAAAGGGCGGTTTTTAGGGCCTAAAATTGCGCGGGAAAAGTGATTTTGTCGACGAGAAAAATTTAGGCCCCGCGATTGCGGAGCCTAAAATTTACTGCGCCCACCAGGAACTTGGTCACAAGTCGGCTTGCTGACGCGCGCCGCTCGCGACTACACAAAAAATTTCAAAGAAAAACGCCTTATTTCTAGGCGCGAGCGTGCGCAGTATACTGTGCGAAGCGGCGCGATAGCGCCGAGGTATTCAAGCACGCAAGCAACAACGAAATAAGACGTTTTGCGAAGAAATTTTCCGGGACTAGGATTCGAACCTAGAATTAATGCTCCAGAGGCACCCGTGTTACCATTACACCATCCCGGAGTAACAACTATATTATAGCAAATTTTCTCGGACACTGCGTTTTGTGTGCCGGCTGGCAATTTGTTATAATAAAATATATTAGCGCCTATAGCTCAATTGGTTAGAGCAACCGACTCATAATCGGTGGGTTCCAGGTTCAAGTCCTGGTGGGCGCAGGCTTCGACGAGAGCCCGTTCTTAGAAGAGAGCGGGCCTTTTTATGCCTTTTTCTCGTCGAGAAATCATTGGCAAAGTTAGCAAGATTATATATGCGAAACTATGTAAAAGGTGGGCACTTTTTGGACACTATGTTGGACACTTGTGACCGCCATTACCGGGACTTGAACTAATAATTTCCCTAGTGCCATTTGTTATACTTTTGGGCACACATAAAACCGCCCCTTGAGGTTAAAACAAGGGGCGGTTACTATCTAACATTTTACTAACAGTTAAAACTTCGAGCGATAAGGGAACTTTATTTTACAATGCTATTGAAATCTAAATTTACCCTACGCCCGCTTGTATACGGGTATTCCTTGAAATAACGGTCGACGTATTTCCCACTTATCGTAAACTTATATACCCAAACAAAGCCACAGTCTGGATATTGATTGACGTAATAGTATCCCCTGTCTTCAAATACACTTTGTATCTCATAGCCACGAATATGCTTGTAATTCCAAGGTAAATTCTTATTTATGTTAGCTACTACATCATAATCCTGTGCTCTTAGTCTGGCTTCTTTTTCGGCCTTCTCGCGTGCTTGGTTGACAGCGTACCTTTGTTCCATGCTTGCGATTTGAGCTTTCAGCGCAGCTACTTCATCCGCTTTGGCTTTAGCGGCAGCTTCATCTGCTTGGGCTTTTGCAACTTCATCTGCTTTAGCCTTAGCGGCTTCCTCCGCTTTAGCTCTCGCAATTTCGGCGGCTTCGGCAGCTTTAGCTTTAGCAGCTTTCTCTGCGGCGGCTTTCTTTTTAGCCTCGGCTTTAGCTCTAATAACTTGAGCTTGCAAGGCAGTATTTACTCTATTTAATGAATCTCCTATTGCTTTATTCCGTTCGTTTTGAGCTTGTAAGGCCGCATATTGCTGATTTACCATTTCTAACTTGACCTTGAGTTCAGCGTTAACCCCCACAAGGCTATCGGCACGGTGTTCCACCCGTTCTAGTTTTCTTTGGTTTTGCGCATTTTCCGCTTCCAAAGCAATAACTTTTCCTTCCAAGTGGGCTATTCTTTCGCTTTTAGATTGTGCAAACGCACTAGTTGCACCTAAACAGACGATTCCTACGAATACGGTTATGGTTATTTTTTTCATTGTGTTACCTCATATATCTTTTTTCGGGAAATGATAACTAATAATTTGCCAACTCCTTGACAATAGAGGGTTGGGTTAATAAATACTTTGCTTTGTGATATATTTGTTTTTCTGCCCAGTTAAAACTTATTTTTTTAGAGTGTTTTTGCATGAACGGTTCAAATACAAGGGCTAAATTACGCTGAAGAATACCCAAATGCGCCAAAGCATATTCATTTCGGGCAGAAGGTCTTTTGCACATTGCTTCAAAAGCGTTAAGCACTCGGCTCGCTTCTTCCAAATTCTCTATATCCATTCCGCCCATAATAGCATTTAATACGAGCAGGTGGTCTTTGTTTACCTTTTGATAGTTGGATAAAGGAGTGGAATCGTATTTTTCCAAGTAGAGCAGTTTATCTAGCATTTTTTTGATAGCTAGGTACAATTCCGTATTTTTATAATTGGGATACGCCTTATACCCGGGCCCTACTTTGTCTATTTCGGTATATGGGACAGTATGCGCTGCCAAGCGATTATATGCCAAGAATAATAAATCCTGTGCGTTTGGTTGTGCAGGTAACTTATCGCTATTGAAACGTAAAGCCAAGAGTTTATCCGCGGCGATATGTTCGGTTTCGGTAAGGATAAATGGCGTATAATCTCCGGCATTATTAAACACCCCCATTTCTTTGGGGTTGGAAAGCATTAAATAATTATCAATTAGTTCTGCCTTGTCGGCTTCAAATGCTCTCAAAGGAACCCCAAATTCGTCTAGGTAAATGTACTTAGGGAATCCGGAGAGATTCATATAAATGCGCTCGGCCTCATTAGAGAAACGTTCATAAAGCTCTACGTAGCTAACAGGTGTAATGGCAGGATCTTTTAATCTTTTTAGAAATTGAAAATTGGGCAGCTCTTTTACCTGTTCCAACGAAACCCCTTTATAGGATTGGGCCTTTAAATAACGGGCCATTCCTAAAAAACAACTAGGAACTTCTTCTTGCCAGTTAGTACATTTTGGGTTGGCGAGCCGCCACATATAAAATGCTTGTGCCAGGTCAGCTGGGGCTAAATTTAAGAGGTCTGTAAAATTTTGTGACACTTTTCCTGCATCAAAAGGATTAAAAATAGGTGAGGTTTGTATAAGACGAGCTTGTATGTGTTTGGTATTGGGGACTGTGAACGGAGTAACGGGATCCAATTGGGAAGGGGTCGCAACGGAATGCACGTACCAACCGAGAGCGGGATGATGCGCGATAGTTTGCTGAGCTAACTGTCTTTCTAGTTGTGTCTCCAATGCAGTCTGGGCCACTTGACGCTCTACTTGTGCACTTACAGCGGACGTTGCTTTGGAAGACAGAGCTTCCGTTAATCCTTTAACTAGGTTTTTTTGGGCATAGGCAGACGGTGCAGCCAAGCACACAGTTCCTGTGAGTACGGCTAATGCTAGTTTTCTCATTGTATTACTCCTTACATAACAGGATATATTCTTATTCTAACTTATGAGTCGGAATAACGCCATAGGTCAAAAGACCCATATCTGTATAGGCCATGTGGCATGGGTCCGTGGGCATGAATAGTGGAATTTTTAATAATCCGTTTCTAATTTGGGGAAGATATCGCAAAAAATTCTTCCGCTACTATTTACCCGTTTCTTTTCAATTCCATCATACACAAATGGACGGTGCCCACGCGGGCAAATTCCTCGCTACGTTGCAAAATGAAATGGATAGTTTGAAATAGTACCAACCTACATACTTTTAGACACTAAAAAGCCCCTTACCAAAGTAAGGGGCGATTTTTATAAGGTCTTTTTTCGTTTACGCTTTGTGGCAAGTTGGTCCATATCCCCATGTTCAATTTGTTCATCCAAAGCCGCCAGAATTTGCGGTTTTCGGGCTAGAAAGTTCGGTCCGGTCAAATCAATCCCGCTGGTATGGTGCGTGTTAAAGATACAATCACACGTTAGGTTTTCCACAAAGGTTTTTAGTTCTATGAGCATTTCTTTTTCAGATAACGGCTCAAATTTACCCTGTTTGGCCTCTTCCAGTAGCGGAGTACCGGGGAATAGCGTTAATCCGCCTGTGCCTACTAACATAGGTTTGCATTGGCTGAATATCTTGGCAGAATTTACCGCATGCTCGTGGCTATGTTCACGTCCGGCTACTCCGTTCAAAAACGTCATCTAATAGGCCATACCCGCTTTTTCTAATTTGTGGCATTGTTCTAAAATGTCTTTGGCTTGGTAGCCCTTGTTAATGCGCTTAAGAGTCCAATCGTCTCCGCTTTCCACACCGATAGATACTTCCCGTAATCCCAATTGCACCAAATGTTTTAGCTGCGCTACAGTTTTGTTAGAAATATCAGTTACCCGTCCGGCAGTGTAAATCATCTTCATTTTAGGCAGATATTTGTTTATCATTTCCAAAATGGGAACGAGTTTTTCATAAGACAGTACAAGCGGATTGGCACTTAGTAACTGTATGGTTTTTGCGTTGGGTACTTCTTCGGCAAGTTTCTGCAAATCTTCCTCTATGTCTTTTAGTGGTTGCATGCAAAAAGGCACGTCCTTATACATAGTGCAGAACTTACACTTATTATGCGTACATCCTTGCGTAATCTGCAGTAGCGGATACGTTGGCCAGTAAGGGTTGCGATAAACAGGTTCCGTAAAGTGCATATTAGTTTCCTTTTTCTATGAATGCTTTTACGCGCTTGGCTACTTCCACGGGGCTTTCCATTAAAATAGTGTGGGTAGTATTCGGGAAATCTTTTTCCAGCACAAACTCACTTTTTACGTTATTTTTGTAGAAGTTAACCGTTTCCATGGAGTAGAGCGGTGTGTCCGGCATGACGTACATAAAAGGCACGGTAATTTTGCTGATGGTAGGGCGTTGGTCGGTGCGGAATAACGACCACCATAAACTAGCCATGGTGTAGGTATCGTTTCCGGCACCACATACAGTAATCATAGTGTTTTCCATTTCTTTGGGAGAGTTCTTTAACGCAGGGTTCATCATGTTTTTTACGATGTGCCAACTTGCTTCCCCCACGTCATTAAACATGCGGTCCATATCTTGCAGGAAGTCCTCATCGGTCCAATTTCCTTGTCCGATACCGCCTTTCCACACGCCGTTACGCATGTAAGGGGTCATGTCTACGGCTACGATTTTTTTAAGGCGTTCACAGCCGTATTGCCCTACATAACTAAAGATAGTAGCCGCCCCCATGGAGTGCCCGATTACCACAATGTCTTTTAAGTCTAAATAAGTAATAAGTTCGTGCATATCCTGCCCGAGTGTTTTTACGTTCATGTGTTTTATGGCGCGGTCGGATGCTTCGTGCCCGCGTTGGTCATAGCAAACCACGTGATAATCTGGACGAAATTGGTCTAAAAACGTTTTTACTTTTAAGTGCGAGGAGTTAAGCCCGTGCGCAAAAAGTATCGTTTGTTTCTTATCTTTTCCGGTTTCCTCGTAATAAATTTTGGTTCCGTCCGTCATGGTTAAATAGGGCATAAAACACCTCCAAGAAATTATAAATTATTGTAGCAATTATGAGGCAAATGCGACTTGATTTTGCTAGCCTACCTACTTTGGGACACTATAATTTAAGCAACATAAGCAACATTATGTATCATAAGCTATACAAACGCTCGGCAGAAAAATGGCAGAAAGTAGCGATTTGGCAAAAAACGCAAAAAAAGCAAAAAAGTGTATATTCTTAGTGGACCCTTATGGTACACTCTAACTGAAAAATCTGATTCCGGACATGTATTTCACACAGTACTTAAAGTTTGGCTAGATACTTTTCATACAGTAATTTTAATGCCACCATATCAAAACAACGAATTTTGTCGGGATACATAATGAACCATGCAATACGTGGGTTATTTAAGATTGCGCCTTTCAACAATTGCTGATGTTTCTCTTTTAACTCACAGCTATTAAAAATTGGAAGTGACGAAAACACGCCAGTAATAATATCTGGATATCGCGTAAACGGATCAAAAACAAATTCTCCTGTTGCTAGATTCTCTCCACCAATATGAACTTCTGGATATCTAGTTCGTCCTGCAATTGCATTTGTACAACTTACATTGGCAAGCTCCCTGATAATTCCCTTCCCCCTCTCTCATAATAGAGTCTCTATCTGGGAACCAATGTATTGCTTCGGTATAGTGTTTGATAGTCAGAAACTCCACTATTCTTCCATAAAGAAAACTTACTAAAGACAAATTCTGGAGTACTTTTTTATGTAATCCTTTTCTTTCTAATGATCTTGCAAATACTTTTAGTCTTTTTCTACTCTTTTCAGGAATCATAGGACTTTCTGATAAAGCCAACATGTCTGTTTTGAAATACTGTATATTGAAAAGTTTATCCTTGTCCGGAAATAGAAAAACTAAACTAAAAAATTCCTTCTGTTTCTTTATAAAATCAATTGTTTCTTGAGGTGCTTGCTTCATTTTTTTAATTTCAGCAGGCAACTTTTTATCTAAGATTTTGGCAACCGGTTCTACTTGCCCTAGTATAGGACTAATTGTAAAAGTGATACAATCATTTTTATTAGGATCATCTAGGCAATAATCACTCATAACCGTCCAACCTAAAGGAGTACAACCTAACTTTTTACGGTAGGTTCTCCATCGTTTTACAAAAGTTGGAAAGTTAGAAAGGAATGTTCTCGTATTCATATAATCATTTTACAATACTTAAACGCCCATAAATTTACAGGGAAATTTGTATAATAAAAGTAGATGAACCCAGAAGAAGAGGCACGTCAACTAATTGACGAGAAATTGACCGCAGCCGGATGGCTTATCCAAGACCGCAAAAATTTTGACCGTTTTGCAGGTTTAGGGGTGGCTTGTCGTGAATTCCTCATGGCAGATAATACCGAAGCCGATTACATGCTGTTTATCGATGGCAAGGCCGCCGGTGTTATTGAAGCCAAAAAAGCCCATACTTCTCTTAGTGGCATTGAAAACCAATCCAAAGGATATAGCTGCACCTTACCGGGTTACGTAAAACATTGGGCCTTACCTCTTCCTTTTATATATGAGAGCAATGGTAGCGAAATATTTTTCACAGATGGAAGAGATCCTAAACCATTAGCTCGCCCTGTGTTTAGCTTCCATCGTCCCGAGACGCTCAAAGCCCCCTTAGAACAGGGCTCTTCCTTGCGAGGGCGTTTACAGCACTTGCCTACTCTGGAAAAAGGCACATTACGTGATTGTCAGTTTGATGCTATTACCAATTTGGAAAAATCTCTGAGCGAGGGTCGCCCACGTGCGCTTATCCAATTGGCTACGGGCTCCGGCAAAACATATACAGCGTGTAACTTTACGTATCGTTTATTAAAGCACGCCAAAGCCAAACGCATATTATTTTTAGTGGACCGCAATAACCTGGGTCGCCAAACCCTCAAAGAATTTCAATCTTTCCGGCCCTCAGATGACAACCGCCTCTTTACCAATTTGCACGTAGTCCAGCACCTACAATCAAACGTACTGAATCCGGATACAGAAGTAGTAATTACCACGATCCAGCGTTTGTATTCCATGTTAAAAGGCGAGGCCGAATTTAACGAAATTAACGAAGAAACTTCCGCCTATGAAACGCCTGCTTTGGCTAATGTACAAGTAGCTTACAACCCAAATATTCCACCAGAGTTCTTTGATGTAATCATTACGGACGAATGCCACCGCAGTATTTATGGCTTATGGCGGCAAGTTTTGGAATATTTTGACGCTTTCTTAATTGGGCTTACGGCAACTCCCTCCAAACAGACGTTGGGTTATTTTAATCAAAACCTAGTGGCAGAGTATCCTTACGAACGTTCCGTAGCTGATAACGTCAACGTCGGGTATGATATTTATCGTATTAAAACAGAAATTTCCGAGCATGGTGGCAAGGTGGAGGCAGGTTATACAATCCCTAAAATAGACCGTCAAACCCGCCACAAAATGTATGAAACATTGGACGAAGATTTAACGTACTCGCCGGAGCAGTTGGACCGTGCGGTTACTTCACTTAATCAAATTCGTACCGTACTGCAAACGTATAAGGATAACGTATTTACCACGTTATTTCCGGAACGTGCCTCCAACCCGGATTGGCTACCTAAAACCCTTATCTTTGCTAAGGATGACAACCATGCCGAA
>JAZUSP010000033.1:0-73985 GCA_045606805.1 Elusimicrobiaceae bacterium | reverse complement strand
GACGCTGGTAGTGGCTTTTAACGGCCTGCGTGGAAGATGCCGAAACAAGTTCGGCAATAATTTTTATAGATGTATTTTTGTCTAAAAATAGTTCAAAATCATTTCTAAGACGGTATTACCAACAAAAAGTTCCATTAGGCCTTAAATTGTAATTTAAAATAGCGAGGTTAATCGTATGGAAAAACACATTAAAAGAGGGTTTACCCTCATTGAGTTGTTAGTTGTTGTCTTAATTATCGGCATTTTAGCCGCAGTGGCACTGCCACAATATAAGGTAGCCGTTGTTAAAAGCCGGGTAAGTACGATATTACCTATTTTAAAATCAATCGTACAAGCAGAGGAAACCTACTATTTAGCCAATGGTTCTTATGTCTTTAATAGAACAAACCTAGACATAGATCTTCCCTCCACCTGCCACACGCACAACGGTTCGCGCTATGTAACGTGTGGAAATTTTATTCTTGATTTCCATGCTGAATTACAAGGCATTATCGCAAATTACTGTCCTGGTTATACTGAATCTTTTAAGAGTTGCTCTGAGAAAAGAGATTTTCAAATTGTTTTTATTTTTGCACATCATGATGATGGAGAAAGGCCGCACAGACAGTATTGCAAAGTATTTAATAATTCAACCCTAGGCACTAAAATCTGCAATAATATATTCCCAACGCAAGAGTAATTATTTCTGTTTTTGCACGCGTTCGCGCGCGTGCTCAATGGCGGCACGGCGGGCAGAACGGCCCGGCCAAAAACGTTTGAGGCGGTGGCGCACTTGCGTAGCGACTGAGGTATGATAAGAAATGTGGGCTCGTTTACCGGCGCCGCGGCGCTCGGGCCCGGAGTAAGTTTTAAGCGGGTGCTCTTCGGGCGTTTTGCCGCTATCCCACGAAATGCGCTGATGCGGGAAAATGCTCTGCCGCCCGGTTATCAAAAAGCTAATTACACACGCCACCGTGGCATACGGCGCAATCGCCGCGCCAAAAAGTTCAATCGCCATAATGCTGGCGGCAATGGGCGTATTGGCAGCCCCGGCCAGCACAGCCACTAAACCGAGCGCGGCCAGCGTGGCACTATCCACGTACAAAAAGGCCGATAGCATGGCCCCGGCTTGCGCGCCCACAAAGAAAATCGGCGTTATAATCCCGCCAATACCGCCGGCGGCCAACGTCACGGACGTAGTAATTATCTTATACAAAAACCCAAGTGGGGACTCTAACGCCGCCCCACTAAGCGGCCCGTTAATCCCGTCCATACCAAGCCCCAAATACAAGGGCGAAGTAAAATACCCAATCAACACTACCATCACGCCGCCCACCATACACGTCATAAACATCCCGCTACGCACGGTAATGTAGCGTAGCGCCACGCGCGCCAACTTACTTATTTCAATAAATAATACGGAAACCAGCCCAAAAAACAGCCCGGCTATAATTACTTTTAAGAAAAACTGCTCGCTAAACACCGGCACAAACGCCAGCGGATGATAGATATAATTTACGCCCAAATAAGACGTAACGCCAAAGGCCGTAATCCCGGCCACGAGCGCGGGGAACATCACTTCATAAAAAATATGCCCCACCCACAACACCTCAAGTCCAAATAACGCGCCCGAAACCGGCACGCCAAACACGCCCGCAAAGCCCGCACTCACACCGCAGATCATCATTTTGCGTTGGTCCTGCGGGGAGAGCCGCAACAAGCGCGCCACAAAGCCACACACACCCGCCCCCACGTCGGCACAAGGGGCCTCTTTCCCGACGGATCCGCCCACTGCCATGGTAACAATGGACAGTACAAACGTTTTACCCGCCGACCACAGGGACACCTGGCGGTGCGCGTTAATGCGTTTAATGACGGCGTCTGTGGAATAGTCTTTATGCGGTTTGGCAATTTTGCGTGCCAACAACGCCACGATATAGAGCGAAAACGGCAACGCCACATAGAAATACGGCACCGTATTACGAGCGCCGATAGCCAAGTCCAACAGTTTTAAGAAAGCGGCATCCAGCGCGCCCACAATCACACCAACTAAAGTGGCTAAAACGAGCCATTTACAAATATGCAGGAAAGAGTGGGCGGAATCGTCTAACATAGCTACATTTTAGCATTTTATGAATTATTAAAATAAGCCCTGAACTTGATTCAGGATCTTCAACGTTTGTCGTTGCATTTAGTAAACAGCGTGCGTGGAAGATTCCAAATCAAGTTTGGAATGACGTCTTTATTTAATAACGGCGGGTTTACCCTAATTGAGCTACTTGTTGTTGTGCTCATTATCGGCATTTTAGCCGCTGTGGCCGTGCCACAATATCAAGTGGCAATAGGAAAAACTCGTTTAATGAAACTGGTTGCAACTACTTATAAAATTAGGGAAGCACAAGAACTTTATTACATCCAACATGGTACTTACACAACTCAATGGCAAAATTTAGAAATTGGCTGGAACGGAATCCATAACACCTCCCGAGACTTAAGAAACACAAATGGAGTTTTTTATTTAAATCAAGGAACTACCACTACTACACATTCCGTATCTGCTTGGCATGACTTATTACCGAATATAGAAGTGGTAACTTCCTATGCACATAGCGGGTTGGGACCAAGTTATGATAATAAAGTTACTTTTTATATAAATAAAAGTAACCCTGTTTCCGTTAAAATCTGCCAAACTCTTGCAAAAGAATGCAAGGACTATGATACAACACGATATGTATGCTACCTAAAGTGAATAAACCTAATCCCACTTGGGGCGTAATTGTTTGATGATTTTTTTGACTTGTGGCTTTAGTTTGGGGTCCACCAGGTCCACAAACAGCTTGCCGTCTAGGTGGTCTACTTCGTGTTGGAACGCTTTAGCCAAGAGCCCGCGCACCCGCCGCACCTGTTCTTCGCCGTTTTCGTCGGTGTAGCGGACAGTTAAGTCAGTGGCACGCTTGACCTCGGCCCATAAGCCGGGCAAGGATAAGCACCCTTCTTCTTCCAACTTTTCGCCGCGCTTAGCCAAAATCACGGGGTTGATAATGACGTAGCGTTTAGGGGGCAGATTTTCGTCTTCTTCATTGGGCAGTAAAATAACCGCCATTCTATACGTCAGCCCCACCTGGTTAGCTGCCAACCCCACGCCGTGCACAGCCAAACAGGTTTCTTCCATATCGGTCAGCAGTTTGGGCAACAGGGGAGCTAAGTCCGCATAGTTTGTGGGCTTTAGTTTTTGGCGCAGGATAGGCTCGCCATATTTAGTAATACGCAATACTGCCATAGATATATTTTAGCAAATGTGTCGCGTTAGCGGTACATTTGCTAAAATATAATGGATGACGGATATAGAACTTCAACAACTTTTTGCCGAATTTTCCGACGGCCGCACGCCCGACAAGCAGGACTTTAACGCCAGCCGTATGTATACCCTCTTAGAGGACCCGTTTTGCATTTGGTGTAATTTCCACGCCCCGGCCGAAGAAGCCGTTCCCGAATCCAACCGCTACGAAAACTTAAAAATCCGCACGGACCGCCACTCCCGAGACGAGTGGATCAAACAAGAATTCCCGTCCGTCTTTTTCATTAACGTCCAAACCGACGAGGAACGCTTTACCGCCACCCTGTCCGCCATGGCCCGGGGCGAAAGCGCCATTGCCAATGCCGCCTTGTGGAACCTCAAAGAGCACGTATACGGCAGTATCAACTTGCTCGTCCGTTCCGACGATAAACAAAGCCGTTTTGGTAACTACTATTACACTATTTACCAATTTAAGCGCGCCCACGATTTGAAGGAACATTATGCGCTGCAAGTGGCTTTGATGAGCCAAATTTTAGGCCAAATCCAAAATTTACCCCCCACCCACACGCGCGTATTTTTAAAAGGGCACCACGTCACTGTTTCGTATGCAGATTACGCCGAGCGGCTAAACATGGAGCTTAAATTTTGGAATAATATCCGCTTAGGCCTGGCCCGGCCCGAGGCCCAAAAGCCGCCCAAAGCCGCCGCCGCACCATGGCGTGTGTATGCCAATAAACTGATGGCGCAAACCAAAGACCTTGTGATGTTACCGCACCTCAATACCGAAATGCGCCAATGCCTTAAAATCAACGGTCTGTTTAACACCGACGATGTTGCCCACGCCCCACTTGCCAAACTGCAAGAAATTTTGGAAGAGCCCTACGCCACCGAAACGTATTACAATGCGCGCGCGTACCTGTACAACAAACCCATTTGGCGCAAAAAGGGCTGTTTCCCCCCGCCGGTTAAAAAATACAATTTGTATTTTGATTTTGAGGCCACGGAAACGTTTACCAAAGACAATAAATCGTTTGTCTATTTAATTGGCATTTGGGATAAAGAAGAAGACAAATACGTCAGCTTTGTAGCTAAAACGCCCGAAGAAGAAATCAATATTTTTGAAGATTTTTATAACTATATTAAAGATTTTGACAACACCGCCCTATACCACTGGACCGAGTATGAAGTGCGCAAAATGCATAAATTAGCCGCCGCGCTGCCCGAGCACGCCGACCACTTAAACGCATTGTGCAATATATGTTTTGATTTAAAAGTGTCCGTCAATGACGCGGTTTACTTACCCGCGCCGAGTTTTTCCTTAAAAGCTGCCGCGCCTGCCTTTGGCTTTCACTGGCGGCAGGACGATTGTGGCGCCATGGACAGCATGGTCTATTTCACCAGCTGGCTTAAGAGCGGCGACCAACACCTCTTAGACAAAATTCTCATGTATAACGAGGATGACTGTAAAGGGATGCTAGTCCTAGAAGAAGCCCTCAAAAAAGCCGACGTGCTAGACCCGCAAGGGATATAAAATCTTCCTAATAATCAAACAATTTTGACAAATGGTTGGCCCGCGCAAAAGCCACATCACCGCGTAGCCGTTTTTTCACCTCATCGCCGAATAATTATTTTTTCGTAACGTCACCGCGTAAAATTTTCAGTACCCTGATTTGTTAAAATCAAACCAGTTTGCGCCGTAAGTTGAGCGTGGCGTACGTATGCCCGGCGGCGCAAAGCGCCGCAAGTACGCAAGCGAAAGTCGGCGCAAAATGGGAAGATTTTAGCAAATGGTTGGTCCGGGTAAATGTTTCTTCACCGGGTAGTTGTTTATGCTATAATGAAGGAAAGGGTTTAATATGGCTATCAACATCGTCAAACAATACAGCGTTTTTCTTATAAATGAGCCCGGCGCACTTAAAAACTTTGCCGAGCTTTTCGTGCGCGAAAATGTGGACATTATCGCCATGGCACAAGACGTGCGCTATGACGCCGCCGTTGTGCGCCTGGCCGTGGAACAGGACAAAGGCATCAGCCATGTGCTGACCAAAGCTGGGTTCACGAGCGTCAAAACCGACGCTATCTGCCTGGATATGCCCAACCGCGTAGGAATTCTGCGCGATATCGGTGACGTGCTTTCCTCGCATGGCATTAACATCACTTCGGTTTACGGCACCGCCGGAACGGGAGGCATTACGCGGTGGATTATTGTGGTAAACGATATCACTAAAGCACTAAACGCGCTGGAAAACAGCGGCCTGTTTGAAGGATAATTTGAACGCTGCATAGCAAAACCCGCCAGCGCAAAATCGGCGGGTTTTTAACTGAGTAAAACAAAGGTTACGACTCCGAAACGAAATTGCCTTTATCGTCGTATTTAATCCAGTGACCGTCAGGCATAACCACGGTCATATAGCCTTTTTCAAGCCCGGCCAAGCCTTGGTTGTGAATCACTTTTTTACCGTCTTTTAACTGAAACACCATGGCCCCGTGGTCGCGGTACATAGAGGTATCTTCCATGCTCGTTCCCAAAAGTTTGCCGGCCGATTCATAATACCGCCCCGAGCGGAACGAATTAAGCACACGCACTAAATCCGGGCAAGCCATATTGTTAATTTCACACTGAAGTTTAGGCGTAACATAATCACTCATTGCCCACGTAGTTACCCGCGCGACAATTTCCCCCCGCCAAATATACCCCAGTAAAATCAAGCAGATAATAATTACAATTAAACTGCCGTTTTTCATAATTAACCCCTTTGCAAAAACAATTTTGCCGGGCTCGTCGCCCCTTTTATTAAGGAGAGTTTATTTTCCGCCACGCCCAAATGCTGCGCCAAAATGGCTTTTACCACTGCATTTGCGCGGCCCTCTTCGGCCGGTGCTTTGACCCATATTTCAAACGTGTCCGCGGCTTTTTGCACCAGGCGGTTTTGCTTTTGCCCGGCATGCACTTTTACTTTAATAAACTGCTCCATATTTTAATTATACTCCAATATACCAAAATTTCAACAGGTTTGTATAGTGGAAATAAAATTTGCCCGCTTGAAAAATAACCGTTGCTTTATTAAAATAGTAATGTAGTTTAAAAATTAGATTATTTGTTGGAAGTGCAGGGAGAGCCTGCGCAGAGCCAGGTGTGTAGTTGGTTTGCACATGGGGCACTTTCCAGTCCAGCAACTAATCGTCTGCTTTTGCGCCCTATTTTTTATAAATAGAGCGGGCGACGGTTGTTGCACGGGTTACTGGAAAGGCTTCGGCAATGACCTCGTCTTTTTTTGTACTTCCGCACAGGAGAAATGTATGAAAAATAGAAAAGCAGGATTCACACTAATAGAATTATTAGTCGTTGTGTTAATTATCGGTATTTTGGCCGCGGTAGCCGTGCCACAGTACCAAAAAGCCGTGGATAAAAGTCGCATGGGACAAGCCCTTGTATGGGCTAAAAGTCTTACAGATGCAGAGCGTGCCTATTATTTAGCGAATGGGACCTACACTCAAAGTTTGGAAGAATTAGACCTCTCTTTCCCCGGCTGCACGAAAGATGCAACCAATAATAGTATTTATAATTGCGAGGAAGGTTGGAAACTAAAATTTACTACCCAAAGTGTCTACATTTTTCTACCTGCTAACTGGGTCCCGGAAAACACAAGTGCGGGTATTGAATATTATTTTGATTATGATGCCTATTATAAACAATATATACATATATGTTATGCCAGTTCCGATCGTTTTAGAAACGCATGTAAAAATATGGGTGGAGTAAAACATAGTGGCACCGATTATTTCCGTTTACCTTAAAATATTGCTAACGCAAAGGCCCCTCATATGAGGGGCCTAAACTTTAGTTTTCCGTAAAACTAAAACAGCACAGGGTAATTTCAAAATAATTTGGCCCAGGTCTAGGCGCACGACCCCGTAGCGTACGTCCTGCGGCCGGGGCGTAAGCCCCGCAGGTACGTAAGGGGGCGCGCAACAACGAGCTGAGCCAAATTAGGAAGAAATTATTTCTTGACAATCAGGCTTTTGGCCGTCATATCCGCGGGTTTTTCAATCCCCATTACGTCCAATACCGTCGCGGCCACGTCGCCTAAATTGCCTGTTTCTGCCATTTGGGCGTTTTGGTGATCTTTGCTTACATAAATAAAGTCCACCAGGTTCGTGGTGTGCGCGGTTTTGGGCATATTGATTTTTTCATCCCACATTTCCTCGGCGTTACCGTGGTCAGCCGTGATAAATACCGTGTAACCGTGCTTCAGGGCTTCTTCGGTCACGTAGCCGGTGCACTCGTCTACTACTTCCACGGCTTTGATGACGGATTTTAAATTGCCCGTGTGGCCCACCATATCGCAGTTGGCAAAGTTGATGACGATAAAGTCATACTTCTCGCTGTCAATTTGTTGGAGTGCCTCGTCTTTGACGATATAGGCTTCCATTTCCGGGTGATCGGCAAACGTGGCGGGGTCAAAGCGGCCTTTCTTTTCAATGCGGTCCTCGCCGGGATACGGTTTAATGAGTTTTCCGTTAAAGAAAGACGTCACGTGTTTGAACTTTTGGGTTTCGGCCAGGCGCAGTTGTTTGAGTCCAGCCTTGGAAATCACTTCGCCCAAGAGATTATTCATCCCGCCGCCGTCGGTCATGGACGGCAAAGCATTGAACGGGAACGCGTCGTAGTATTTGGTTAAGCCGCAATACACGCACGGCACACGTTTGCCGCGGTTTTTGCCGGGGTAATCGTCGTCAATAAACGCGCGGGTTAATTGAATAGCGCGGTCCTGGCGGAAGTTAAAGAAAATGACGGAAGAATTTTCTTCCATACCTTTGTAATCGCCCAGCACCGTAGGCGGGATATATTCGTCCACCATGGGGCCGCCGTCGGGCGTTTTCATCGTTTTGTAATCAGTAGCTACCACTTCTTCGGCCGTGGTGCCGTGCAAGCCTTCGGCGCGCACGATTAAATTATAGGCTTTGTCGGTTAAATTCCAATCTTCGCCGCGGTCCATGGCGTAGTAGCGCCCCTGGATCGTGGCAATTTTCCCCACGCCGTATTCTTTCATTTTTTCTTCCAGCGTGCGGATAAAGCCAATGGAACTTTGTGGCGGCGTATCGCGTCCGTCGGCAAAAAAGTGCACATACACTTGCTGGATGCCTTGCTCGGCGGCAAATTTGATAATGGCGTGCAGGTGATCGTGGTGCGCGTGGACACCTTCGTCCTGCACCAGGCCCATCACATGTAAGGGTTTGTTGTTTTTCAAACAATTGTCAATGCACGCGGCAAACGGGGCCGATTTAAAAAGCGAGCCGTCCTCAATGGTGTCTTTGAGGCGTTTAAGCTCTTGGATGACAATGCGCCCGGCGCCCATATTCAGGTGCCCCACTTCCGACGAGCCCATATACCCGGCCGGCAAGCCGACTTGTTCGCCCGAAGCTTCAATTTGCGTATGCGGGTACTGTGCTAAGTATTTGTGCAAATTGGGTGTTTTAGCAAGCGACACGGCATTATACGGCCCCGCTTTGGCGTTGCCCCACCCGTCGCGGATGAGTAATACTACTTTGTTCATACAGTTTTCTCCTTACTAAGTAAATCTTTCCAGCGTTTAAACTGAAATTCATAAAGCTGCTCCAAGGTGGTTACCCCCTGTTTGCTAAGCTCCATTAAAAAGTGATACAAAATTTGCTCGGCCATTTTAGTGTCTGCCATGGCGCGGTGCCAACCGTCGCAGTTAATACCCAGTTGCTGGGCCACAAAGCCGAGGCGGTTTTTTTCAAAGCGGCCGCTTTTACGTGCCAGTTTAAGTGTGTCTATCACGGGATATTTAGGAAAACGCATGCCGCATTGTTCAAACTCGTACTGTAAAAAACTTAGGTCAAAATCGGCATTGTGCGCCACAACGACACAGTTATCAAGCACGCCCAATAATTTGGGGAGCACATCGGCAAATTTAGGGGCGTCTTTGACCATTTCGTTGGTAATGCCGTGGATGGCAATCACGTCCGGATGCATGGGCATCCCGGGATTAATAAGCGTGGTAAACTCGTCCACCGGGCGCCCGGCTTTGGAAACGCTGACGGCTACCTCGCAAATTTTTCCACCACCTTCGGGGGAAAGCCCGGTCGTTTCCGTATCCAAACAAGCAAATTTAACGTCGGTTAGTAACATAACTTATCCTATAAAAAGTAGAACCGCAAGCGTACCAAAAACCCGATAAACGCCGCGCCAAATGCGCCCATATAAAACGCCCACACGGGCACATCTAACAAGCGGTTACGGCGCGCATACATACAGGCCCCCAACCACACCGTGAGCACCACTATCCACCGCCAGCCGGGCAACATCATATTTAAAAAGAAAATCGCCCGCACCACGGCCAAGAGCCATTGTTCATCAAAGGTGGGATAATCGCGCCCATACCTATCTTTTTCAATGGCAAAAATAAACCAGCCCAGCACATAGGTACACAACACAAGCCCCACCAAAAACACAATCCAATGCTCGGCAAAAAAGTTGCCCGTGGCATACAGTTCGCGAAACGGCGCAATGAGCACCAAAAACAAAATATTGACAAAATTTTTGAGGAAGAACGAAAGCGTATATCCCCATTTCATTTTACCACCCAACTCAAAATAGCGGTCGGTTACGCCGTGGAACAGGGCAAAAATCAAAATACATACCCAGCCGGGGAGCGTCACTTCTTCCATAAACGGCCACCCTTCGGCCAAATAGCGATGGCAAAACAACAAAGCCAGCGCGGCAAATAAACCGCTGCGCGCCACAAAAAGTTTCCAACGGTCCAGCTTGAGTAGCTGCACAAGCGAATCCTGCAAAAGTACAAAATCCGTTAGACACAACGCTAAAAACAAACGCCAAAATACAATCATAATTTCTCCTTGGGCAGGCGCACAGTAAACGTACTCCCCTTACCCGGTTGCGACGTTACTTTCAAACTTCCCCCATGCGCTTCTACCAGCTGGCGGCTGATAAACAACCCTAAACCAAAGCCGGGTTTATCCGCATGCACTTGGTGGTATTTATGGAAAAGGCCTTTTATTTCCTGTGCGGAAAGGCCAATGCCGCTATCCTGCACAGACACCGTGTAGGCTTTTTTATCTTGCGCAGCGGTTACTTTTACAAATCCTTTTTCAGTAAATTTAATGGCATTGGAAACTAAATTCATAAGCACACGTTTTAAAAGTTTTGGGTCCGCGGGTATGCGGTCCACATCCAACCGGGCGGAAAGTTCCAATTTTTTTTGCTGGGCCGTGGGGCGCAGGGTACCCAACACCTCATCCACCAGCGCGTGTAAATCCACACTTTCTTTATGCACCTGTGCCATACCGGCTTCCAAGCGCGACACGTCGAGCACATCTTCCAAAAGCGCGGATAAATTTTGCGCAGCCTCACCCATGAGTTTCAAATAATTTTGTTTTTCTTCTTCACTGACTTTTCCGTTTTGCAAAATGTAAATGTATCCTTGCAACCCCAGTAGCGGTGCGCGCAAATCGTGCGCTACGGCGCGGAAAACTTGCTCTTTAAGCTCACTGACTTGCGCCTGCAAACGCAAGGCCTGATAATCTTTCAAATCGGCGGTCATTTTATTAAATGCGTTAATCAGGCGCTTAAATTCCCCCCACCCGATTTCGGGGTCCACGGCCACATCCAAATTTCCGCGGCTCACTTGCGCGGCGGCGGCGGACAATGCTTCAATGGGCTCGCCCACGCGCTCGGCAAACGTAAGGGCGCCAAAGTAGGCCAGCGTGGCAATCGTCAGCAAGAAAAGAGCCAGCATGATGTTGGTGTGATAGATACTGCGGTACGCCTCGGCCTTGAGCTGCAAAACCACCGCATACGCGCCCAAAATAGGCGTGGCGGCATAGGCCCCCACGTACGTTTCTTGCGGGGTTTTAATGTTTTTTAGGAGTACGGATTTAGATGCAAATGCTCGGTGCAGGGCCGCAACGTCAAATGCGGGCGCATACGCGCCGCCGTACACTTGACCTTTTTCGTCTGCAATATAAATATGCCCCGTACTGCCAATACGCGGCTGTTGCAACCGCTCCAAAAAATCGGTAAAGCTCAGCACGCCATACAAAAAATCTCCGTTTTGCAGGGGATACAAAAACTCGCTAATCGGGCGTTCATCTACCACATCAAAGCGCGTAATGGAAAGCCGCGGCTGGGCGGCCAGTTGGGTCAAAATGGGGTTGTTTTGCAAATCAAGCGTAGGGAGCTCACGCAACAGTTCGGCACTGGCGGCGGCGCGGTATTTTTCGGCCCCGGTTTTACTAAGCACCGCTAATAACACAAAATCGGGGTTGGCAGCCAGCGCTTCGTCTAACACGGGCACCGGCGATTTACCCGCCTGCAACGCAGCCGTTACCTGCGGGGCAAACGCCAGGCGCCAGGACAAATCTTCCATATGCTGGCTCATGGACGAGGCCACCATTTCGGCCAAGTTGGCGTGTGTTTCCAAAATGTTATCTTTCAAATGCACCTGATAATACCCCAAAAGCAAAAGCAAGGGTAGCAGCGGGAAAAATACCACCGCCAAAAAAAGTTTAAACAGTTTGGAGAAGATAGACATATTATTATTATAGCACTTATATAGGGCAACCGGGCCCGATTTAACTAGGTCCTTTGGTCCCAAAAATGTAGGCCAAAATTCAGCCGCGATACAGGTCCTAGGACCCTGGGGAAAATGCGCTTAATACGCTACCATATAAGTAAGCAAATATGTGAGGTAATTTTATGACAGCCTTTATTATTAACTGGTGCAAAATTATGTTTACCCAAGACGACAAATCGATCCGCGTGAATACGGCCCTGTGTCAAAACGGCGCCGTCAGTGCACGCGGCAAAGTGGCTACGTCGCCGGATTATGAAATAGTATCCTCTTTATTCACGCACGACCCGGCTGTGCACCTAGAAGAAAATACCGTTTATTTAAACCGCCGCGAGGCCTCTTTTGTAAATAAAGAAATGCGCCGCCTGTTAAAAGCCAAGCAGGTGGAAACCCAACGCAAGAAAAAAGCCGGTGTGCCGTTGCCACCCGAGCCCGGCAAAATTGCCTATGCTGTTTACCAATAGTTTTGAGTAGTAATTGAAGTATTCTCCTGTCCTGCCCTGGCGTGCATTGAAAAATGCACGCTTTTTTTATTATACTATAGGTACAATTTTTCCTGTTTTTGGAACCGTTTAAGAAACGGGAGATTGCGCGAGCAATCCCTTTGAGCGCCAAAGACAGCTGTTTTAGGTGCAAGTGAGCAGGCCTTATAACCCTGTTTGCTTGCGCCGAGCGTTTATTGCGCAAGCAATAAGCCACGGCTGTTATATATTGGGTTTGCTCAAAGGACTCAGTTGTAAAAGCCGTTTTTATACGTTCCATAAGCGGATAAATTGCAAATTAAAACACTAGGAGAATAAACTTATGGAACGAAAAAATCAAACAAGACAAACTGTCATGCTGAACTCGTTTCAGCATCCCCTCCACTTTCTATATACAAGCAAGGTGGAGATCCTGAAACAAGTTCAGGATGACAATATAATTAGAACAACCCGCGGCTTTACACTTATTGAGCTACTCGTCGTGGTGCTTATCATTGGCATATTGGCCGCCGTAGCTGTTCCGCAGTACCAAAAAGCGGTAGATAAAAGCCATGTCGCTACAATCATCAACACGATTAAAGCCATTAAAGATGCGCAAGAGGTATATTATTTGGCAAATGGACAATATGCGGCTACTTTTGATGACTTAGATATTGAACTCCCTGCCGGAGAATTGTTACCTAAAAGCACTTCAAGTGATGTTTGGTATAAGGACGGAAGACGTTACCGTTTCTATATCCATTCAACTGAAGGGCCTCAGTCTGTTAAAGGGAAGCCTGCAGGTCTTCCCGATATTCTTGACATAGAGTGGTATCTTGACCATAATACTACAAAAGAGGGACCGATACTTTTTTGTATGTCTAAAAATAATGACAAACGGGCTGAAAATTTGTGCCAGGCATTAGGAGGAACCACCACAAGTACAGGGGCTAATAAAAGCTATATCCTTCCCTACTAAACAACACCGCCCCCTTTCGTCATCCCGCAATGTTTCTGTGCGGGATATAGGGGGCGGCTTTTTTTATCAACGAAAAACCCCGGCTTACACCGGGGTTTCTCTTTTAAAACGCAAGTTTTGGTTGCCTAATTATTTAGCTTCTTCGGCCGGCTTGGCATCGGCGATTTTTTCTTCCACCGTGGTCAAGGGGCTAATTTGCACTTTAATTTTGGCAAATACCGTGGGTTTTAAGTAAATGCTTACTTCGGTTTCACCCAGGGCTTTAATCGGCATATTAAGCTCAATAGCGTCTTTGCCAAGTTTGTGACCCAGTTCGGTTAAAGCTTTGTAAATATCAGCTTTGTTGACAGAGCCAAACACTACGCCGTCGGCATTGACCGTTTTGGTAAACGGCAGTACAATCCCGGTCAGCTTTTCAGCCAAGGCGCGGGCCTCAGCTAGTTCGGCATCAATGCGTTTTTGGCGTCTTTCGGCACCTAATTGCCAATTTTTAATGGCACCTTCGGTGGCGATTTCGGCCAAGCGGTGCGGTACTAAAAAGTTGCGGGCATAGCCGGGCTTTACGTCTACTACGCTGCCCACCATCCCTAAGTTTTTCACGTTTTGTTTCAAAATAACTTTCATACGAAACCTCGCTTATTTCTTAGGTAAGGAATAGGGCAAGATAGCCAAGTTGCGGTCGCGCTTAATGGCGCGGGTGATTTGGCGTTGGTGCTTGGCGCAAGTGCCGGTAATGCGGCGCGATAAAATTTTGCCGCTTTCCATGGTAAACGATTTGACAAACTGAAAGTTTTTGTAGTCAATGTTATCCATTTTTTCAGCGCAAAGCTTGCAGACTTTGCGTCTGCTTTCAAAGCGCCGTTTCCCAAACGGGCGGGCCGGGCGTTCCGGGCGGGCCGTCGGGGCCGCAGCGGCCGGAGCGGTGGCTTCGGCGGCCGGGGCTTGAGTTTCTTTGATTTCTTCAGCCATTGTTATATCTCTCTTGGTTTAGTTTTAGAAAGGCACGTCATCTTCCGCCACGTCAGTGGTAGGGACGTCGTCTTTCACAGCGGGGGACACTCCTTCTTCATAGCTAGAAGCGCCCGCTGCTCCAAATTCTAAGATTTGGACCCGGTTGGCAGTTACTTGCAACGATTTGCGTACCTGCCCCGTATTTTTGTCGGTGTACTCATCTGGCGTCAAACGGCCTTCCACGCTAATGGGAGTACCTTTTTTGAGGCGGTCTTTACACCGGTCGGCTGCCGCGCCCCAAATCACGATAGGAACATAAACGACATCATCCTTCCACTCGTTTGTAGTTTTATCCAAATATCTGCGGTTGACCGCAATGCTACAACGGCACACTGCCTGGCCCTTTTGCGTAAACGCCACATTGGGGTCACGTGTTAAACGTCCGACTAGAAGCACTAAGTTCTGTTCCGGCAATTTGATTTGAGCTGGCATAACTAGACCTATTTCACAGGAGCCGGCTTCGCTTTGATTTCCAAGGCAACCATGGTCATCGCGCGCAGCACGTTTGTATTAAGTTTAAGGGCGTTTTCCAACGTTTTTATAAAGTTGGCTTCGGCTTTAAACTTAAGATAGAGGTAGAAACCATCGCGAACGTGATTAATCTCGTGGGTAAACTTGCGTCTGCCCAGTTTTTCTTCGCTGATTACTTCCCCGTTGTTTTTCGTAATGAGGTCTTTGACCTTGGTTACGAATTGCCCCACTTCACCGTCGGAGAGTTGGGGTTTTACAATAATTACGCTTTCGTACGTTCTCATAATACTTTTTATTCTTGCGTTTTAGGGCAAAAAATCCCGCAGGGTGAACCTGCGGTTTTTCCCTATGGATATTATACAAAAATTTGGGCAAATTGGGAAACATTTACTTTACGAGTTTGCAACTAGTAAAAAATTTCCGCCCCACCAAACTATCCGTGGGGCGGCAATAGGTATTGACCGTTGTTAAAATTGGAAATTGATATTCACCTCCCCGCCAAAACCGCGTCGTTTACCAACTTGGCCAAATACCGTAAGCGAAGAGCTCATCGGGAACATGGTTTCTTGCCCTTGATAAAATAACCCCGCTTCAGCCCGGGCACTGGCCCCTCTTAAAGAGGCAGTGCTATCGTTTAGGCCTTCCACTTCTAGTTTGGACTTTCCATCCAGTTCATAAATGCCGGACACCCCCACCGAAGGGATCAGACCGTTCCAATTCACTTGTGAGAATTGGTAATTAGTCCCCGCTTGAAGAGCCAAACTCTGCACCGCTTTATAATGAATGTTTTGACCCAACGAATCCGTTACACGGTCCGCCATTTTGCGCAAAAATTGAAAATTGGCATATAGAGCCCAATCCATCAACGGGTTTTCTACAATTCCTACCGTGGCACCGTAGTAAGGTGTTTTGCTGGTAAGCGAAGTATTTAATTCTTCGGAATTAAATTTCAAACGCATATAGCCCACTTGTGCGCTGGCCTCCAAACGCCCCGTATCGCTATAACGCAGAGAGCTCATAAGTCCCCCGCCGTAAGCAGAGGCATTTCCTTGGGCTTCAATGGGAAATGTTTTATAATGTCCGCCCGCGTACTTAACAAAGAAACCGCCCATCCAATCTGGCGTAAATTTCTTCCATAACCCCGCTTGAGCCAGGCCAGAATTTAAATCAAACCCGCTACCGGTAATATAGCGTGTATGGTGATAACCTCCATTTAAGAAAACGCTTTGTTCTTCTTCACTTTGCCACGCTTCACTTACCGTACGAGAAAGTAGTTCCGGGCCTTCCAAGGCTAATGCTAAACCAGCCAAAGGCAACTGTCCGTACACTTCGGCATTAGCGTGGTCTTTTACACTGTTTAACACCCAGCCCACTTGGCTAGCTCCCCGTTTGGTAGGAGTAAGCGAATAGGAATATACCCCTTCTCTATTTTTGGTTAATTCTACCGACGTATCTGCCAAATCAGAAATAACCCCATTTTGCACCACATCGGAAATATCCGTAGTTGTTTGCGTTAAAATAATTGGAGCAGAACCTTCCCCGGTAGAGCGGTCCACCGTTACCAGTGTATTTACACCGCTAAAATCAAAGTTAATACGGGTATTCAAATCCGCATTAACTTGCCATATCTCATTGAAATTTTGAAATTGGCTTGATTTGTAGGTTACATAATCTCCTTGGGCAGACACACGGTCAAATAGTAACTGGTTCGTCGTGTGGCCAATCCGAGCATTTCCCCCATAAATGACCGCATCGTCAGCCAGTGTTGTATTGCCGCGTAAAACGACCGTATTATTAACCGTTT
The DNA here is from genome assembly GCA_045606805.1 of Elusimicrobiaceae bacterium. Taxonomy (GTDB): domain Bacteria; phylum Elusimicrobiota; class Elusimicrobia; order Elusimicrobiales; family Elusimicrobiaceae; genus Avelusimicrobium. Next base: position 57,364 of record JAZUSP010000033.1, on the reverse strand, counting down.
TGACATTGGTAGTTGTTAAATCGGCCCCTACTACAAACCCACCATATACAGTTCCTTCTACCTGAGAATTGTCCAATACCACGGTATTGTTACTGGCAGAATATACGGCACTTTCATAGTCGGCAAAAGAAATATCTTCAGAATTAGTAGAAGTTTGTGTACAGCTCGTTCCTGTAGAACCACAGTCATACTCTGTGGTGATTTTTTGGGAACCGTCTCTGACCACAACCGTCTTTTTGTAATTGGCCGGATCCGACCCACTGGGTGGTGTATATTGCCACGTGGTGTAGTGCACGTCCTCAATCTCACCGGAAAATCCCCCTACAATGTTGGCTTTTACGTGGCTGTTAGTAAGGGTAACCGTATTTCCATCACTATTAGTACCGCTGTTGGCTATTTTTTGAAGGATCGGTGTGGTCAACACAGCAGGCAACTGTCCCTCCGCATCCAAATAAATAGAGGGATCAATCGTATTAATATCAACAGGGTTCCCCGCCGCGTCCAGCAGCTCCGGATTTACTTGCTCATTGTATTGCATACTGGCACCGCCGTACACAAAGCCGTAGAGCGGATTGAAATTATTGACATTCTCCAACGACCCACTGGCATTTTTAATGGAAAAAAGATGCTGCGTGCTCAACCGGTCAATATTCAACACACCAAAACTACTTTCATTTCCAGATCCGTCCACAACTCGGTTCAGCGTTAAGTTGGACAAGTTACTAAGAGAAGCAGAGTTGGAATTTGCCGTACCGCTTAGGTTTAATGCGGCCCCAATTTCGCCTGCCATAGTAAGAGGCGAGGATACATTACGGTACACTAAATTGTTACTATAAATATCGGCATTTTGTATATCCCCATTAGGGGCTTTCCACAACGTCATCAACGCGGTCACTAATTGACCGTTGGTAACGCTAGCATTATCCACAATCAACGTATTGTTAAAAGAAGGAATGGATTGCCCGCTCGCAACGACAGCACTTCCCACCGTAGCACCGTTAGAAATGCTAACCGTGTTATTGGCAATTTGGGAACCGGTCACTGCCCCTGAAGAATCGATGATGGTAAAATTATCAAACACACCTATCACCGCTCCATCTACGGTTGAATTATCAATGGAAATGCTGTTCCCGGTAGGAGACATCCCCACTCCTCCGTACACATTACCTTTTACAATAGAACCATTTTGAATAAACACTTTATTATTGTCCGCGTGATAATTTAAATGCACGTCCGGCATAACCATAGCCGATTCCGGGTCTTCATCTACTCCGGCAATAAGATAACGCTCGGCATACCCACCATATATGTTCCCATTCACTACCGCTGTACCGATAGTACTGTTATCCACAATTACCGTATTATTATCGGCATGTCCGTTCCAATATTTGGTATAACCGCCATATATATTTTCCCCCGTATCTATAGAAGATGCTTTAATGGTAGAGCCACCCTCAATGCGCACTGTATTGTTGTTGGCAATACCCGCTTGTGAACGATTATCATCATCATTCAAAAAAGCAGCTCCACCAAACAAATTACGCCCCTGAATTGTAGAATTATTGATAACAAGCGCATTTCCTTCGGCAGTAGCATGATACACCACACCCCCTGCTGCAAAATCAGAACTATTTGTAACAGCGGCAGTCGGATCATCTTCTGTACTAACCGTTAAGCCATCAATGGTAAGCGAGCTATTGCGCACATCCCCCACCTTGGAACCCGCCCCTATCACGGCACCGGTACCCGAAAAATCGGTAGTTAATTTGCGTGTCTGTTTGTCAACATTATTTAAATTCCAATTGGGAACAATAATGTCTGCGGCCATACTATTTACGGCTAACAACAAATTAGCACTTAAAACCATTCCCCATGATTTCAAGCAGGCCCAACGATGATTTTGCCTCATTCTTATTCAATCCTCCATTCAAGTGACTACATCTTGTTTTCAGTGTACTAAAAAAAAAAAACAAGTCAAGTCTTTTAATTTTACGACGATAAAAAGGATAACTGCCAAAAATGATTAAAACAAAAGTACACGTAGCAAATTGGAATTTGGGAAAAGTGCACAAAATAAGGAAGTTTCGCCCTGTTTTCAAATTTGAGATGATTAGCCAACTCTAGTACGTCTGCAAAACAACGCATCAGCATTGCAGGTACACGAGCGAAAGTCGGTGGCTAAGGGCGCAAATTTGAAAACTGCTTAAGCGTGGGTTATTTCGGCTGTACTTGTGGGCCTTGCGGAGTGTCTTTGACAAGGTACCCCAGTGCCGTAATTTGATTACGCAGTTCGTCGGACTTGGCCCAATCTTTGGCGGTACGCGCCGCTTGACGCGCTTGCACCAAAGCCGCTACCTCAGCCGGAATTTCCACTTTTTCCGGCGCCGGGGCCTTAAAAATATCCAGGGCCAAAATACTATCGGCAAAGCGCAAAAAATCCACTTTTTCGGCGGCCGTCAATTCATTAGAGCGCACAGCCTCCCACGTTACAGCCAAGGCCTTGGGGGCGTTCAAATCGTCCTGCATGGCGGCGGTGAATTTGTCTTTCCACGCGCGGGATTTTTCGGTTTCTTGCCCGTTTTCCCCCGCCTCTTTTAAGTACCCGCACGCCAGCGTGCGCAAATTCTTTAGGCTCTTAGCCGCCGTGTCCATACTTTCGTACGAAAACTCTAATTGTGTGCGGTAGTGCGCACCCAAGCACAAATAGCGGTAAGCCAGCGGTTCGTAGCCTTTTTCTTTGAGCACGTCCACGGTTACAAACGTACCGCCGGATTTACTCATTTTGCCGCTTCTTAAAATCAAAAATTCGCCATGCACCCAATAGTTGACGTACTTTTGCCCGGTGGCGGCTTCGCTCTGGGCGATTTCGTTGGTGTGGTGAATGGTTACGTGGTCAATGCCGCCGCAGTGGATATCTAAGGTGTGGCCCAAATACTTCATAGCCATGGCGGAACATTCAATGTGCCACCCGGGGAAACCAACGCCCCACGGGCTATCCCACTCCATTTGGCGTTTTTTGTCTTTGGGTGAAAATTTCCACAAGGCAAAATCGGTCGGGTTACGTTTTTCGTCGCTCATTTCCACACGCGCGCCACCCTGCAAGCCCGAAATACGCGCATGGCCTACTAGCGCGTCATAGCGCGGGAATTTGGACGTATCGTAATAAATGCCGTCACTCGTGCGGTATGTGTAGCCTTTTTCTTCCAAGGTTTTCACAAGTGCAATCATCTCGGGGATGTGCGCTGTGGCGCGGCTGATAATGGTCGGGCGCGTGCAGCGTAGCGCATCATAATCCTGCCAAAATTTTTCTTCGTAAAATTTAGCAATGTCCCACGCACTTTTACCTTCGCGCGCGGCGCCGAGTTCCATTTTATCTTCGCCGTCGTCGGCATCCGACACCAGGTGCCCCACGTCGGTCACGTTCATGACGTGTTTTAACGGGTACTGCAAGCGGATGGTACGCGCGAGCAAATCCTCAAAAATATACGTACGCAAATTGCCGATATGCGCAAAATTATACACGGTCGGCCCGCAACAATACATCGTTACTTGCGCTACGTTTTGCGGGGTAAATGTTTCCTTGCGGTGCGAGGCCGTATTATACAGCTGCATTAGCGGCCCCCCTTACTTAGTTGCGCATATTGGCGCGCAACGGTGTTGAAAAAGGTACGGCAGGTAGCCTGCCCCACTTGGTTGGCCGAGCGTTCACTAAGTTTGCAAGTAACTTCAATGTCCGAGAGCGGATTAACAGTCCCCACACTACTCATGGCGTAGGTAAAGCCGACGGGGTGGTACTGACGCATAGCGGCTAGGTAGCCGGCGTCTAAGGCTTTTTGGAAATTTGTCATATCTTGCCGGGTAGCCTCTTCGCCCAGTTTAAACTTGTGGCTGGCCACTTTTACCACCACGTCACCATAGGTGCCGTACGCACTGGCAATATTTTCGGCTGTAAAATCTTCGTCATCCCCCAACTCTTGAGCCGATTCCTCCTCGGTAGTTTCTTCGGCTTCCGCAAGCACCGAAGGTTTATCGAGCGGCGAAGAAGAAAACTCATAATACGCCGCATTGATATTGGGGTTTGAAAAATCGGTTAGCATCGGGGTTGTTTTTTTAGACGGATTTTGCAGCGCACTGCACCCCGCTAAAATGACAGTACACACACTTATAATTAAGAAACGTATTTTCATTTTTCCCTCACTTGTACGGTAGCCACGGCGTGGCACATGGCCGCTTCCCCGCGGCCGATTTCGCCCACATGCTCGTGGCTTTTAGATTTAAAACTAACATTTTGCAACGGTATTTCAAAAATTTTGGCTAGTGACTCGCGCACCGCCTCATAATGCGGTTTGATTTTGGGCTCTTGCGTGATCAGCGTAGCGTCCAAATGCACAATTTCGGCGTTGCGGGTGCGGACAATTTCCAACACTTTTTGAGCGATTTTTTTACTGTCAATGCCTTTAATCGTCGGGTCCGTGGGCGGAAATAACATGCCGATTTCCCCCGCGCACAACGCACCTAAAAGCGCGTCGCACAGCGCGTGGAGCACCAGGTCCCCATCGCTATGGCCGATAAAGCCTTTGTCGTGCGGGATTTCCACCCCGCCTACCACAAATTTGCGCTCCGGCCCCAAGCGGTGCAAGTCAAAACCGAAACCGGTACGCGTGTAACTGTGTTCGTTCACAAGTGCCTCTGCAAAAATTAAATCTTCGGGCGTGGTAATTTTAAAGTTCGTGTATTCCGACGGAATGAGCTGCACGTTTACGCCCAACTTTTCCACCAGTTGTGATTCGTCCGTTGCGTCTTTTTCTGCGCCGTATTTGGCCAGTGCATCTTGCAAAATAGCGCGGCGGTAACATTGGGGCGTTTGCGCGGCCCACAATTTAGCACGCTCCAACGTGCGCACCACGGTGCCGTTTTCGCCCTCTTTTACCGTGTCTTTAACGGGCACGGCCAGCACCGCGGCTCCGTTTTCAAACGCGCTTTGAAGCGCAGCCTGAATAGGCACCGGGCTCACGAGCGGGCGGGCGCCGTCATGCACGGCTACTACGTCTATATCTGCGCGTACACACGCCACGCCGTTTTGCACCGAGGCCAAGCGCGTCTCGCCCGGGTCTACAAACGTGACGTTGGGGGCAAACTTTGCAATCAGCGCACGGTTTTCAAGCGGCGTTACGACGATAATCTCTTTCACGCACGCACACGCCGCAAAAGCCAAAATACTGCGCACCACCACAGGCTTGCCGCCCAGCGGGAGCATTTGTTTAGGGCGTCCCATACGGCTGCCCGTTCCCCCCGCTACAATGACGGCTGAGGCAGTAAACGAGCTCATATTATTTAACTTTGGCAAAAATCATACGGCCCGAGGACGTTTGATAAATAGACACCACGGACACTTCCACCCGTTTGCCGATTTGCTTGCGCCCGTCGTCCACCACCACCATGGTACCGTCGTCTAAGTATCCAATACCCTGGTCTTTTTCTTTGCCGTCTTTCATCACAAATAATGACATCGTTTCCCCGGGCAGTATCACGGGTTTTAAGGCGGTCGTTAAATCGGCAATGTTCAAAGCGATTACTTTTTTGAGCGCGGCCAGTTTGTTAATGGTAAAGTCCAAGGTTACAATTTCGGCATCTAAACTGCGGGCGAGTTTGACAATTTGCTCGGCCATCGTCGGTGCTTTGGGAGTTTTGGAGGCAAAGCGTACCTCAATTTCTTTGCACTCCTGCAAACGCGTGGAAACGTCTAAGCCGCGCCGGCCCTTGGCTTGTTCCAGTTTATCTTTGGAGTGTGCCATGCGGTTGAGTTCGTCCACCACAAACACGGGGATGACAATCACGCCGGAGAGAAAGTTAATGTCGCACAAATCCACAATGCGCCCGTCCACCAGAGCAGACACGTCGGCAATTTTGAGGTGGTGGCCTTTGTAGGAAAGGCCCTCGAGTTCGCGCGATTTAAACAGAGCTGCCAAGAGCCCAAACACCAGTAGCCCAATTAAAATATATTGATTATATTTCTGCCAAAACGCAGCATCAATACCGCCGCCAAAGTTCTGCATACCGTAGGCAATGAGCGTGTAGAGCATCAGCCCCAACAGCACGCCCGTGCAGCCAATCATAATTTTGATTAGGCGCATGCGCTTAAAAAGCACCTCGCCCGCAATGACGATAGCCCCGCACGCAAGACCGGCAATAAAGCTATTCCAGTCCTTCCCCAAATACGTATAGGTAACAAACGGGAAAGCGACCAGGGTAGAAATACGAAACATCCAAATAGGCATAAAATCCCCTCACTTATATAATATGGTACAGCAAAAGCCATGTATATTTTAGCACTTTTTGACGAACTGCGCTTGTCCGTTTACACGTGCGCGGTTTTTTATTATAATAAAGGTACAATTTCTATCTGTTTTTGGAACCGTATGAAAGCATGCGGTGATGTTGCGTATGCAACCCAGCTCAAAGCCAAAAACAGCCAACTTAGGCACAATACAAATGGAATTGCAAACCGGCTGTATTGTGCTGAATGTTTGCCATATTTATATGGTAGGCTACGGCTGTTTTTGTTTAAGACCTTTGAGCTGGCTTAACAAGGAAAGCCGTTTTTGTATGCGTTCTCCAAGACAGAAAAAATTGGAAATTAAACTTAGGAGAACTGTATGACAAAAAAGCAAAACCGAGGGTTTACCCTCATTGAGTTGTTAATTGTAGTTTTAATTATTGGCATTTTAGCCGCTGTGGCTGTGCCGCAATACCGAGTAGCTGTAGCAAAAAGCAAATTTACCACATTAAAAACTACGGTAGATACATTGGTAAAAGCTGAAGAAATATATTATTTAGCTAATGGACAATATACCGATGATATAGAAAAATTAGATATAAGTATGCCAGATATACAAAGTTATATTAACCCTACGATTACTTACCCGTGGGGAACATGCACACTAAATACCCCCCTGGCCTTACAATGTGAGCTGAATACTCCTAAATTATCTTACGTATATTATTTAGCACATGGAACATATCCCGGACACCGCATCTGCCAAATTCCAGATACCACCAATGCAATGGACTGGCGTAATAATGTTTGCCGAGCTGAAACCGGGCAACAAAATTCAACTACGTCCTCAGTTGGAACTCCGCATCTTAATTACTGGTATCCTTAAAATTACAGGGAAAATTAGTGCAACCTGGGAAGATTTTGGCAGATGGGTGGTCAAGAAAAAGCCCGCTGGTTGCGAGCGGGCGAAAGGAACATCACCGGGGTCGTTTTTTATTTCTTTAACTGCTCCAACGCTTTGCTAAGCACTTGCTTGGCGTCGCCAACAATCCCATACTTACACACGTTAAATATCGGCGCATTCGCATCCTTATTGATACCAATAATCACGTCGCTATGCTCCATCCCTACCACGTGCTGTACGGCGCCGGAAATCCCGCACGCCACATAGAGCTTGCTGGCTACAGTCACGCCGGATTGGCCGACTTGTTTTTCTTTGGGTTTGAATCCCATATCCACGGCCGCACGGGAAGCGCCCACGGCACCGCCTAATGTGCTGGCAAACTGCTCAAGGATTTCAAAACCTTCTTTGTCTTTCATACCGCGCCCGCCGGAAATTACCACCGGGGCTTCGTCTAGCTTTTGGTCGGCTTGCACGGGGTCCATTTCCGTTTGCACAATGCGCACCTTGCCGGCCTGCGCAGGCACCGCAATGCGCTCTTCAATCACAGTAGCCAAGCGGCCCGCCGTCGTCACCACTTTTTTAAATACGTTGGGGCGCACGGTGGCCATTTGGGGGCGGTAATCGGGGCATTTAATGTCAGCCATGATGTTGCCGCCAAACGCCGGGCGGGTTTGGATTAAGTTGCCTTCCTTAATAGATAGGCCCGTGCAGTCCGCGGTTAAACCCACAAACAGCTCGGACGAAATACGCGGCGATAAATCACGCCCGATATACGTGGACGGAAAGAGCACCACGCTGGGGTTATACTTTTTGATAAGCGTAATCAAGGCGTTGGCATATGCAAGCGTATTATAATTATGGTACGCAATGGCGTTTACGGCATAGATTTTATCGGTGCCGTACTGGGAAAGCTCGCCATAATAGTTTTGCACGTTGTCGCCAATGACTACGGCGCAGAGTTCTTCACCCAACTGGTCGGCCAGTTCGCGCCCTTTAGATAAAAGTTCAAAGCCCACAGGGCGCACACGCTGTGTGCGTCCGTCGTCGGCAATTTCAATAAACGCCCACACGCCCTTGTAGGCCGACAAGTCTTTTTTAGCCGCGCCGGTAGCGGGCAGAGAAAGCGCTTTCATCGGGCAGACGCTCACACACGCGCCGCACATCGTGCACGCGGCCGAGGCTACCGCCTTGCGGTTTACAATAGAGAGTGCCCCAAACGGGCAGGTGGCCACACATTTGCCACATCCTACGCAGTTAGAAGCTATTTGAATCATTTTACAAAACTCTCCTTTTTCAAAATTTCTACCAGTTTGCTGGCCAGTTCAGCCGGCGATCCGGCAAACATTTCGCCTTTTGGACGCGCTGGCGGCGGGAAGATGCGGTCCACACGCGTGGGCGAGCCGTTGAGCCCCAGCTTGGACGGGTCCGCGCCAATGTCGGCCGCGGTCCACGTATGGACGGGTTTTTCCTGCGCTTTGTGCGCCGCCATAAACGACGGATATTTGGGCGCATAGTCCACGGGCATCGTCATGGTAACTAAGACGGGCATATCGGCTTCCAACACTTGCTTGCCTCCATCAATTAACTTTTTGACAACGACTTGGTTGCCGTTGGCATCTACGTTACTGCAGAACGTAATTTGCGGGATGCCCAACTGGTTGGCAATGCCAGGCCCGGTTTGGGCGGTATCGCCGTCAATAGCCATTTGGCCGCATAAAATTAAATCGTATGCGCCGATTTTGCGGATAGCCGTGGCCAGTGCATAAGCCGTGGCCCACGTGTCCGAGCCGGCAAAGGCGCGGTCGGAAAGTAAAATGCCTTCGTCGGCACCCAAGGCCAGCGCCAAGCGCAATACCGCAATGGCCTGGTTGGGGCCCATGGATAAAACGGTCACTTTGGCGCCGGTTTTTTGCTTGATATCCAGCGCTTTTTCCAGCGCGTAGTGGTCGTACGGGTTTAAAATGCTGGGCACGCCCGCACGCACGAGGGTCCCCGTTTTGGGGTCCACTTTTACTTGGGTAGAATCGGGTACTTGTTTAATACATACAATAATGTTCATAAGCTCGTCCTATTTTTTGAAAATCTCCCGCAGTTTGGCGGACACTTGGTCCATATCGTCAATGAGGCCGCGCATTTTGTCTTCAATGCCTACCAAATTGACCGCTTGCGACAGTTCGGCCGTGTTGATGTTCGGGCACGTACCTAAGATAAGGCGCAGGCCTTCGCTAGCTACTTTAAACGCACTTTGGCGGGCATTGACGCGGGCCATAGTGCTCAGGCTGGCGATATCAAAGCGGCTGCCCTCGGTAACGCGCTTGTTCGCACATTCGCGCGTGAACACCGCGGCTACTTCCATTTCGCTAATAAGGTCGCCCAGCATAAAGGTTATATATTGGTGGCGCGTAAGTTTATTGACGCGGCAATCTTCCAACACGCGGGCCAGCGCTCTAAAGCCAAGGGAAACGCTGTCGGCGCCCACGTTCGGGTTTTGGGCATGCAAGGCGTCAAACTCGGCGGCTTGGTTTAAGTAGTATTGGCCGCGCGATTTGAGGTGCTCTTGCCAGCGCCCGCGGAAAATCGTCATTTCCAGCACTTCGCTGGTACCCTCGTAAATGCAGGTAATTTTGACGTCGCGTTTAATTTTTTCTACGGCAAATTCTTTGGTGTAGCCAAACCCGCCCATGGCCTGGATGGCATCTTCGGCCGCTTTGTTGCCCGATTCCGTGGCATAGAGTTTGGCAATGGCACCCTCGGTCGCCAGGCCGTGGTTGTTGACTTCCAGCTGCTTGGCGGTCCAGTCAATGTAGGCGCGGGCCGCTTCAAAGCGGATATAATGCGGCGTGATGAGCTTAAGCATAAAGCCCTGTTTTTCGGCCAACGGGCCGCCGGCTTGGATACGCTGTTGTGCGTAAATAAGCGCGGTTTCTACGGCTTCTTCGCCGCCGCCTAAGCCAAAGGCCGCTACCATTAAGCGCGTGTAGCCGAATACGGCTTGCGCTTGCAAGAAACCTTGCCCTTCTTTAAGACCAATTAAATTTTCGGCCGGCACATAGACTTCGTCAAACGCCAGGCCCGCCGTGTTGGAAAGGCGGATACCGTGTTTGTCTTCGTGCGCGTCTTGCGTAAAACCGGGGGTGCCTTTCTCTACAATAAACCAGCTGGGGCCGCCGGGGGCCAACGCGAGCACGGTGTAAATATCGGCCACGCCGCCGTTGGAAATCCACATTTTGCTGCCGGTAATTTTGTAGCCCACTACTTTGCCGTCTTTAACAACGTGCTCGGCGCGGGTACGCAAGGAAACTAAGTCGGACCCGGCATCGGCCTCGGTCGCGCCGTATGCGACGAGTTTATTTTCGTGCGCAATTTTTTTAAACCACTTGGCTTTTTGTTCGGGCGTGCCGCCTACGTTAATCGGGTCACTGCCTAAGAAAGTGGCAAATACGCCGGTGGCAATCCCCAGGTCAATGCGGGCAAGCTGTTCGCAGATGCGGTAAATTTCGGTCGTCTGCCCGCCCAAGCCGCCGTATTCTTCGGGGATTAACAAAAGATGTACGCCCAACACGTTGTGGTCATACATTTCTTTGAGGATGTCTAAGGGAATTTCGTTTTTTGCGTCATGTTCGCGGATGAGGTTAAACGAGATGCGGTTTTTGGCGTACTGCTTCAAACTGTCCAGCATCAGGTTACGGGTGGTTAAGTCGTTTTTCATAAGTAAACGCTCCAAAATAATATGGATATATTATACCAAATTAAAAGAGGGCCCGCTGTAGAGCCCCCTGATTTAAAAACAAGTTTTCTATTCTTTAATGAAACCTATCTGTTCGGGTAGGTCGTCTTCATCTGCAGATAACATTTCGTTAAGTGTTTCTACAATTTCATCAATACGCCGGTCTGTTTTGCCCATATATTGCAAGAGCACTTTTTCCAAAATGGCTATGCGGCGGGAAACTTCTTCAGGTTTAGTGGCCAAGGCATAACGACGCATGGCAATAAACGCATCTATAATTTGAATGTTAATTTGGATGGCGCGCTCGCTGCTAAGCACACTGGAAAGCATGGCAACCCCATGTTCGGTAAAGGCATACGGCAAAGTGGGCGAATACTTTAGGCCACTGAGGTGGTCGCAATTTGCGACCAGTTCTAGTTTTTCCTGACGGGAAAGCCGGAACATAAAGTGCGGCGGGAAACGCTTGCTGTTACGTTTAACAGCTTCATTAAGCCGTTTGGTAGGCACGCCGTAAAGGGCGGCCAAATCGCGGTCCAACATGACTTTTTGTCCGCGAATGGTTAAAATGTGGGGTTCAATGGAAATAATCTCTTTACCGGTCATAACCCGGGGCTAACGCTCCAAAATAAGTTGTATATATTATACAAAATAAGAACACCAACTAAGTTGGCTTTCTGCAAAACTACATTAAAATTCCCCTATGTAGTAGGGGAATAAAGAAATAGTTGCAAAAGACTTAATTAAACTATTTTCCCAAAGACCGCCTCATTTCATCTCCTATTTTATTTGGGATTAAAATTTTTTCCAGTAATGGGTCTATCCCTTGACAAATCTTATATACCAGTTCCACTCCTTCTGGATGCACAAAGCCCACTTTCACATCTGCATTGTACTTAGCTGGGCGGAAAAAGACCACGGTAGAAAAAAATCCTTTTCCATACGGATTTCCTTTAATTCTATATTCATTATCCTCTTTAGGGGAAAAGAAACCATCTGCTAATTCTGCCCGCGAATCAAATTTTTTGGCATCAAGATAGTAATAAAACTTTGTATTAGAGGCACATTTACCAAGCATTTGGCCTCTGTAATTTTTTGCATTTTTAACTGCATTAGGTGCAAAAGATATTTTCATAAATACATACTCATCTGCGCCTGGGTGTTTCATTGAATCACCTATAACACGCCCCAAAGCCTTTGAGGTATCTCCTCTTTCATAAAAATATACCGCACTGTCCTGCTTCTTTTCCTTTAGTTCCCACTCACCCAGGCCTGCAAATTTTTCAAGGGTTTTGGGCCAAGAGATTTGCACAGCCTTTGATTGAACAGATGCTGTTTTTGGCTTAGAACCCAGGTGTTTTTCGGCAGATTCGTCCGAAAAATACACTTTGGCAAAACACGTAATATCCCAACTAAGCACCGATATTACGGCTATTACTAACAACCATTTTCCTACTTTTTTCATACTTCCTCCGTGTGACTTGAATTTCAATTTATCCATTCCCGGAGCACGCAAAAACGGCTATTACCGTTTGAGTAGTAGAATGCACCCAACCATAATAACAGCCGTAGTTTGCCCCAAAAGGGCAAACACTCGACACCAAAAGATTGGCTCATGACTTCCGTTCCCTTGGTGTCTCTAACGACTGGTTTTGGCATTCTACTACTCTTTTGGTTTCCCAAAAGCGCACTAGGTTCTGCACCTAGTTCCAAAAACAGATTAAATTGTACTTATAGTATAGTTGAAATAGGGGTAGTTGTCAACCAACAAAAGTTTTGTATAATATCCCCATGAACTGTATATTTTGCGGTATTGCCGACGGCTCCGTTAAAAGCCAACTCATCTACGAAGATGAACACGTAGTCGCTTTCAAGGATTTAAACCCGCAAGCACCTACGCACTTGTTACTTATCCCGCGCAAGCATATTGCGCGCCTGTCCGAGGCGGACGAACAAGACGCCGCGCTTTTAGGGCACATTTTGCTGGTAGCCAAAAAACTGGCCGGGGAATTTGGCCTCAAAGATTTCCGCTTGGTAACCAATAACGGAAAAGGGGCGGGGCAGAGCGTGGACCACCTGCACTTCCACCTAATGGCAGGCAGACGGTTTTTGTGGCCAGCTGGGTAGTTTCTCTGCCTAATTTGACGCAATACTTTGGGAAAATATAAGCCTCTAACGAGGCTTTGTCAGGCAATGCCTGACCTACAACGGCATCACCGGGAAAAATTTTCAGTACCCTGATTGGAGAGAGCGCGGGGAAAACGCAAGTAAGCTCCTGTTTTCAGATTCGAGGCAGATTTGCATCGTAAGTTGAGCGTGGCGTACGTATGCCCGACGGCGCGAAGCGCCGCAAGTACGCGAGCGAAAATCGGTGCAAAGTCGGCCAAAAATGGAAAATTGTTGCCGGGGTATAAACAGACATTACACCCGCTGTTTACAAATCAAGCAAAATAATCTATAATAATAAGGTATCTTAATCTACTGACCCTAGAAGGTGGTGAGAACACAAATGGTTTTTGTAAAAGTAAGAGACGCCGAACACCTCGAAGAAGCCATCAAACGCTTCAAACGGGAATGCGAAAAAAACGGGATTTTGCGCGAAATTAAACGCCGCGAAACCTACACGCCCCCGAGTGTGAAACGCAAACTCAAATCCGAGGAAGCCCAGCGCCGCGCACGCCGTACCAAACGTCGTCGCTTTTAAGTTTCCGTTTTAGCAGGCAATAGTCCTTATCCAAGGGCTATTGCCTTGTTTTCCTTTTGATTTTCACAGGGGACCTTGTGAAGACAGACATTGTAGAACAAATTAAGGACCGCCTGGATATTGTAGCGTTTATCCGCCAATATGTGCCCGGCTTAAAACGGGCCGGAAAAACCTACAAGGCCTGCTGTCCGTTTCATCACGAAAAAACCCCCTCCTTTACTTGCAGCAGCGAAAAAGGCCTTTTTTACTGCTTTGGGTGCCAAGAGGGCGGCGACATTATTGCGTTTTTGATGAAAATAGAAAACCTGTCTTTCCGCGAGGCCCTGGAACGCCTGGCCGACCAAGCCGGCCTGGAATACCGCCCCCAAGAAGCCCTCACAGGCGACGAACAACGCCGCCAAACTGTGCGCAAAGTATTAGATTTTGCCCGTGAGTATTACCACAAAAATTTCATGTCGCGCGCGGGCGAGCACGCGCGCACGTACGTAAAAAGCCGTCAGCTTACCAAAGAAACCTGCGAACATTTTGAGTTGGGGCTCTCGCTCGCCCAAGGCGCGCTGACTGGCGCCGCCAAACAAACCGGCTACACCGATGAAGATTTAAAAGATGCCGGTCTGTGCATCCCAACCGAGTACGGACTACGGGAATATTTCCGCAACCGCCTCATGTTCCCCATTTGGAACCAACGCGGCGACACCGTGGGCTTTGGCGGACGCATTTTGGGCGAAGGCGAGCCTAAGTATTTAAACTCGCCGGAAACGATTTTGTTTACCAAATCGCACATTTTGTACGGGCTGAATTTTGCCGGGCCCGTCATCCGCAAAGTGGGCCGCGCCGTGCTTTTGGAAGGGTACATGGACGTAATCGGCTGCCACCAAGCGGGCGTGGAATATACCGTGGCCCCGCTGGGCACCAGTTTCACCGCCGAGCACGCCAAGCTGTTAAAGCGCTACACGCAAAACGTGATTGTTCTGTTTGACCCCGACGAGGCCGGCCTCAAAGCCGCCCTGCGCACCGCGCTGATTTTAACCGAAGAAGGACTGTTTGTAAAAGTGGCTAGCCTTCCTGACGGGCTGGACCCCGACGAATATATCGCCAAGTTCGGCAAAGAGAATTTTGAAACGATTTTAGACGGCGCGCAAGACTTAATCGCCTTTGCCTTAGAGCGCCAACTAGGCGCGCACCCGGCACCGCTTTCGGCGCAGAATAAGACCGAAATTGTTACCGCACTTACGCAAACCATAGCCAAACAACCTGACGCCATTGTCCGGCGCGAGTGGGCCAAATTTGTGGCCGAACGGTTACTTATAGACGAGCAACTGGTCCTCCAGCGCCTTACGCAAACGCAAAGAGCGGCTGCGTTTTCGACTCATTATCAAAACAAGCCGCAAACGGAAGCGGTACGGGCAAATATCACTCCTCAAACGCCGTCTGCCGAAGAAGATTTACTGTCGTGGCTGTTAAAAAGCCCGCAGCATTGCGTGCTATGTTCACAACTAACGGCGGATGATTTTTCGTCCCCTGCGCTGTGGCAGATTTTCCAAGCCATCGTCAAAGCGCACCTGGAAAATCCGCAAGCCGAAGATTTAACCGAACTGACGGCGCAATCCCTGCCCCAGCAAAAAAACGAACTGGTGAAATTGGCGCTCTTACCTACGCCCGACGATTTTAACCCCGCGCGCGACATTACCGCCTGCGCGGCCAAGCTGGAACAAGCCGGCATCCAAAAACAGTTACAAGCCGTCACACGGCAAATGAAAGAATATGGCACCGGAAACGTGCCGCCGGAAGTTTTTCAGACTTATATGCAACTGCAACGAAAATTAAAACAATACCGGAGTTAGAAAATTATGGCATCTGGAAACAAAGCATTAAAAGACTTAGTAGAAGAAGGAAAGGAAAGCGGGTTCCTGTCCGTAGATGAACTTAACCGTTCCATGGCCGCGGCCGATATGAGTGCCGAGGATGTGGAAGGCGTCGTGGGTACCTTGGGCGACCTGGGCATCCAACTGGTGGATGAGAAAAAACTCAAAGAAACCGAAAAAGAAGCGTTAAGCGAAGAATGGAACAACCTCTCTAATGCGGGGCTGGATGTATCTAACTCCATCCGTATGTATCTGTCCGAAATGGGGCGTGTACCCTTGCTCAGCCGCGACGAGGAAATTACACTGGCGCGCAACGTGCGCGAACGCGAAAAAGAACTGCGCAAACTAGTCCTGGAATCCCCCATCACCATGCGCGAAATTTGCAACTGGGAAGAGCTGGTGGACCAGGAAGAAATGACCACCAAAGAGCTTATGCCCCGCGGCAAACGCACCACGCGCGAACTTAACAACATGCGCCGCAAACTCAAAGAAGCCGCCCAGTTTATCGGCAAGCGCGAAAAAGAAATCACTAAACTGATGAAGGAACTGCGCGACGATAAAATGACCGACAAACGCCGCAACCGCTGCATTGAAATGTTGGAAGCCAAACAAAAAGAAGTGGTGGCGCGCATCAATAAGCTCAATTTAAACCAAAACAAAATTAAACGCCTTACCAACAAAATTAAAAACTTGGCCGACCGCTTGCGCGAAACCACCAATGATATGCAACGCTTTGACGATTACTTCGGCCCGTACGCGCAAGTTAAAAAACTGGTGAACGATTTTAAGAACAAAAAAATCACAGAAAAAGCGTTTAAAAAAGCTACCAAATTTACGCTGGAAGAATTAGAACGCGCGCTGACTAACATTGAAGGCATCCGCCGGCGCCACAACCAAATGGTGGAGACGCTGCCGATGAGCGAAAAAGAATTTTTGGCCTTTAATGACCGCATTGTCTTCTTTGAAGATATGATTTTGCAGGACAAACTAAAACTCATTAAAGCCAACTTGCGTTTGGTGGTGTCTATCGCCAAAAAGCACGTGAACTCCAATCTGGAACTATCCGACCTTATCCAAGAGGGCGGCCTGGGGCTTATGAAAGCGGTAGAAAAATTTGAGTACAAACGCGGGTTTAAGTTTTCCACGTATGCCACGTGGTGGATCCGCCAAAGCATCAACCGCGCCATTGCCGACCAGGCCAACACCATTCGCATCCCGGTACACATGAAAGAGCTCGTTTCCAAGCTCACCAAAGTGACCAACAAGTTCCGCCAAGAACACGGGTGCGAACCGAGCATTGAAGATTACGCCAAGGCCTTGCACTTGTCCGTAGACAAAGTAAAAAGCGTCTTAAAAATCATGCAAGACCCGATTTCTTTGTCCACGCCTATCGGCGAGGATGAAGACTCCAACCTCGAGGACTTTATTGAAGATAAAAGCGGGCCAAACCCGACGACAGCCGCCGCCGATTTCCTGCGCAAACAAGAAGTGGCCGACGTACTGGCTACACTCTCCGAGCGCGAAGCCAAAATCATCAGCCTGCGCTTTGGGATTGACTCGGGCTACCCCCGCACCTTGGAAGAAGTGGGCAAGATGTTTAACGTCACGCGCGAACGGGTGCGCCAAATTGAGGCCAAGGCCATCCGCAAATTGCGCCACCCCAGCCGCACAAAGATGTTAAAAGATTACCAAGAGTAGAACGGCTACCTTGCAATGTTGTATTTGTTCGCACACAACCTAAAACGCAAAGTTTTAGGTTGTGTTGCTTCCTGGGCAACCATTTGCCACATTTGTGCACCTTGAAACCGACTTGCCAAACTCGACGCACCTAGCAGTGCGCCTTCGGGCAACTTACGGTTCCAATCTGCCTCAAATCTGACAAATCAGCCTACTGAACACTGTACGCAGTGATGTGGCGGACGGTAAATACGAAGATAACCCCTCGGGGCCGGGGGGTTATCGTTTTTTCAGTGCTATACGATTGCAAACACTTAATAACTACGGTCTACGATAAGCTCCATAAAATTCTTCGGTAAATCCAAATTTTTTACATTCGTTTCCACCGGCACAATACATTTCCCCGTCTCCTCTCCCAAAGAAGGTTGTACCGAATCGTATACTTCCTAAATCAATATACATATGCACCCCTGATGAGACGTACTCACAAGTAGAGAAACCCGGTAAGGGACGACACTCCGGAAGGCTAATATCCAATTCATCTATTGTACACTCCCTATTCTGTGCCAATTTACATATAGTAGCAGCCCTAAAATGACTAGCAAGAAGGTTTTCATATTCAACCAATCTGCTTTTTAAAACTGCTTTTTGGTATTGCGGGACGGCGACCGCCGCCAAGATGCCAACAATCAGCACCACTACTAATAATTCAATGAGGGTAAACCCCCGCTTACAACTTCTTTTTTTCATTTTGTTTATCTCCTTATAAGTACCGTTCAAACGCGCTAAATCCTTTTATATTGCGTTTTAATACAGGGGCATACATCCCCCCATATCCGGCCTAGTAAAATCGTACCAAAAAAAAAAAACAAGTCAAGGCTTTTGTAAGGTCACCGTTTAATAGTAAAATACCTATATGAGTGCGCCGCAACAAATCCAATACCTAAAAGGCATCGGCCCCGCCAAGGCCAAACTCTTTGAACGGCTGGGAATCCAAACCGTGCAGGACCTTTTGCACTACTACCCGCGCACATACCAGGACCGCCGCCTAAACGCTACTCCCAATGAATATAACGCGGATGCTCTCGTGATTTTTAAAGGCCGCGTGCTCAGCACGCAGCAAATCCCGGCTAAAAGCGTGCTGATTTTTAAGGCCGTTTTGCAAGACGAAAAAGGCGTCAACTTGGAGTGCACCTGGTTTAAAAAACGCATGTACCGCAGCTTTCGGTTTGACCCGTTCGGCCAACTTAAAAAAGATTTTCATATAGGAAACGAAGTGTGGGTCATCGGCCGCAAGAACGACCGCGGCGCCATGTTTGCCAATCAAATCACCGTGGACGAATACTATGTGGCGGCCGACGTGCTAACGCAATACCACGCCGGGCGCTTGACCCCCATTTACGCGCTCACGGAAGGGCTGACTAACAAGCAGTTTCGGCAATTTATGGTGGAAGCCTTACAAACCGAAACCTTAAAAAACGAGCCCGAAATTTTGCCCCCAACACTTTTGCAAAAACGCAAGTTGTTAAGTGCGCCGCAAGCGTTAAAAGCCATTCATTTCCCCAATTCTTTGGCGGAGCTGGACGCTGCCCGCAGGCGCCTGGCGTATGAGGAATTTTTACTCCTCGCTACGGCGTGGGGCATCAAGCGTACGCAAACCAAAGTGCTGGCCAAAGACTACGCGTACGAAATCAAAAAAACCTTGCTGACCCCGTTTAAAAACAACCTCGGCTTTGAGTTTACAAACAGCCAAAAAAAAGTGATTAACGAAATTTTTAACGACTTGCTTTCCGTGCGCCCCATGAACCGCTTGCTACAGGGCGACGTCGGCTCCGGCAAAACGGTAGTGGCCTTGTGCGCCATGCTGCTGGCGGTGGAAAACGGCTACCAGGCCGCGCTGATGGCCCCGACGGAGATTTTGGCCGAACAACATTTTTTAACGTTCAAGCGTATGCTCAAAAATTTGCCCGTCAACGTGGCGATTTTAACGTCCAGCACCAAGGCCGCGCAGAAAAAGAAAATTTTGGCCGGGCTTGCGGAAGGCACCCTCCATATTTTAGTGGGCACCCATGCCGTCATTCAAGACAACGTGCAATTTCACAACCTGCGCCTGGCGGTAATTGACGAACAGCACCGCTTCGGCGTCAAGCAGCGCAGCAAACTCAAGGAAAAAACCGCCAAGCTGGATTTGCTGACTATGACCGCCACGCCTATCCCGCGCACGCTTGCATTAGCCTTTTACGGCGATTTAGCAGTTTCCACCCTTACCGAACTGCCGCCCGGCCGCCAACCTATACTTACCGAATGTGCCACCTCTAAACTGGCTTACGACCGCGTGCGCACCGAAGTAGGAAAAGGGCGGCAAGCGTATATTGTGTTTCCGCTTATTGAAGAGAGCGAAAAGATTTCCGCCAAGGCCGTAACCGAAGAATTTGAAAAACTCAAAAACGTGTTCCCGCAGTTTAAGTTGGCGATACTGCACGGGCAAATGACACAGGCCGAAAAGGAAGCGGTGATGGCGGACTTTGCCGCGCACAAAACCGATATTTTAGTGGCTACACCCGTCATTGAGGTAGGCATTGATGTCAAAAATGCTACCGTAATGGTGATTGAAAATGCCGAGCGTTTTGGCCTGGCCAGTTTGCACCAGTTGCGCGGGCGCGTGGGCCGCGGCGAACACGCAAGCTATTGTGTGTTGGTGCCCCAGCACGCGGGCAGTGTGGCACAAGAACGCGTGGACATTATTTGCGCCACGCAAGACGGGTTTAAAATCGGCGAGCGTGATATGCAACTGCGCGGCCCCGGCGAAATTTTAGGCACACGCCAGTCGGGCGAATTGGAATTTAAAGCGGGCGATATTTTTAAAGACCGTGATATTTTGTACGAAGCCATTACCGACCGAGACGAGTTGCTTGCCGCAGACCCCGGTTTGACCTTGCCCGAACATGCGCTGTTGCGGCTTAAACTGCAAGAGTTGTATCAAAAGAATTGGCATTTGATAGATTTATCGTAATAAAGGTTAGTCAATATTATAAAGTTGGCCTGCTTTCCAGCCTTCCGGTGTAATATATTGGGTAGAACCAGAATAATCAGCACCAGGTAGTGTTCTACATAATTTTTCTTCCGTGGTTTCAATACAACGTACACTCTTAACTTGAGTACCATTTGCATATACATATACCTCGGAAAAAGCGAAAGCATACGTAGAGATACCACACGTAATCTGCCCATTAGTTGAACCAACAACCGGATAAGCAATACAACAATACATTTCCTCATTCTGCACGCAATTATTGGTAGTGGGAGTCAAAGACGGCTCGATATCTAGCTCACTAAACGCAGTAGGCCAATCGCCATGAGCTAAATGATATACCCGTACCGCTTTGACAACAGAACTGGTCATAGTACGCAGTTTGGCAAATTGCGCTTTTTGTACGGCTATTTTGTATTGCGACACCGCTACCGCTGCCAAGATGCCGATAATCAGCACCACTACTAACAATTCAATGAGGGCAAACCCCCGAGCCGTTATCTCCCTCCCCTGTGGAGGGAGTACCGCCGTTAGGCGGGGTAGGAGGGGCCATAAGGCCTTATTCTTATTTTGCCCCTCTTTTGTCGCTTGCGCGACACTTTCCCCGCAAGGGGGACAGATAAATACATTACCTTTCATTTCTTTCATTCTCCTTTGTAAGTACCGTTCAAACGCGCTAAAATCTTTTATATTGCGTTTTTATATAGGAAGATATATTCCCCCATATCCGGCCTAGCAAAATCGTACCAAAAAAAAAAAACAAGTCAAGCAAAATGTTTGGGTTGTCCAATTTCCGCGACGAACGTTTACATAAAAACTTTCAGTTATGGACCGCGAGAGGCCCGGCAAAACAGGCTCCGCGCGGAGAACACACAAAGAACAGCAACCACCCAAAATACTATAACGGACAAAATGTCCCTTAGCCGGGGCTAACGCAAATTAGGCCGCAATGTGGGGGCCCACGTCCAAATTGGGTCTAAATTCCCTTGCGCAGGCCAAAAAAATCTTATTACAATACAAATATACCGATTCTTTAGGAGCTAAATTATGATGAAATCACTGCGTATACTGAGTATATTCTTAACCGGTGCCTTCTTATTTGTTTCCCCGGCATTGCAAGCCAAAGAAATGAAACCCCACCGCCCTGATAACGAACCCTTAGCGGCTAAATACCGCCCTATGCTTATGGAACGGTTTTTAAAATACACCACGTACGACAGCCAAAGCTCCAATGATGCTGACATCACGCCCGAACAAATTGAAACGGCTAAGAAGCTCTACGCCGAAATCCAAACCATGGGTTTCCCCACTACGCTGACGGAACATTACTATATTTATGTGGAAATTGCGTCCAATGTTTCCCACCCAACCCCGGTGCTGGGCTTTAGCTCCCATTATGACACCACGCCTGATATTGCCGGCAAAAACATTAAAGCTAACGTCATTAAAAAATATGACGGCAACCCGATTGTGCTTAAAAACGGACACGTGCTAAATTTTGAAACCGACCCGTATTTAGCGCAAATGGTTGGCAAAACGATTGTTACTTCCGACGGAACGACCATGCTCTCTGGTGATGATAAAGCCGGTGTATCCATTATGGTAACCCTTTTACAAACCTTAAAAGAAAATCCGCAAATCAAACACGGCAAAGTACAAATAGTCATTACCCCTAACGAAGACGTGGGCCGCAGTGCCGATTATATTGAAGAAACCCCCTATCGCCCCGATATTGCCTTTGACTTTGACGGCAAAGTAAACGGCGACGTAACCGTGGGCAATTTCAACGCCGAAAAAGTAATCTTCCGTGTCAAAGGCGTCAACGGGCACCAATCCCACGCGGCTGAAAACGGATACCGCAACGCGTGGAAGCCCGCCTGCGAATTAGGGGCCGCCTGTGCCCAAGAAGCGTGGCTGCCCAATAAAAGTACCGGCAACCAAGGCTATGCCGAGCTGCACCACATGAGCATGATAGACGGGAAAATGACGGAAGCCGAGCTGGACTTTCGTTTGCGTTCCTTTAAACAATCCGACATTGATTTGTGGAAAAAATACGCCCAAGAAAAGGCCGACCGTATTGCCAAACGCTACGACGTACAAATTGAACGCCAAGTATTTAAACAATACCAAAACGTGGCCGAAAATATCCACCCGCAAACCCGCACCGTGGCCAAAAATGCGCTGTTGCGCGCCGGGGTAACGCCTAACTTTAAAGAAGAACGTGCCGGTACCACCGCCAGTATGCTGATGCTCAAACTGGGCAAAGGGGCTTACACCATTTTTACCGGTCAACAAAATGCCCATAATTTTACTGAGTGGCTCAGCGAAGAAGATATGTTCAAGTCGTACTGGGCGGCCCTTAATATGATTGACGAAGTAGCCACCCTGCGTGAACCGGACACACAGCTTACCGCCACGCATCATTCTGCGGATTATATTATTCCGGCCGCACGCTAGTCCATGCAAATTTTAATCGCAACGGGCAATAAGCACAAACTCAGTGAACTGAGCCGCTTATTGCCCGTTTTGTTGCCTAACGGCGAACCCATGGAATATAAGGGGCTTGCTGATTTTAACATCACGCTACCCGAAGAAACCGGCACCACGCTGGAAGAAAACGCAAAGTTAAAAGCCGTGCATGCCGCTAAAGCAAGCGGGCTTGTGGCTCTGTCCGACGATACGGGGCTGGAAGTAGATTTTTTGCACGGCGGCCCCGGCGTGCATACGGCCCGCTACGCGGGTGACGCGTGCGATACAAAAGCCAATAATGAAAAACTTTTGCGCGCGTTGGACGGCGTGCCCCCGCAACAGCGCACGGCGCGTTTCCGCACGGTGGCGTGCTTGGCTTGGCCCGACGGTAAAACACAGCTGTTTGAGGGCGTATGCGCGGGCCATATTGCCATGGACTACCACGGCACAAACGGCTTTGGCTATGACCCCATTTTTGTGGTAGATGAACTAAACAAATGCTTTGCCGAGCTGACGGCGGACGAAAAAAACGCCGTTTCCCACCGGGGAAGGGCGTTTAGGAAAGTAAAAGAGTTTTTAGTTTGTTCGCTTTAAATTGGATAAGCGACTTAAAACTTCTTCCCGTCGTTTTTCCAAGGTTCCTTTAAAGCAAGTATCTGCCGCAAGAGCAGCTTCATAATAATCAGCAGCTTTCTTTAAATCAGGTTCACAGCCAAATCCTTCTTCATACATCATTCCCACCCAATATAATTCTTCCAACATGGGCACTTCGTTACGTTGTTCCATAAGTTCCAATAAACGTAGAGAAGATTGAAATACTTTGCGGGCTTTTTCAGGATGTTTTGAAAAATAGGCCTTTTCTGTCCCTTCTTTGTATGTTAAAAAATCATCTGCTACCACATAATATTCATCATACATCGGGTCTTCGGGAGTTTTTTCTTTGGATTCTTTCCGTACATTTAATAAAACAAAAAGCAACAACAAACAAGGCCCTACCAATATTAAGAAAAGCCCCATCTCTGGATGTTTAATTCTCACAAAAGCACCCACAAACGGGGACATCAAGGCCAAAAAAATAAACCAATCTCTCATATTATTTATCTGCAATTCTTGGGAACAAGGGCGCATATTTTTCTATCGGCCCCGCCGCCAAGCGCTTGGCCATTTCTTCGCCCACCGTCGGCATAAAGGGCGTAATCCACTTTGCCGTTTGGCGTTGGCACGCAATCAGTTCCAAGAGGATTTTTTTGGCACCTTCGGGGTCTGTTTTGGCCATTTCCCAAGGTTTGGTGTCGGCCACTTTTTTGTTTAAATCGGCCGAGTAGCCGTAAATAAGCTCCAACACTTTATCAAAGGCCAAGTCCTCATACGCGCGGTCAATGGCGGTTTGCGTATCCGCCATTTTTTGTTGCACCTCCGCGGGCAAGGCAATTTCGGCCGGAATTTGTGGCTGTTGTTTGGCAAGCATATTAAGCGTGCGCGAGAGCAAGTTGCCAATGTTGTTAGCCAAATCGGCATTGTAGCGGTTTTTAAAACTGGTCATAGAAAAATCGCCGTCTTGCCCAAAAGGTACTTCGCGGAATAAAAACGCGCGCACTGGGTCCACGCCGTATTTGGCGCCCAACTCGGCGGGGTCAATGACGTTACCCAATGTCTTTGACATCTTTTCCCCCTCTACCGTCCACCACCCGTGCGCAAACACTTTGTGTGGTAGCGGCAAGCCTAGTGCCATTAAAACAGCGGGCCAAATCACGGTGTGAAAACGAAAAATTTCCTTACCCACCATGTGGAGGTCCGCGGGCCACAAATCTTCAAATTTCTCAGCTTTAATTAAAGCCAGTTTTTCCGCGTGTTCGGCTTTATCGCCGTCACACAAAAACATCCCGGCCCCGGCGGCGGAAATATAGTTGATCAGCGCATCAAACCACACATAAATGGTGTGCGCCGGGTTGCTTTTAACAGGCACGCCCCATTTTACTTTGGTACGTGTGACGGACAAATCGCGCAGGCCGCCTTTTACAAAATTGATAATTTCGTTGGCACGGTATTTGGGCGATAGAAACTGCGGGTGTTCTTCGTAGTATTTTAAGAGCGGTTTTTCATAGCGCGAGAGTTTAAAGAAATACGTTTCTTCGTGCACTTCGGTCAGCGGTTTTTTATGCACGGGGCAAATACCGCCCGGCAGCATTTCGCTTTCGTCATAATACTGTTCGCACGACACGCAGTATTTGCCCGAATACGAACCCAAATAAATATCGCCGCTTGCAAGTAGTTTTTCAAAAATGGCTTGCACAACGTGCTCATGCGCCGGGTCGGTGGTGCGGATAAAAGCGTCGTAAGAAATGTTCAGCGTTTTCCACAGCGCGCGGTACTTGGCAGACACTTCGTCCGTCCAGGCTTTGGGCGAAACGCCTTTGGCGGCGGCCGATTTTTCAATGTTGGCGCCGTGCTCGTCGGTGCCGGTTAAAAAGCGTACGGGAAACCCTTTTTGGCGGTAATGGCGGGCGAGGATATCGCACGCAATCGTGGTGTAAGCGTGGCCGAGGTGCGGCACAGAGTTTACATAGTAAATAGGGGTTGTAATATATTTTAGTTTATTCATAAGTTCCTCTTAAATTTTTACATCCAGCCCGTCTAGGCTCATCAGTGCCGTTTCCAACACCAAGGCCGGGGACACGTTGCGCCCAATGTGGCGTTTATAATTTTCAAATCTTGTCAGTGCACTTTGTAACGGGGGGCGCCCGTTTTCCGCACATAAAGCCCATTTTGTATGCAGGGCCGTAATTAACACGTCCAAAACAGCGTGTGCCTCCTTGCGCGCGGTAGCCGCCGTGCGCGAGAGCTGCGCCGCCACTTGCGCCGGACCCGTTACCGTGCCAAATCCGCCGCTTTCCAACAGTTCTAATGCCTCGGCCGCTTGCAACGCGCCGGACACACTCCCCCCGGCGTAGCGGGCAGCACGCGTCGGCTCGGCTACTTCGGGCGCGTGGGCTTGCAATAGTTTAGCTACGTCTTGCTCAGTAAGCGGAGCAAACAGCACCGGCTGACAGCGCGACACAATCGTCGGTAGCATAGTAGCCCGCTTAGAGGTAATTAAAATCCACACCGTTCTGGCGGGCGGCTCTTCAATAAATTTAAGGAGCGCGTTGGCGGCAGCGGCTTGCATGGTTTGCGCCTGGTCCACAATCAGCACCTTCCACCCCGGGCCCACGGCTTTTTGCTGGGATTTGGCGGCCACGTTACGCACGGTGTCCACGCTTAAATGCTGTTGTTTTTCAATCTCTTTTTCCAGGTCTTCTTCGTCCGCGCTGGCTTTTACCGCAAGGCGCGCCTGATAGACAAAGTCCACCAGCGTTACATCCGGGTGGGTGCCTTTTTCAATGGCCTCACAGCTGGGGCACGTGCCGCACGCTTCGCCGTTTTGGCGCGAGAAAAAGTCCTCGCAATTTAAGGCCTTGGCAAACTCTAAGGCGGTTTTACGCTTGCCCACGCCGTCCGGGCCGCTAAATAAAAGGGCACCCGGCACACGGTTTTGCGTTACCAGTTTTTGTAAATAGCTTACGGCTTTTTGTTGGCCTAAAATATCGCTTAGCATTAGTCTATAATTTTGTACTTGTGTAAAAGAGACACCACTTCGGCCTGAATGACATCAACATTTTTATCGGCGTCAATAAGGTGCGCATTTTTGGTTTTTTTGGTTAGTTCCACATACCCTTTGCGCATTTTCTGCCGAAACGAAATATCTTCTTTTTCCAAGCGGTCCGAATACAAATACTCGCCGCGCTGGGTAAAATACTTGTCCGACATTAAAAATACGAGCGTCAAATCGGGCACCAACCCCAGGGTGGCAATTTTATTTAAAGTGTGAATCATTTTTAAATCAATGTTACGTCCGTAACCCTGGTAAGCACAGGTAGACATGGTGTAGCGCTCACAAATGACAATTTTGCCCTGCTCTAAGGCGGGTAAAATTTTCTCTTGCGTGTGCTGCGCGCGCGAGGCTTCGTACAAAAAGAGCTCGGCCATGGGGCGCACATCCAGTTCGGGCTCCAATACAATTTGGCGGATTTTTTCAGCCGTATCGGTGCCGCCGGGCTCGCGCGTTAAAAGCACGTCTTTGCCGTGCTCTAAGAGCGTATTTAATAGCATTTTAGCTTGGGTAGATTTGCCGCAGCGGTCCGGCCCTTCTAACACAATAAACTTTCCTTTCATTTACTTAATCCCTTCTTGAGATGTAACAATCTGCAGTTGCGGTTTGGGGTCGTGTTTCCATGTGCCGGCTTTGGCTTGTGCTAATAGAGGCTCCAGTTTACCTTGGGCAGATAAAATAAAATCAATAATTTCGCGGTAGGCACCGTCGCCCCCGACACGCTTTGTTACGTAATGCACGTTTTGTTTGACAATCTCAAGCGCATTGGGCACCGTGGCGGCAAAGCCCACTTTTAAAAGTAGCGGCAAATCGGTAATGTCGTCGCCAATGTAGCAGACTTCTTCAGGCGTGAGGTTTTCTTTTTGAAGGACGTCTTGTAGCGGCCCCATTTTGGTTAAAAACCCCTGATACATATAAGTAAAACCGAGGTTTTTGGCGCGTTCTACCGTGGTAGGGTGACGGCGGCCGGTAATAATGCCCAACTTAATCCCCGCGCTGCGGCAAAGCATGGCGGCAATTCCATCTTGCGTGTGGAAAGATTTAAATTCTTCTATTTTGCCGTCCGGCGTAACGAAAAAATTGACTTTACCGTCCGTCAAAATGCCGTCTACGTCTGTCAAAATGAGTTTTACGCGTTGTGCGCGCGCTTGAGCTTGTTCCATATATGGGTATTATAGCAAACTTGGCGCGCGCAAAGAAACGGCCCCTTTGTAAAAAGGATTGCTCTCGCTGGGTTGTTTTTTTATATAATAAGGTAATTCATTTTACACAGAGGTTCTCTATTCTATGGCTAAACGATTTACCGAAAATGCGCAAAAAATCATCTTAATTGCACAAGAAGAAGCCAAACGCTTAAATCACGATTACGTTGGCACCGAACATATTTTACTGGGGCTGTGCGCCTTAGAGGGCACCATGTCCAACAAAATTTTGACCACGCTGGGTGTGACGTTTCGCAAAGTGCGCTTGGAAATTGAAAAAATGGTCGGCATTGGCGACACCATTATGCTACTGGGCGAAATTCCGTTTACTCCGCGCGCCAAAAAAGTGCTGGAACTTTCCGTTGAAGAATCGCAACTGTTAAATTCCGATTATATCGGCACCGAGCACATTTTGCTGGGCCTGATTCGCGAAGAAGAAGGCATGGCCGGTAAAATTTTGTCCAACTTGGGGCTCAATTTGCCGATCGTGCGCGAAACCGTCATCAATTTTGTAGGCGAAGGTAAATCTACCGATGAAGAAAAAACCGCCGATACCTTCCGCCCGGAACCCACCGAAGAACAACCCTTTGAGCCGCGCGCCGCCAAAGAAACCAAAAAACAAACCAACACGCCCACTCTTGACGAATACACGCGCGATTTAACGGCCCTGGCCGCCAAAGGGCAATTGGACCCGGTTATCGGGCGCGATGACGAAATTGAGCGCATTGTGCAAATTTTAGCCCGCCGCACCAAAAACAACCCTGTTTTAATTGGCGAGCCCGGCGTCGGTAAGACCGCTATTGTGGAAGGCCTCGCGCAAAAAATGGCCAAAGGTGAAATTAGCGACGTATTGGCCGAAAAGCGCCTTTTAGCCTTAGATTTAGCCTCCGTTGTAGCCGGCACCAAGTACCGCGGCGAATTTGAACAACGCCTCAAAAACATCATTGACGAACTGGCTGCCGCAAAGAACGCCATTGTATTTATTGACGAACTGCACACCATTATCGGCGCCGGGGCCGCGGAAGGCTCCATTGACGCTTCCAATATGTTAAAACCCGCTCTGGCCCGCGGCGAAATGCAATGCATCGGCGCCACTACTTTTGACGAATACCGCAAATACATTGAGGCCGACACCGCCTTAGAGCGCCGTTTTCAGCCCGTAGTGGCGGACCCGCCCGACGTAGACCAAACCATTACTATTTTGCAAGGGGTACGCGGCAAATATGAGGCGCACCACCACGTCACTTATACCGACGGAGCCGTGCGCGCTGCCGCCCAAATTGCCGACCGCTATATTACCGACCGCGCCATGCCGGACAAAGCCTTAGACCTCTTTGACGAGGCCGGGGCCCGCGCACGCCTGAAAAACGCAATCTTGCCGCCGGACATCAAACAAAAACAAGCCGAACTGGCACAGCTAATTAGCGAAAAAGAAGAACTCTTAGCCAAAAAAGATTTCATTAAAGCAGCTGAGATCAAAGAGGCCGAAAACCGCACGCGTGAGTACGTGGACCATTTAAAACAAAAATGGCAAGAATCGCATAGCAAAAAAACGCCCAAAGTAACCGAAGAAGATATTGCGCTCGTGGCGTCTAAATGGACCGGGATTCCCGTCACGCGCCTAACGCAAAGCGAAACGGACAAAATTTTACACATGGAAGAACACCTCCACAAACGCATTATCGGGCAGGACGACGCTGTAAAAGCCGTCTCGCAAGCCATCCGACGCAACCGCACCGGGTTAGGCAACCCGCACCGCCCCATTGGGGGATTCCTGTTTTTAGGGCCTACCGGCGTAGGGAAAACGGAGCTCGCCAAAAGTTTGGCTACGTTCTTGTTTGGGGACGAAGAGGCCATGATCCGCTTAGATATGTCGGAATATATGGAAAAGTTTGCGGTGTCGCGCCTCATAGGGGCGCCGCCCGGTTACGTCGGCTATGAAGAAGGGGGCCAACTGACCGAGGCTGTGCGCCGCCGCCCGTATAGCGTAGTAGTACTTGATGAGCTAGAAAAAGCCCACCCCGATATTTACAACATCTTATTACAAGTATTGGACGAAGGGGCGCTGACAGACAATTTGGGCCACAAAGTGAGTTTTAAAAACTGCGTGATTATTATGACGTCCAACGTCGGCGCGCGCGAAATTACCAACAAAGGCAACTCGCTCGGTTTTACGGCCCAGCAAAGCGCCGAGGAAGAATACAAAGACATGCGCCAAAACGTCATGGACGAGGTCAAAAAAACATTCAACCCCGAGTTCATTAACCGCATTGACGAAATTGTGGTCTTCCACGCCCTAAGCCGCGAAAATATCGGCCAAATTTTGGACGTAGCCCTCAAAAAAGTGGACTACAAACTGGCGGACCGCCAACTGCATTTAAAATTGACGCAAGCCGCTAAAGATTATTTAGTAGAAAAGGGATTTGATGCCAAATTCGGTGCGCGACCGTTGCTACGCACCATCCAACGGGAATTAGAGGACCCGCTGGCAGAATATATCTTGGTCAGCCGCCCCAAAGCAGGCAGCCATATCAAGGTGGATTTGGATAAAGACGCCCCCAAACTGACGTTTGCCACCACGGCAGCAGGAAAGAAAAAGGTACTTATTTAGGAGGAATTTTATATGGACGCAAACAAACAAAAAGCGCTTGATTTGGCCCTCGGGCAAATTGAAAAAGCATTTGGCAAAGAAGCCATTTGCAAATTAGGCGGCGGTAGTGTAGCCAAAGTGGAAGCGATTCCCACAGGCGCCCTATCGCTTGATTTAGCCTTAGGCGTTGGGGGGCTACCCCGCGGGCGCGTGATTGAAATTTACGGGCCCGAAGCCGGCGGTAAAACCACGCTTTCCCTACACGTGGCCGCGCAAACCCAAAAACTGGGCGGCACCGTGGCGTTTATTGATGCCGAACACGCTTTAGACCCCGTGTATGCCGAACATTTAGGCGTAAACGTAGACGAACTGTTAGTTTCGCAACCCGATTCCGGCGAACAAGCCTTGGAAATTGCCGAAAAACTGGTCCGCTCGGGCGCCATTGATTTAATTATCATTGACTCCGTGGCTGCCCTGGTGCCGCAAGCCGAAATTGAAGGCGAAATGGGCGACTCGCACGTCGGGCTGCAAGCGCGTTTAATGAGCCAAGCCCTGCGCAAGCTGACCAGCATTTTAAACAAAACCAAAACGAGCATTATTTTCATTAACCAGTTGCGCCAAAAAATCGGCGTGATGTTCGGCAACCCGGAGACTACCCCCGGCGGCTTGGCCTTGAAATTTTACTCGTCGGTACGCATTGACGTGCGCCGCATTGAAAACCTCAAAAAAGGCGACGAAGTTATCGGTACCCGCGTGCGCGCCAAAGTGACCAAAAACAAAGTGGCTCCGCCCTACCGCCAGGCCGAATTTACCATGATTTTAGGCCAAGGCATTTCGCGCGAAGCCTGCATCATTGACAAAGGCGTAGAGGCTGGGCTGATTGAAAAAAGCGGCAGCTGGTTTTTGTACGGGGACGAAAAACTCGGCCAAGGGGCCGAAAACGCCCGCCAGTACTTAAAGGACAACCCGCAACTGGCTGACGAGATTGAAGACAAGCTCTACGTGAAGTATTTAGGCATTCACTACAACGGCAAAAAAGCGGAAGAGGCCCCGACAGAGCCCGCTAAAGCCAAAAAGAAATAGAATCACTTGTAAATTGTTGTAAAAACGCGCTCCGTTTACCTGCATTGTAAACAGAGCGCGTTTTATTTTTCCCTAAAACCAATTCCCCGGCATAACAACCGGGGAACGTCGCACTACAATTCTTTGAATGGAACCAAAATCCCGCAATTTTTATTCCGTATAATGCAACCAGCCCCCACTTATAGAACCCGCGGTCACTTCTTTGGTAAAGCCCATCTTCGGGCAAAAAATATCAGCACGGGTACTAAACCCTGCACAAACACGCCCGATTGGAGTAACTGCTAAACCAACCACCCAATCGTCTCCATCCGATACGTCTAAAATGACAAGAGGGGTTACCTTCCCGGTACTACTATCGGTCCAAGTACGAACATCAAAACCAGGAATGAAACCGCTCTTCTCGGCAGTACTGTAGCCATCTATAAAATCATATTTCTTGGCAGTCTGTTCTACACTTAAATCCGATAATGGACAAGAGCTCCCTTTTTCCGCAAAGCAAGCATCTTCCGCTTGCTGAAGGGCTTTTAAGGGGGCCATAGCCACCGCTAATCTGCTTTTTGCTACTGCTTTTTGGTATTGCGGCACAGCTACCGCTGCCAAGATGCCGATAATCAGCACCACTACCAATAATTCAATGAGGGTAAACCCGGCAAGATGCCCCTTAGCCGGGGCATTGTCAGGCAGTGCCTGACCTACCCGCTCAATAAGCGTAAACGCTTGCTTATTGCTTTTTCTTTTTTTCATTTTGTTTATCTCCTTATAAGTACCGTTCAAACGCTCTAAAACCTTTTATATTGCGTTTTATACAGGGTCCATACGTCCCCCCATATCCGGCCTAGCAAAATTGTACCAAAAAAAAAAAACGAGTCAAGGGCCTTCCAGGCCGCGGAGTTTCCGCGCGTTGCGTTTTCCGTCAATGTTTCAGTAGGTGACCGCGAGAGACCCGGAGTCCGGGCGGACAATTTCCGCGACGAACGTTTACATAAAAACTTTCAGTTATGGACCGCGAGAGGCCCGGCAAAACAAGCTCCGCGCGGGAGTGTATAAAAGAAACATCAGCTACCCAAACGTGCGGGCAAGGCGGACCGTTAGGGCGCAAAAATACCCCGCGGGGTGCGGGGTATTTACAGAACTTCAAAAACTACTTATTTAGCAACTTTGTTAGCGGCTTTGGCTAAGCGGGATTTCTTGCGTGCGGCCGTTTTCCAGTGGATAACTTTCTTTTTGGCGGCCTTGTCAATGCAAGCATTCGCTTTTTTCAAATCCTCTTTCAAGGTTTTGGCTTTGGTAGCGGCCGAGGCCTTTACCGTTTTGGTAGCTACGCGGACTTTTTTAATGAGTCCTTTGTTAGCGGAAGTTCTTTTTTCAGCTTGGCGCTGAGCTTTGAGGGCGCTGGTGTGGCGGCCCGTTTTTAATTTTGCCATGTGTTAATATACCTCTTATTAAAATCGGTTACATATATTATACTTTATTGTGCGGAATTTTGGAAAAAAATTTTTAGGAAAACTGCTAGAGCGCGGGAAATGTTAAAATTGCCAAAGCGCGCCGGAAAAGACAGGGCCGAACGTGTTTTCAGATTTGAGGCAAGTTTGCACCGTAAGTTGAGCAAGGGTTGACAAGGAGTTCTCTTTGCCTTTGCGCCGCTGGACTTTTGCGGTTAGTACGCACTTTGTTTTGCGCAAGCATAGTAACTATGCCAAGCAAAAAAAGAATGTAATAGCCCAAAAGGACGCGGCCCGTAGGGTTTAGCCGTTTTTGAGTTCGGCTTTGTTAAAAAAGTTTGCCAATGAGTACATTGCCTGCACTTTTTTGCCGCGCCTCACGATACAAAAACGGCTAAACGCAAAGAGCAATTAGAACTTCTTGCCAACCCTAGTACGTCTGCAAGACAACGCGCAGCGTTGCAGGTACGCGAGGTGGGCAAATCGGTGCGAAGATGCCCAAATGTGCAAGCCTCCAGTTAACGCCGTAAAACCCTCCCTTAGTTTAGCATCATAAATCCTGCTGTTAGGTACGTCGCAAACCCCAGCCACAACCAATACGGCCACAGCATCGCCGCGGCCACCTTGCTGTGTTTAGCATACGCCCGGTGCATAAAAAACCCTTCCGCCAGCATCAGCACCACCACCGCCAACGCCAAGGGCAAGTTATGCAAGCCAAAAAACACCGGCGTCCAACACGCATTAAGCATGAGTTGGATGCTCAGCAGCCACGCCGTAGCGTGGTGTTTTTCGCTCATCCCCCGGTAAAACACGAGCACAGACGCAAGCCCTAACAGCAAATATAAAACCGTCCACACCATGCCAAAGATAAAATCCGGCGGCACGAACGGCGGCTTAACTAGCGCTCGATACCACCCCATATTGGGGTCCACAAACGGCACGCTAATTAGCATCGGCAGTTGACACACGGCCAACCAAACAAACACGTTTAGTATATTTTTCATTTTCATACTGATAGTATGACAAGCGGGGGATTCCCTGCCAAGGCAGGAAAATTGATTAGAAAACGGCGTAAGCCTCTTACGAGGCTTTGTCAGGCAATGCCTGACCTACAACGACACGGAACTTCCCCAAGCACCGGGGAAAATTTTCAGTACCCTGATTTGTCAAAATCAAACCAGTTTGTGCCGTAAGTTGAGCGTGGCGTACGTCTTGCGGACGGCGCAAAGCGCCGCAGGTACGCGAGCGAAAGTCGGCATAAACTGGAAAGATTTTGGCAAATTGTTGGTCCACGTATAACCTAGCTTTACAGGGTGTTGTCAAAATCAACGCCAAAAATGGTAGAATAATTACAAGTATTTTTGTGAGGACTTATATGGACACCAAACTTATTAGTGACGTCACTAACTGGATGAAAACCACCGATTTGGCCGAATTTTGCTACGAGCAAAACGGCAACTGCATTGAAATCAAAACTGAGCAGGCCCTGCCTGAGCCGGCCGCCTACACTTGCTCTTTAACCGCCGTTACCGCCCCCGCAGTGGGCATTTATCACTTGGCCGAAAAAGGCACAAATTTAACCCTTACCGAAGGCCAAACCATAGCCGAAGGCGACCCCTTAGGCTTGGTGGAAACCGTTTCCAAAAAGCATATCATTACCGCGCCTGTTAGCGGCAAACTGCGTAAAGTCACCGCGCAAGAAGGGGCCGTTGTAGAGTTTGGGCTCCCGCTTTTTTTCATTGAGAAATAAGTATGACCGCTAAAATTACCCCTTTTAAAAAAGTTCTCATTGCCAACCGCGGCGAGATTGCCCTGCGCGTCATCCGCACGCTCAAGGAAATGAACATTCAGTCCGTAGCCGTCTATTCCGAGGCCGACCGCAACAGCCTGCACGTGCGCCTGGCTGATGAAGCTATTTGCATTGGGGCGGCTCCGTCTTCCATGAGCTATTTGGACATTGACGCGTTGGTGACGGCCGCCAAAGTCACGCACGCGGATGCCGTGCACCCGGGCTATGGGTTTTTGTCTGAAAATGCGGACTTTGCCCAGGCTGTTACAAAGGCCGGCATGGTATTTATCGGGCCGACAGCGCATTCGATTGAAATGCTCGGTGTCAAATCTACCGCGCGCGAAATTGCCCTCAAAGCCGGTGTGCCGATAACGCCCGGCTCTGACGGAATCGTCGGCAAGAACTACCGCGAAGTAGCTAAAAAAATCGGTTTCCCGATTATGATTAAAGCCACCCTCGGCGGCGGCGGCAAAGGCATGCGCGCGTGCCTAAAGGAAGAAGATTTGGACCGCATGCTCAAAACCGCCCAAGGCGAGGCCCGCGCCAACTTTGGCGACGACCGCGTCTATTTTGAAAAACTCGTTTTAAATCCGCGCCATATTGAAGTGCAAGTAGCCGCCGATAATTACGGCAACGTTGTAGCGTTTGCCGAGCGCGATTGCAGCATGCAGCGCCGCCACCAAAAACTGGTGGAAGAATCGCCCTCGCCGTTTGTAGATGCCAACACGCGCCAAAAACTGCAAGAAGCGGCCGCCAAACTCATTAAAGCTGCGCAGTACCGCGGTGTAGGCACGGTGGAATTTTTAATGGCGCAGAACAAAGAATTTTACTTTATGGAAGTCAACACGCGCCTGCAAGTAGAACACCCCGTGACCGAAGCCGTGTGCGGGCAGGACCTGGTCAAAATGCAAATCCAAATTGCCCAAGGCGAGCCTTTGCATCTTACCCAGGCCGAAGCCGGCAAAGTGCGTTGTCATGCGATTGAGCACCGCATCAACGCTGAGGATAGTGCCCACAACTTTATGCCGTGCCCCGGTACACTTACCGAATGGATTCCGGCGGGCGGTCTGGGCGTGCGTGTGGACAGCCACATGTATAACGGTTACACCATTCCCAGCTATTACGACAGCTTAATTGCCAAGCTCATTGTTACTGCGCCGGACCGCGAAAAACTGTTAAAACGCAGTGCGCGCTGTTTAGGGGAATTTGTGATTGGTGGCGTAAAAACCACCATTCCTTTCCATCAAAAAATCTTGGCCAATGCCGATTTTAACGCCGGGAATATGGATACGGGTCTTATTGAACGGATGATGAAAGAAGATGAAAGCCAAAAGTAAAATTGTCAATGTACGCACGTTAAAAACCAAACTGGCCGCCGCGCGCAAAGCCGGGCGCAAGATTGTGTTTACAAACGGCTGTTTTGACATTTTACACGCCGGGCACGTGAGTATTTTGGAGTTTTCACGCGCGAAGGGCGACCTATTAGTGGTAGGTTTGAATAGCGACGATTCTGTGCGCCGTTTAAAAGGGTCCACCCGCCCCGTCAATAAACAGGCTGACCGTGCGCTTGTGTTAGCCGCGCTGGAAAGTGTATCGTACGTGTGTATTTTTAATGAAGATACGCCGTACAATTTAATAAAAACCGTCCGCCCGGATGTGCTTGTAAAGGGTGGCGATTATAAGCCGAGTGAAATTGTCGGCCGTGAATTTGCCGGTAAAGTAGTGCGTTTTGCCTTGTTAAAAGGCCGCAGTACCACCGGGATTATTAAAAAAATGAGCAGGAAGAAGTAACTTAGTCCACGAGGAAATTATGTCTGATATTTTTGAGAAGTGCTACAACTACAAAGACGCCAAAATAGCCATGCGTATGGGTATTTATGGCTATTTCCAACCCATTGAATCGGCCCAAGGGCCCGAAGTGGTGTTGGACGGTAAAACCTACATTATGGCTGGTTCCAATAACTATTTGGGCCTGGCCAATGACCCGGAAATGAAACAAGCCGCCCTCGAGGCCGTGCAAAAATACGGCACCGGCGTAGCGGGTAGCCGTTTACTTAACGGCAACACCAAACTGGCCGACGAACTCGAGCAAAAAATTGCCAAATTTAAAGGCAAAGAGGCCGGTCTTATTTTTGCCACCGGGTACCAAATGAATTTAGGGGTGGTGTCTTCTCTTATTAAAAAAGGCGACTATGCCATTGTGGACAAGCTGGATCACGCCAGTATTTTGGATGGCGTTCGCTTATCAGACGGCGAAATGGCCCGCTTTAAACATAACGACCCCGCCGATTTGGAACGCGTGATTGCCAAACTTCCTGCCGAAGCCGGTAAACTGATTATCGTAGACGGTGTGTTTAGCATGGAAGGGGATATTTGCCCGTTGCCGGAAATTGTCAAAATCGGCAAGAAATACGGGGCCCGCATTATGGTGGACGACGCGCACGCTACCGGTATTATCGGCAAAACCGGGCGCGGTACGTGCGAATATTTCGGCCTGGAAAACGGCGAGGTGGACCTGATTGTAGGCACCTGCTCTAAAACGTTTGCCACGGTGGGCGGCTTTGTGGTGGGGGATAAAGACATTATTCACTACATGCGCCACAACGCGCGCAGTCAGATTTTCTCGGCCTCTATGCCGCCGGCGTGTATTGCCTCTATTTCCAAAGCGGTGGACCTCATTTCCAAAGATACTTCCCGTCGCGACAACCTGCTGCGCTTAACCGCGTTACTTAAAAAAGGGTTGGAAGACCTCGGTTACGACTTGGGCACTAGCACCACGCCTATCTTACCCGTGCACGTGGGCAGCAACGAGAACTGCTTTAAAATGTGGCGGGCCCTGCACGAAATGGGTATTTTCGCTAACCCGGTGGTCAGCCCCGCGGTGCCGCCTGGCCGCGCGCTAATTCGCTTGACGCTGATGGCCACGCATACCGAAGCGCATGTGCAAAAGATTGTGGACAGCTTTGCCACGGCCGGCCGTGCTATTGGGCTGATTAAATAGTTTGGGGCCCCACTGCGCGCGGGGCTTTTGATAAGGGGGGGAATATGTTGGAAATTAAAGAAATTACGGCAAAAAACCTCAATGCGTTTATTAATTTCCCGTTTGAACTTTACAAAAATGACCCGTATTGGGTGGGTGATTTAAAGAACGAAACCCGCCGGCTTTTACGGGAAGACCACCCCTTTTGGCAACGTGCTACGCGTAAGCTGTTTATGGCATACAAGGATGGCCAACCCGTTGGGCGTTTGTGTGCGCTTGTCAACGATAAATATAATGACTATCATCATACCAAGCTCGGCTTTTTCGGCTTTTTTGACACCATCAATGACGAGCAAGTATCTGCCGCCTTGTTTAAAGCCGGCGAGGATTACTTGCGTGCTCAAGGCGTAACAGCGGTACGCGGTCCGGCCAGCCCGTCGAGCAACCATACGTATGGGTTACTGGTGGAAGGGTTTGACAGTATGCCTTCTATTATGATGCCGTACAATTACCCCTATTATGCCGGTTTAATTGAAAAAGCCGGGTTTACCAAAGCGAAAGATTTGCTTGCTTTTGAGCGTAGCCGGGATGACCAATTTTCTCCCTTATTTTTAAAGTTGTGCGAACGATGCGAAAAAAAGGGCGGCGTTACACTTAGGCGCTTAAACCTTAAAAAATTACCGCAAGAGGCCGAGATTGTCCGCCAAATTTATAACGCGGCTTGGGCCGAGAACTGGGGTTTTGTTCCGTTGACCGAGCAGGAAATGGCCGATATTGAAAGGGACCTAAAACCGGTCTTACGCGCGGAAGGCACGTGTATTTTGGAAGTAGACGGGCAGCCGGTGGGGTTTTATATTTGTATCCCCAATATGAACCACGTACTTAAAATTTTGCGCGGCAGTTTGTATCATCCGTGGCGTTTCCTCAAAGCCCTGTGGGCGTGGAAAAAAATTAAAGACGCACGGCTGATGATGCTGGGTGTGGTGCCCGAATTTAGAAAGCGTGGGATTGATCTCATCTTAATTAAGCACATTATTACGCATGGCGTAGCGGTATGGGATTGGGCGGAACTTTCTTGGGTGCTTGAAGATAATGCGGGGATGCTAAGAGGCATACAAGAGTGTGGGTGTCATTTTAGTAAACGTTACCGCGTGTACGAAAAGAAAATT
Source organism: Elusimicrobiaceae bacterium (assembly GCA_045606805.1). Lineage (GTDB taxonomy): Bacteria > Elusimicrobiota > Elusimicrobia > Elusimicrobiales > Elusimicrobiaceae > Avelusimicrobium. The sequence goes on along the minus strand of JAZUSP010000033.1, from coordinate 18,809 downwards.
TCGTCCTAATTTAACAGCGCTCCAGTGATGTTTCGTTTCCTTTCAGCAACAATTTTCCAAATTTGGTTTATTTTGCGGTGACTTGTGTTGCCGCGCTACGCGCGGGCCGGCAGACGTGCTAGGGTTGGCAAGAAGTTCTAATTGCTCTTTGCGTTTAGCCGTTTCTGTATGGTGAGACGCGGCAAAAAAGTGCGGGCAATGTACTCATTGACAAGCTTTTTTAACAAAGCCGAACTCAAAAACGGCTAAACCCTTCGGGCCGCGTCCTTTTGGGCTATTACATTCTTTTTTTGCTTGGCATAGTTACTATGCTTGCGCAAAACAAAGTGCGTACTAACCGCAAAAGTCCAGCGGCGCAAAGCAACCCTAAGGGCAACATATGGTGCGAATCTGCCTCGAATCTGGAAACAGGGCCGTCCCTTGCTTTTTCTTTGTGCTCTTTTGTAGGTCATGTGTGAATCTGACGAAGTGAAAATTGCATTAAAAGACAAATATTCTTATAATATAAATACAATTTAAATCTGTTTTTGGAACCGTTTAAGAAACGGAGTACCTGCAAAGGTCCTCATTCCCTCCAAAAACAGCCGAATTAAGGCGCAAAATGGCGACGGCTATTTTGCGCTAAGTGTTTGCCGTTTTTCAAAAAACGGCAAGCCGCGGCTGTTCGTGTTGGGACTGGGAATGAGGCTCAATGCACCAGCCGTTTTTGTACGTTTCATAAGCAGACAAATTGAAATTAAAAAACAAAGAGGAAAACTTATGAAAACCAACAAAAATGCAAGTGTTGTGTCTTGTCCCCCTTGCGGGGAAAGAGCCTGCCCCCGAGGGCTTTTGTCGGGGGGCGCGGTAGCGACAAAAAGGGGGGCCTATAAGGCATTCTCCTTAATGAGCCCCTCCATCGGTCCTGCGGACCACTTCCTCCGCAAGGGAGGAAGAAAGGGCTTTACGCTTATTGAATTACTGGTCGTCGTGCTTATTATCGGCATTTTAGCGGCGGTGGCCGTGCCGCAGTATAAGATAGCGGTAGAAAAATCCCGGGCTACGGAATATAGAACTAATATGAATGCTATTGCTCGTGCTCAACAAATATATTATTTGGCAAATGGTGAATTTACAAATAATTTAACAAAATTGGATATACAAGTAGGAATAGGATATAGTTGTAATCTGTCAGAAAATAAACGATCTGCAGATTGTTGGAGCCCTGAATTTTTAGGTTATAGGTTTAATGTTTCTATTTACCCTAAAACATCGTCAACACTATGTGCTGCAAAAAAAGGAAGTGAAATAGGGAATCGAATTTGTAAGGCCCAAGGAACTTCTATAGAAATTCCCTCGGAAAATTTTAATTATTATTCATTGTAGCTTTATCTAAACAACGTAAGCACAATGCCCTTAAGGGTGGTTTTAGGGTCTAACCCGGCGCCACTCTTAAAGCCGGCGTCTGCTTCAATGAGTTTATTTAACGCGGCCGCAAAATTCTTTTGCGATGGGAAACTGCGCGCACTTTGCACCAAGCGGCTCTCCCAAAACAGTAGCCCCGCGGCGCGTAAAATATCGCCTTGCGCCATGCCCGCGTCGTGAAAGCGTTTGATGCGTGCCATTTTTAAAATGGGGTAGCTCATTTTGGCCAGCACGGCCACAGGCTCCTCACCCGCGTCAATGAGTTTATCAATTTGCGCAAGCGCGCGCGGCTTACTGCACGCCGTAAGCGCATTGGAAAGTTCAAACGGGTTTTCTTCTTTTTTAAAGCCAATACACGCCAATACGTCCTGCGCGGAAATGGTTTTATCGTCACGTTGGGCGGTAAATAAGTAGAGTTTTTCCAACTCGTTTTCCATGGCGCCCAAATCACTGCCTACACATTCGCACAGTAAATCAACCGACTCAAACGTAGGGGTAAGGCCTTTTTCGGCCATTTTTTGGCGGACCCAGGCGGCCAGGTCGTCGGCTTTAAGCTCGTCAAAATTGACGACGCGGCCCGATTCGGCGCACGCGTCGGCCAGGGTTTTATCGGTTTTTAGTTTTTTAGCGTCGTTATGGGTTAAAATGAGCGTGGTGGTGGACAACGGGTTTTGGGCATAGGCTGTTAAGGTGGTCAGCTCCTTGGAGCCTTTGCGCAGTTTGTCCACACCCGTTAGCACAATGAGCCGCACGTTGGAAAACACCGGGGCCGTGTTGGCCTGCGCTAACCCCTCGCTTACATCGGCCGCGGTGGCTTGGGCTTTGAAATAATTGAAATCGTCGGGGTTTAAAATCGCCTGGATTTGTTTAATGACTAAATTTTTGCGCTCCACATCTTCCCCTGTTAGCAAATAGACGGGGGCCGTGGAATTTTTAGCCAGTTCGGCTTGCAGTTTTTCGGCACTGATTTTAGGCATGATTAAGACTCGGTAATCGTGGTATATTCGGGGTTGTTCATTACTTTCTTTTTGTTTTCGCTGCGCACGGACCCGAAACCTTCCACCGTGCGTTTAACAATATCTTTAGAGAGTTTTTCAAAGATAATATCGCGCGCTTGTTGCTCGGTCATACCGCCGGGCAATGTGCTGGCCGCGTAAATTTGCGTGCCCAAAAAAGCGGGCTCACGCCATACGGGTGTATTGGTGGTGGCGTCCATAAATACAACGTCCAACCAAATGTCCATGCGGTAGACGGTGGGGATGAGCTGGCTGTCGTACTGAATGGGCACGTTTAAATAGCGCGAAATAGTGGTGACGACCACCCCTTGCGCACCGTTATTTTCGGCTACAATTTGGTACATGCCGTTGCGCAGAAACGTATCATAAAGCTCGTTGTAGAACTTGTCCTCCAGCGCAAACACTTCCGTGCGGTTCAAAATAGGGCGCACGGCTATTTTTTTGATGTGTTGGGGCATAATTTGCGCTTGGGGTGTATAGATGACGTTTTCACCCGCACATGCCGCTAACAAGGCACATAAACCGAAAACAAGCGTTAATTTTTTCATACGGTCCTCCGTTATTTTTTGGGGGCGCCCACAATGCTGACCATGCGGCCCGGCACCACAATCACTTTTTTAACTTCCAGCTCTTTTAAATAGTTTTGTACTTTGGCACTGGCCAGGGCCAACTGTTCCAGCTCCTCGCGCGTAGCGGAGCGGGGGGCTTGGATGCGCTCGCGCACTTTGCCGTTAATTTGCACGCCCATATCTACGGTGTCGTCTTGCAGGAGCGTTTTGTCAGCCGTCGGCCAGGCGCTTTGCAGTACAAAACCGCTATATCCCTTGGTTTGCCAAATTTCTTCCGTAAGGTGCGGGGCGAACGGATGCAAAATTTGCAGGAATTTTTTAAACGTTTCCTCTTGCACGGCGGGCAGTTTGCTTAGGTCATTAAACAGCACCATCAGCGCCGAGATAGCCGTGTTAAAGCGCAGGTTTTCAATATCGTCGCCTACTTTGGCAATCGTTTGGTTTAAGAGGATAGCGCTCTTTTTGGGTTCGGCTTGCGTGGCAAATTGGACGGTTTCACTCCACGCGTAAATGCGTTTTAAAAAGCGGTTAATACCCTCAATGCCTTTCATATCCCAGGGTTTTTGAGCGTCAAACGGCCCCATAAACATTTCGTACATGCGGAAAGCGTCAGCGCCGTATTCGTTTAAAATATCGTCGGGGTTGATGACGTTTTTCTTGGATTTGCTCATCTTTTCCACCATAGAGGTTAGTTCCTCCCCGGTGGTTTTTAAGAAAGCTTTGCCGTCTTTAAAATCAATTTCGTCGTAGCCGTGGTAGTTGCCCATTTTATCCCGGTACGAGAACGCCAAAATCATCCCTTGGTGGCGCAATTTTTGGAACGGTTCGGGGTGGGAAACAACGCCCAAATCATAGAGTACGTGGTGCCAAAAGCGTGCGTATAACAGGTGCAAAACGGCGTGTTCGGCGCCGCCGATATAGCAATCCACCGGTCCCCAGGCTTTTTCAAGCGCCGGGTCCACCAACGCCTTGTCGTTATGCGGGTCCATATAGCGCAAATAATACCAGCACGAGCCCGCCCATTGGGGCATGGTGTTCGTTTCGCGCTTGGCGGGTGCGCCGCACTTTGGGCAGGTGGTGTTGATCCAACCCGTAACCGTGGCAAGGGGGGACTGTCCGGTGCCGGAGGGTTCAAATTTTTCTACTTCGGGTAGCTGTAGCGGAAGTTGCGACTCCGGCAACGGCACGACGCCGCATTTGTCACAATGCACTACCGGGATCGGCTCGCCCCAATACCGTTGGCGGGCAAACACCCAATCGCGCAGTTTGTAGGTGGTTTTGGCGTTGCCGCAATGGTGCTCGGTCAGCCATTTAATCATGGCGGCTTTGCTTTCTTTTACATGCAAGCCGTTTAAAAAGCCGGAATTGACGAGTTCGCCATCGCCGGTAAACGCTTCTTTTTCCACGCCTTGTTCACTTTTAATAACCTCTATAATTTTAAGGCCGAATTTTTTAGCGAAGGCATAGTCGCGCTCATCGTGCGCGGGAACGGCCATAATGGCCCCGGTGCCGTAGCCCATCAGCACGTAATCGCTGGTCCACACGGGGATTTTGGCGCCGTTAACCGGGTTAATGGCATAGGCACCCGTAAATACGCCGGTTTTTTCTTTGTTGAGTTCCCCGCGTTCCAAGTCGCTCTTTTTGGCGGCCTCTTTTTGGTAAGCGGCCACGGCGGCTTTTTGTTCGGGCGTGACGATTTTATTTAAAATCGGGTGTTCGGGCGAAACCACCATATAGGTCGCACCAAAAAGCGTATCGGGCCGGGTGGTAAATACGGTTAAAGTATCGTCAAATCTCTCCAGCTTAAATACCACGTTGGCACCCTGCGATTTGCCAATCCAGTTGCGTTGCATGGTGAGCGTGCTTTCGGGCCAGTCTAAGGTATCCAAACCTTCTAACAGTTTTTCGGCATAATCGGTAATTTTTAAAATCCATTGGCGCAGTGCTTTGCGTTCAATTTCGTGGCCGCAACGCTCGCATTTGCCGTTAAAAACTTCTTCGTTGGCAAGCCCTGTTTTGCAGGATGGGCACCAGTTTATCGGCACAGTGGATTCGTAGGCGAGGCCCTTTTTAAAGAGTTGTAAAAAAATCCACTGGGTCCATTTGTAGTAGTTGGGGTCCGTGGTGTCAATTTCGCGCGCCCAATCGTAAGCTAGGCCGATAGATTTAATTTGTCGGCGGAAATTATCAATGTTTTTTTGCGTGGTAATGCGCGGATGTACGCCCGTAGCAATGGCGTAGTTTTCGGCGGGCAGACCAAACGCATCCCAGCCCATGGGGTGCAAGACGCTGTGTCCGTTCATGCGTTTGTAGCGCGTTAAAATGTCCGAGGCCGTATAGCCTTCCGGGTGGCCGACGTGCAGACCCGCGCCCGAGGGGTACGGGAACATATCTAAACAATAAAATTTTTTAGCACCGGGGGTGCGGGGGCTGGCAAAGAGGTTTTCTTTTTCCCAGCGGGCTTGTTGTTGTTTATCAATTTCAGGGAACGATTTCATATACCTTGTATTGTACAAAATTTAGTGGGGTGGGGGGAAAATGTATAGTGCGGCACACTTCTTCATACAAGGTAAAGTAGAGGATAAGATGATTTTTCAGATTTGAGGCAGATTTTGGCAAATTGTTGCCGAGGTAAAAAGTTTCATCGCGTCCGCCGTTTATGAATGCGGGTGAAATTTTTTGTGTTTTTCTTTTAGATCTTGCACGTCTAGGTGCGTATAAATCTGCGTGGTGGCTAGGTCGGCATGGCCCAGCATCTCTTGCAAGCTGCGCAAATCGGCCCCGCCTTGCAGTAAGTGCGAGGCAAACGTATGCCGAAACAAATGCGGGTGCAAGGGGGTGGAAATGTTGGCTTTGCGTCCCAGGGCAGCTAAAGCCTGCCACACGGCTACGCGGCTTAGTTTGGTGCCGCGGTTATTTAAGAAAAGCTCGCTGGCTACGTCACGCCCGGCAAAGCGGGCTTCGCGCGCGGACAAATAGTTTGCAATACGCTGGCATACTTCGTGGTGCAAAGGGACAAAACGTTGTTTACTGCCTTTGCCAAAGGCCAATACCCAACCATCTTGCAAGTTTACGTTTTCCAAGCGTAAATTGATAAGTTCGCTCACGCGTAGCCCGGCTGCGTAGAGTAAATCAATAATGGTTAGGGTGCGGATATCCTCAAACTTAGTTGCCGGAAAAGACAACAGCCGTTCCATTTCTTCGCGCGAGAGTTGCTGCGGGATTTTTTGCGTGCGTTTGGCGGCTTTTAAGAAGCGGGTGGGATCTTCGGTAATGCGATCCTCAATGAGCAAAAACTTATAAAAGCACTTAATGGCCTCCAGCTTGCGCGAAATGCTGGTGGGGGCCAGGTGTTCAATTTCGCGCAGTTGGACGTGGTATTGGTCTAAAAATTCCGGGCCGATTTTTAGGGGGTTCTGTTCGGCGGCTTCACAATATTGCAAAAAAGAGTCTACGTCGCTGCCGTATGCATCAATGGTATTTGGGGAAAGTTGGCGTTCAAAGCCCATGTGGCTTTTGAAATCGTCTAGTAAATAAGAGTCCATGATTTTATTATATAACAAAAGGATATGATGAAACTTGTTATCTCGGCAACAATTTTTCAAATTCTGCCCATTTTACCGTGACTTGGTCCAACTTTTCCCGCCAAACTGGGCTGGAATTTGAAAAATCAGCTTACTGTAAGTTTAGCCCGGTGTTTTGGTGCCTGCCCGAACTTTTGATTGACTTGTTTTTTTTTTTGGTACGATTTTACTAGGCTGGATATGGGGGGATGTATGGACCCTGTATAAAACGCAATATAAAAGGTTTTAGCGCGTTTGAACGGTACTTATAAAGGAGAATGAAAGAAATGAAAAGTAATGTGTTTATCTGTCCCCCTTGTGGGGAAAGTGTCGCGCGAGCGACAAAAGAGGGGCAAAATAAGAATAAGGCCTTGTGGCCCCTCCTACCTCGCCTCACGGCGGTACTCCCTCCACAGGGGAGGGAGATGTCTTTCGGCTTTACGCTGATTGAACTGCTCGTTGTGGTGCTGATTATTGGCATCTTGGCGGCGGTCGCCGTGCCGCAGTATCAAAAAGCAGTGGAAAAAAGTAAAGCAAGCCAGGCAGTAACTTTGTTGGATTCATTGGGAAAATCCATGGAGGTATATCGTTTGGCCAACGGAGTTTATCCCAGTAAGTTTGAGCAAATGGATGTGGATTTTTCCGCTTGGACGGGGAATGAATCTTGGTTGGATGACAATAATACTTCTTATGTACAAGATGTACGCTCAAATGGAGATTGGGGGCTTACTTTAGTAAATCTCTTAACAAATAATGAAGGAAATTCAATACAAATGGGGCGTTTGACAGGTCCTTGGAGAGGTGCAGGCTGGTTATATAATGGTATTAGTAAAAAAATTTCGTGTGTAGAACGTACATATGCGGGGATTACTTTCCAAAAAACACAAGGAGAATATTGCACAAAATTATTTGGTAGGACAAATCCAAAACAAAATGGCGGCGTAGTGGAATTTGAATAGCCAAGAGACTTTTTATTTCCCTTTTGTAACCCGTTTCCACGCGGCCATAAAGTCCGCAGGCACCGGGGCTTCAAATTTGAGTGCTTTGCCCGTTAGCGGATGCTTAAATTCAATACGCCGGGCGTGCAACATTAAACGTTCGGCCGTCGCACCCTTGTAAAGCCAATCGCCTAGCACGGGGTAGCCCAGCCAGTTTAAGTGTACACGCAGTTGGTTGGTGCGGCCCGTGCGCGGGTACAGTTCAATATACGTAAATCCGTTTTTGCGTTCTAACACCTTGTAATCGGTTACGGCCTCACGCCCAATTTCGGACGCTTTTATTTTGCCGCCCGCCACGCGCCCAATGGGCACGTCAATGGTGCCTTTATCGTCGGGCACTTCGCCGCAGGCAATGGAGTGGTAGGTTTTGTGCACTTCGCGGTTTGCAAACAGAGAAACCATTTCGCTTTGAAACTGCGGTGTTTTGGCCACTATCATCACGCCGCTTGTTTCGCGGTCTAAGCGGTGCACCAGGCCCGCACGCGGCGTGGACGTATCAAACCCTTTGGGCGGGTTAGCCAAAATGATAGACACCAGCGTTTCATCCGACGAGAAAACCGTCTGCGGGTGTTCTTCCCACACGGGGCTTTGCGGGTGGACGAGTAGCCCGGCGGGTTTAATAACGACAAAAAAATCTTTATCGTCGTGAATGAGCAAATCTTTTAAAGGCGTTTGCGCGTGTGCTTGGGGTAAATTAAATTCCACCACCTCGCCGCGTGTTAACGGCCACGACGGTTTAACCGCCTTGCCGTTTACGGTAATGTGCCCTTCTTTAATCATTTTTTGCACCAGAGCGCGCGACAGGTCCGGCAGTTCATCAGCGGCAAACACATCTAAACGCCGCGTATATCCGTCAAAAATTATTTTTTTATCAGGCATGGTTAGCACCTCGTAAAAATTTTGCCCAAATATGCAGGGCCGCGCCCGCTACTGCCAAAGAGATTACTTGCGAGGGGGAAAGCCCAAGCAAAAAACCGCCCCGGTAGTCGCCCCGTAGAAACTCAAGCGCAAAGCGCAGTACGGCGTAACACCACACATACTCTACTAAAATTTTGCCGTCCTTGTGCGGTTTTTTGGACGCATCATGTAGTAGTAAAAATAACGCAAAATTCAGCGCGGCTTCATACAGTTGCGTCGGGTGCAAGGGCACGTTTATCAGCTCCGGCGGCACAAGCGTATGCGGGTCAGTAAACCGCACGCCCCATGGCAGAGTAGTCGGCTTGCCGTAACAGCATCCCGCCAAAAAACAACCCACGCGCCCCAGCGCATGCCCTAAGGGAACGGCTACAATTAAAAAATCACTCGTTTTAAGTAGCGGTAGTTTCTTGCGACGCATATACCACACGGCGCCCGTAACGGCTACAATTAAGCCGCCGAAAAACACAAACCCGTAACGCAAATTGCGCACAATATAGGTCAGTTTATCCGTCAGCGTGGCGCCCAGTTCGGGCCAAGAAAGGATTATAAAAAGCAATTTTCCGCCGACGATAGCCCCCAAAAACACAATAAATAAAATGTTCCAAAACGTGTCTTGCGTAAGCCCCTTAATGCCGCAGTTTTTAAGCCGCGGTGTTAAATACCACGCGGCTGCTCCGTAGCCCAAGGCCGTCATCAGGCCATAACTAGCCAGCTCAAAATTACCAATATGAAATAGGACCGGGTGCATTAGTTTTTCTCCCAGCGCAGCGCATTGCGCATATACGGATTATGGAGTTTTTCGTCTGCCACCGTGGAACTGCACCGTCCGCCGTAACTGTGCCCGGCAAAAATGCGTGTATCGTCGGGCAACGTGGCAATGCGGCGCAAACTAGCCAGCATATCCCGCGTGCTAGAGGACGGTAAATCCACGCGTCCGCACGCACCGGGGAACAGTGTGTCTCCAGTGAAAAGCGCATCTTCAATTTGAATACACACGCACCCGGCGGTGTGACCGGGGGTGGCTAAAATGCGTACGTCAAACGGGCCGATTTGAAATTGCTGGTCGCCGCTATACGTGTGCAACACGTCGGCGGGCAAGCCCGAAAGCAGAACATCTTTTTCTTCCAAATACGCTTTTACGTGGAAATGTTCTAAAAGTGTTTGCGACAGTTTGACGTGGTCAAAATGGCCGTGCGTAAACAGCACACCGCACAAGTTTAACCGGCGCGACTCCACCGTATGAATTATAAAATTCGGGTCCCAAGCCGGGTCAATAAGTAGGGCGTCTTGGCCGCGCGTCACCAAGTACGTGCAGTTATCCATGGGGCCTAGGTGTAAGACGTCAATGTTAATCATGGTTTGTAAACCTAAATTCAATTTCGCCCGGCTTGACCATATTATAGCGTGTGCGGGCCAGCGTTTCCATATATTTGGGATCTTTTTCTTCCAGCAGTTTTTTTTCAGCGAGCAGTTTTTGGTACTGCACGTCGAGCTGTGCGCTTTTTTTGGTCAGGCGGCGCAATTCCAGTTTATTATGCACCAAACTAAAAATACTGCTACCCAAAAAAATGCAAAAGGCCGCAATGCTTACAGCGGTTAAGATCAGCAATTTTTGTTTGGCAGATAGTTTTTGCATAGTTAGTGGCGGAAAATTTTTCCTTGTGCGTAGAGGGCTTTGGTGCCCAGTTCTGCCTCAATTTGTAAGAGGCGGTTGTATTTGGCGGTGCGCTCGCTGCGTGCCGGGGCACCGGTTTTAATGGCACCTGCGTTGGTGGCTACGGCCAGGTCGGCAATAAAGGTGTCCTCGGTCTCGCCCGAGCGGTGCGACACCATGCACGCATACCCGTTGGCTTTGGCTAAGTTCATCACATCTATGGTTTCCGTCACGGTGCCGATTTGGTTTACCTTAATTAAAATAGCGTTGGCGGCGTGTTTTTCAATACCCATGGCCAAACGTTTGGGGTTGGTGACAAACAAGTCGTCACCTACTAGGCGGATTTTGTTGCCAAGCATTTTAGTAATTTCTTGCCAGCCGGCCCAATCGTCCTCGTGCAACGGGTCTTCTATGGACACAATGGGATAGTGGGAGCACCACTTATTATATACGCCGCAAATTTCGGCCGCGGTTAAGTTCTTTCCTTCAAAATGATAGGTGCCGTCTTTGTAAAATTCGCTGGCGGCGCAGTCCATAGCTAAGGAAATATCCGCGTGGCCGGCCTGTTTGGCGGCCGTTAAAATAGTCTTTAACACGTCTTCGTGCCGGGCCATTTTGGGGGCAAAGCCGCCCTCGTCGCCCACGGCAATTACCATGCCTTGTGCTTTAAGCAAAGTGCGTAGCGCATGGTAGGTTTCGCTCGCCGCGCGCAACGCCTCTTTAAATGTATCGGGGGCAGTGGGTACAATCATAAATTCCTGTACGTCCAGGCCCGAGTCGGCATGCTTGCCGCCGTTAATGATGTTGAGCATGGGCGCGGGTAATAAATAGGTATCACTTTGCAACCCGTACACGCGGCGGATGTGCTCGTACAAAGGCAGTTTGGCACTCACGCTTCCGGCGCGCAACGCGGCCATGGAAACGGCTAGTGTGGCGTTGGCCCCTAAATTAGTTTTATTTTCGGTGCCGTCAGCCTGCAGCATTTTGGTATCCATGGCGCGCACGTCGCTACTGTCCAGGCCTTGTAAAACGGCATTTAGTTTTTCCACATTGGCTACGGCTTGTAAAACGCCTTTGCCGTTATAGCGTGGGCCGCCGTCGCGCAGTTCTAGCGCTTCGTGCGAGCCTGTAGAGGCGCCGCTGGGCACGGCGGCAGAGCCAACGGAGCCGTCGCTTAAAAACACATCTGCCGACACAGTTGGGTAGCCGCGGGAATCTAAAATTTCGCGCGCGGTAATTTTAGTAATGGTGGCCATGGAGCCCTCCTTATAATAGGCTGTCTATAATTTTTTTACCTTCTTTGATAAGAGCCGCCGGCAGTTTTTCATCTTGGGCCTCGGCATATAAGCGAATCAGCCGCTCGGTGCTGGACGGGCGGATGGCCAGCCAGCTGCCGCCTTTTAAGATGAACTTAAAGCCGTCGGTTGAGTCAATACGCCACACGGACATTTTGTTAATAGACAGCGGAGGTTTAATATCCAAACGCTCCATGATGCGGTTGATTTCAGTTTCCGTTTTGGGGATACTGACTTTTTGGTCAAACAGAGGCTTGTACTTTTTGTAAAAATCTTTTTTAAGCTGTTTGAAGGTTTTCTTCTCGGTGGCCAGCATATCTATCACCAGCAAGCACGCCAAGAGGCCGTCTTTATCCGGCACGTGGTTCGCTACCGAAATGCCGCCCGATTCTTCCATCCCCATTACATACTGCCCGCTAATCATCAGCTCGGTAATGTACTTAAAACCCACGGGCGTATCACGCAGCATCAGGCCATGCGCTTTAGCTACCTGGTCCACTAAGTTAGACGTAATTACACTGCGGCACACGCGGCCTTTTTGTTTTTTGTTGCGCACCAAATGGTCCAGGAGCATAGGGGCAATTTCGTTGGCGGAAATCCAGTTGCCCTCGCTATCCACCAGGCCGAATTTGTCGCAATCGGGGTTACACGCCAGGCCGACCGCTAGTTTTTTGCCCGTTACCAGTTTTGCCAGTTCCTGCAAGCTGACCGGCCCCGCATTAGGTGTTTTTCCGCCGAAAAGTACGTCATCTTCTTCGTGGATGCCTTCCACCGTGATGCCGTATTTTTCCAAAAATGTGCGCAGGTAATGTTTGGCCGCACCGTACAGCGGGTCCACCGCCACTTTTAGCTTCGCGCTTTTTAAAGCGCGCGTGTTGATGAGTTTATCCAAATGCGCAAAATATGCTTTGCGGAAATCTTTGGTAACGGTTACGGCGGCGTTTAAATCGTCAAATTCCGTAGACGAAGCTTTTAAAATTTGGGCGCTGGGGGCGGGGATGCGTTTTTCGATATCTTCCATAATTTCGTTGTTGGCAATGCCGCCATAGTACGAAATCCACTTAACTCCGTTTACAAAGTATTCGCCCTCACTGCCGGTAATCACCAGGGCGCCCACGGCACACTCATTTAAGACGGACCATTCCGCCACCGGCGTAGGCAAGGGCAGTTCGTCAATTTTTACGGCAATGCCGTTTTGTACAAACGCATTGGCGGCCACGTAAGCTAGTTGCTTAGATAAAAAGCGCGTATCATAGCCAACCAGCACCAAGGGCTTTTTCATTTTTTTGCCCTGCTCTTGGCAGTGGCGTTTGTAGCCTTCGCCTTCAAAGCCGTAGAAGGGATGTTCCAAGATATGTTCGGAAATCCCGTAAGCAAGACGCTGTACATTTTGGGCGGTTAGCCCACCCGCCGTAATTGCGCGGAACCCGGCGGTGCTGAATTTAATGGTATCACTCATCGTGCACTCATTATACTAAAAACTGTCAAGCCGGGCAACGGAACCAAATTTGGAAAATAGTTGCCGGGGTATAAACGGGCGTCGCGGGGGCCGTTAAATATAATATAATAGTAATATGAACTTTGAGACCGTAAAAGAATATATTAAAAAAGCGGGCCTGCCAAATTTCCGCATTAAACAAGTGCAAGAGGCCGTGTTCAAAAAAGGTATTTCGTCTTGGGACGAGGCCACTAATTTGCCCGCCCCCTTGCGTGCGCAATTAAAAAAAGATTGCCCCCTTTTAAGTTTCAAAGTCAGCAAAATTGTCGTCTCGCAAAAAGACAAAGTAGCCAAAGCGCTACTTACGTTGCACGACGGTCTGCAAATTGAAACCGTCCTCTTAAAACCGCAAGACACGTGGAGCGTGTGCGTGTCCAGCCAAGTGGGGTGTGCGCTACACTGCAGTTTTTGCTCCACAGGCAAAATGGGCTTCAAGCGTGATTTGACCGCCGAAGAAATTACCGACCAGGTGCTCTTTTGGTTCCAGTATTTACGTAAAGAAAAACTCGGCGAGCGTATTTCCGGCGTCGTCTTTATGGGCATGGGCGAGCCGCTCCTTAATTATGTAAATGTTGTGACCGCCGCGCGCGAACTTTCCAGCGAAAACCACCTTAACATCGGCGCGCGCCACATTTCTATTTCTACGTCGGGCATTGCCGACAAACTACACAAACTGGCCGTGGATTTACCGCAAGCCAATTTAGCTATTTCCTTGCACAATGCCGACAATAAAGAGCGTTCCAAACTGATGCCCGTCAACCGCAAGTTTGATTTGGACGAGCTTAAAAAAGCGCTGGAAGAATATATCGCCATGACGGGGCGCCAAGTGTTTTTAGAATATTCGGTGCTGGAAAATATCAACAGCCGGCCGGAGCACATCCGCAAGTTGGCCGATTGGATTTACAGCATTAAAGATAATTATTTACTACACGTCAATTTAATTGCGTGTAATTTGGGCCGGGGGGAAAAGACGGACGACCGCGTGGTCAGCCACTTTGCCGCCGGGCTCAAGGCCATGGGGATTGGCGTAACCATCCGCAAAAGCATGGGCAACGATATTTTAGCCGCGTGCGGGCAGTTAGCCGCCCAAAAAAGATAGGAGAGCGTATGAAAAAATTAGGGTTTTTAGCCGTATTGGCCGCCGGGCTGTGTGCGTGTGCCACGTTAGACAACAGTCCCTTGGATTGGATCCCCATAGGGCCGGAATTTTCGCCCACTAAACCGCAAAACGTGGAAGTGGTGGCCAGCGCCAAAGAAATTACGCACGCGTATGCCAACATTGGGCTGCTGCGCATTAAAAACTTAAAACCGGACCGCGAAATCCTGAAAATGGGTGTGGAAAAAGGCAAAAGCTATGCCGCCAGCAAAGGGGCGGATGCTATTTTGCTCGGCCAATACAACAGCGCGGCAGACGGCGCGCCGGACCCGCGCGTAACACTTATTATTTACGCCATTAAATACCTAGATACCGTCAATGAAAAAGACATCAAAGCTATGGAAGAGTTTGAGGTCTTGGGCATTTTAAACGAACGGACCGGGGATTAACGTGAACATTGCCGCGCCGTTTTCCGTGCAAAAAACCGAGAAGCCGCCCAAAAAAGCCGTGGTGCTTTTTTCGGGCGGGCTGGATTCCACGACGTGTTTGTACTGGGCCATTAGCCGGGGCTACACGTGTGAAACGCTCACGGTTACGTACGGCCAACGCCACGCGCGCGAGATTAAATCAGCCCAACAAATTGCCGAAAAACTGGGCGTTCAAACGCATTTTTTAGATGTAAAACTGCCGTGGCTCTCGTCGGGCTGTTCGTTGACCGATATCACGCAACCTTTGCCCGATTTGCCCGTAGAACAAATTGTGCACGAACGTATCCCCTCTACCTACGTGCCGGGGCGCAACTTGCTGTTTTTGTCTTTGGCGGGCTCGCTCGCGGACAGTATCAATGCAGACGCGATTATTGCCGGGCCCAACGCGGTGGACTTTTCGGGCTACCCCGATTGTACGCCCGCATTTTACAAAGCGGCCGCGCAGGCCTTAAACCGCGGCACCCAAAAAGGGGTGACGGACGGCCTGGAAGTATTGGCTCCTTTAATGTATTTGTCCAAGGCGGACATTGTGCGCCTGGCCGCGCAGTTAAAAGTGCCTTTTGAACTAACCTGGAGTTGCTACGCCGGGGGGGATAAACCCTGCGGCAAGTGTGATTCGTGTAAGTTGCGCGCGCGCGGTTTTGAAGAAGCCGGTGTCAAAGATACGTCTTTAAATTAGGAGAATTTTAGGATGAAAAAACTATTGCTTTTTGTGTTATTTATCGGCTTATTGGCCCCGGTTTCGCTGGCTAAAAACAAGCCCGCTAAAAACGCTCAAACCGCCGCGGTGGCTACCCGGCAAAACGAATTTAAAGCCCGGCGTAAACATATTAAAGAACTCATTAAAAAATACAAAAAAGCCCCCGAAAGCCAAAAGCCCGCCGTGAAGGCCGAGCTGGCCGCCGTCGTGAGCGCGCAAGTGGATGCACAACTGGACTACATGAAAGCCACCATTGCCGCCGAGCGCGCTAACCTGGATAACTGGGAAAAGAAAATTCAGGCTGACGAAAAAAACCTCGTGCACGTAAAAGCGCAGCGCGTGGAAGACTTACTTTCCGGCGAGGCGGAAAAGAAACAAAAAGCCGCCAAGAAAGCGTGGCGCAAACAGATGCGCCAGCTTAAATAGACTTGCGTTTGCCTGTAATTTTTGCAACTGCATTATAAAGTCATTTCGTACTAAGTATGGAATGGCTTTTATTTTTAGGGGAAGTTTACTATACTATAAATACAATTTAATCTGTTTTTGGAACCGTATGTGGAATGCGGAATGTTTGGGGACTCCCAAGCACTACTGAACTCCAAAAATAGTCGTTTAAAGGCACAAAATGGCGGACCTTCGAAACCCGCTGTTTTGTGCCGAGTGTTTTCCGTTTTATACGGCAAGCCACGGCTGTTTTGTTTGGGTATTGTTCAGTAGTATCTAGGCAGGATAGCCGTTTCTATTGGTTCCTAAGCAGATGAATTGAAAACTCGACTTAGGAGAACTGTATGAAAAAAGAAAATGTAGTCATTTGTCCCCCTTGTGGGGAAAACGTCGCGTTAGCGACAAAAAGAGGGGCTAATAAGGTAAGTCCTATTTTGCCCCTCCTACCCCGCCTAACGTACTCCCTCCACAAAATGCGGGAGATAACAGCGCGCGGGTTTACGCTGATTGAATTACTGGTGGTGGTGTTAATTATCGGCATCTTGGCCGCCGTAGCTCTGCCGCAGTACAAAAAAGCCGTGGATAAGGCCCGTATTACGGAACTATTTACTCTTACAAAGCATATCCGGGAATTGCAAGAAGTATATTATTTATCCAATGCTTCTTATGCGGCCAATTGCGAAGAATTAGGCGTAGAAATTACAGATGGCTTTGAGCTTAATAACAACAAAGAACTGGTAAATAGCCATAAAAAATTTACGTTAAGTTGTTTTGACAGCTCGGACCCGAAAGTGCGTGGTATATGGAAACTGAAAACTTCAAACTTATTGAGTGTGGAAAGAGGACTTTTACATAGCAATAATAATTCTCACCGGGCTCGCAGTTGGGTGTATGCCGAAGGAGATTATCTCAAAGCATTAAAAAAATCCTATTGCCCGGATATTATTTCCGGCACTTGTTATATTGATTAAAACACATAGAAATTAGCTATAATATAACAGGAGTTAAAACTCCTGTTATATTTATGCCCAACGTCTGCATTATGAAATTTGGCGGCAATACGCTGGCCAATAAACAAAAACTTTTAATGGCCGCACAGCTCATTAAATCGCGCTGTGAGGCGGGCCTTGCGCCCGTGGTGGTGGCGTCTGCCAACGGCAACCTCACGGACGTCCTTTTAGACCACGCCTTTAGTATTGCCAAAAACCCCGACAAGCGCGAACTGGATATGCTTATCACTACCGGCGAGCGCGTGAGCGTGGCGCTGCTCTCCATTGCCCTGCGCGCGCAGGGGGTGCCGTCCGTGTCGCTTACGGGCTCGCAAATCGGGCTCGTCACCACGGCCACGCATAACGGCGCGGACATTTTAACCTTAAAAGGCGACCGCTTGGTCAAAGAACTTGAAAAAGGACACGTGCCGATTGTGGCCGGGTTCCAGGGTATTGGCGAGGATAAAGAAATTACCACGCTTAAGCGCGGCGGCTCAGACGTATCGGCCGTGTTTTTGGCGCACAAGTTAGGCGCGGACCACGTGGAAATGATTAAAGATGTAGACGGCGTTTATTCCGACGACCCCCATAAAAACCAAAAAGCCCAACGCTACGAAGTGTTAGATTTTGATGAAATGTATAAGCTGGCCTTAAACGGGGCGAGCGTTTTGCACCCGGATGCCGTGCGTCTAGCCAAAGGAAAGGGTGTGGAAATCCGTATTGTGTATTACCAAACAGGTAAAACGGGAACGGTGATTAAATGAAACTGGAATTTAAATTTAGTCTTGTAAACTTTATTGCGTTTGCCATTATGGGCGGGCTGTTTTACTGGCTCTGCCCGTTGCCGGCTAACCCGGTGTGGCGCATCCTTGTGTGCGCACTGGTGGGGATTTCGTTATTTGGGATGTGCTTTGTGGTCGTAAGTCATCGGGGGGTTATCCGTTCTGCCTCGCCGGACGCTTCTGTTAAGAAGCACAAAAAATAAAAATATGGTAATATAAGGCTATGGAAAATATCATCATTTGGCAAATTGCTGGGTTTGTAGTTTGTTTTATTTTACTCTTTGTCTTTATCGCCAAGTATCACGCGGCACTGGAGGCTGAGCAAGATTCGGAAGACGACGTGGAGGGCTTAGAGCAAGCCCTCGTGCCGCAAGCCCCGGTATTTCAGCCGCGTGCAGCTCTGTTGCAAACCGCGCAAGCCCCGGCCGCGTTGGAACTGGCCGACCTTAAAGAGC
The DNA here is from genome assembly GCA_045606805.1 of Elusimicrobiaceae bacterium. GTDB lineage: Bacteria > Elusimicrobiota > Elusimicrobia > Elusimicrobiales > Elusimicrobiaceae > Avelusimicrobium. The sequence continues at coordinate 940 of JAZUSP010000033.1, read as the reverse complement.
AAGTCAAAACCCTACACTACCATTTGGAAGAATTAAAAGCCTCCACACAAAAACACGAGGCCGATATGGCCGGCCAGTTGGCGCGCTTAGAGTCGCGCCTGGGCACGTTTGAACAACACGTCAACGAATTGCAACCCACCTTACTGCGTGTGATTGAGGAACTGGAACATATTAAAGGGGGGGAAGAAACCCCGTTTGCACAAACAGACGGCGCTGTGGACGCCCCGGCGCAAGAGTCTGCCGAATCTGCCGCGGCCGAGCCCACCCCGCACACCTCCCCGGTGCCGGAACTGCCGGAAGAAGAGTTACGTTTCTAATCCTCTAACATTTGGTGTAATTTCTTCCTAATTTGCACCACAACTTTCCCCGCACTACGACCTTGCGGGGCTTCGGTTCACACGCGCTTGCTTACATACCTCTGCCCTAAAGGGCAGTCTAAGCAAGTATGCCGCGCAGGCGCAAGCCGCGTTGTGACGCAAATTATTTTGAAATTACCGTGTCGCTTGTTTGTACGGCCCACTTGCGAATTTCTGCCTAATTTAAGGCAATACTTTGTTGCGTGCCTCCTTATGTACTCGCAACGCTGGCGCGTTGTCTGCGTACGTACGCTACGCAGTTGCCCGCCTAGCCTTGCACCAAATTTCTTTGAAATTACCGCGCTGTTTTGTTTGTACGGCTCCCTTGCGTTTATATAACTCAGCCCCGCTTTTAGCGGGGCTGTGTGTTTTGCGGCAAACTTGCGTTTTGAAATTATCGCGCTATTTTGTGTGTATGGCTCCGCTTGCATTTAATTAAAACCGGGCCTAATGGAACTTTTTGTTGGTAATACCGTCTTAGAAATGATTTTGAACTATTTTTAGACAAAAATACATCTATAAAAATTATTGCCGAACTTGTTTCGGCATCTTCCACGCAGGCCGTTAAAAGCCACTACCAGCGT
>JAZUSP010000032.1:0-5032 GCA_045606805.1 Elusimicrobiaceae bacterium | reverse complement strand
ACGCTGGTAGTGGCTTTTAACGGCCTGCGTGGAAGATGCCGAAACAAGTTCGGCAATAATTTTTATAGATGTATTTTTGTCTAAAAATAGTTCAAAATCATTTCTAAGACGGTATTACCAACAAAAAGTTCCATTAGGCCACAGTATGGGTTTTTTGTTGGTTAATGAAACTCCCCGGGCTGGAGCCCGGGGAATTTCATTTTATAGTTTCTTAAAATTTATAAGATTACTGGTAGATGCGTATATCGTTTAACAAGAACTGGGCATTTTTGGCTACCACCGCCTTAAAACTGCGCGGGTCACTCGGATCGGCCCAATCAATTTTATTATCCAGATTAAAATGCATCAGGTCCTCAAATACCACTTTCAAATTTGTTTTTAACACGGATACATGGGCCTGCTGGTCTTGCGGGACACTTGTGCATAATTTACTAAATGCAATTAAAGCTCTATTGACATCTTCTAAATTATCGGTTTCCACTCCACCCATGACAGCGTCTAATACAATGAGGTGTAGCATATCTAATTGGTTGTGACTTAAATCTTGGCCTTCCGAGTAAGAATAAGGGTCTTCGGTTTCAATCATTCCTTTGATTGTGCGGTAGAGTCGCGTGTTTTTGTAGTTAGGATAGGCCTTATAATCAGCATCCACGCTCCAACGACGGCCAGTAGCATCTAGTTTTACTTCCGTGTAGGGGATGGTGTGCGTTTCTAAGCGGTTATAAGCAATGTCTAACAAGTCGCGCGGGGTGGGGTTTTCGGGTATTTTTTCTTCCCGCAAGCGCAATGCTAATAATTCGTCAGCGGCTATGTGTTCTTCCTCCGTTAGCACAAGCGGAGTATATTTCCCGGCGTTGTTGTAAACCCCCATTTCTTTGGGGTTAGATAGTATTAAATAAAGGTCCAGCTCTTTGGCATAGTTTGCGTATTTTGTTTTTACCGGGAAACCATATTCGTTTAATGTGATATGTTTAGGATAACAAGTTATAGTGCTCCAAAGTTCCGCATAACTGTACGGCGTTTCAATCGGGTCCATTAACATTTTTAAAAAGCGCATATTGGGCAGATTTTCCAGTTTGTTTTCGTAAAAGTCAAAATCTCTGCTATGTTTAGATATGTTATTTAATCGGGTCAAGGCAGCATGGTGTAAATCCGGTGCTAAATCTTTACTAGGATTTGCCAAACGCCACAGATAGGCCATTTCGGTGGTTTGAGGAAGGTCTAACTCTTTATACATCTCAAAAGCGGTTTGTATGTGGCGTTTGTCTAAAATGGGTTTAACTTGTATTAAAGCGGTAGGATCCATCTCAGCACTACGGAAAGGCGTGCGTAAATCTAAGTTGTGAGAGAGAACGAGCTTGGTAGGAAGCGTATAGCCAAACACAGGATGATATTGCGTAATCTGACTGGCTAATTGCCGTTCTAATTGTGCACCTAAGGTGGCGCGGGCTACTTGTCGTTCCATTTGTGCACTTACAGCGGACGGAGTTTTAGAGGACAGGGCTTCTGCCACGCCTTTCACAAGGCCCTTCTTTTGAGCGAACGCACTTGGGGTGCTTACACATAGGGCTATATATAAAATAGTTAACTTTTTAATCATTTACCAACTCCTTACGACACAATATATTTCCATTTTAACTTATGCTCCGCTTATAGTACCATAGGCCAAAAGACCCATGTTTGTATAGGCCACAAGTCCCAAGCGTAGTAAAACTCGCCAAAATAAGGCCCAAAAATCGGCCTACAAATGGGAATTTTAAAACTCGAACTAGCCAAAGTGCCAAGATGATAATGGGAAGTTCGAAAAATTATAATAAAAGAATGGTACACTATAATGGACACGCTCTCGTCGACAGTTCGCCCCACCTAGAGGGCGCCATTTTTTTCCCAAATTTTCCTAAGGCGTTTTGGGACCCGCAAGGGTCCCTTTTTTGCGCCCTACTAGGCAGGAGCGAACTCCTAACCCGCGCACAAACGGTAGTGCGGGCGCGGGGTCATAAAAATCCATCATGCTAAACTCGTTTCAGCATGTCTTCCGCTTTTTACATGAAAACAAGGAAAAGATCCTGAATCAAGTTCAGGATGACAATAATATTAAAACCGTTTTACGCGTCTATGGCAGTACGGCTCCGTACCCTTACGCGCATAATATTTGTGATGATATTCTTCCGCTGTATAAAACGGTCCGGCCGGGGTCACGCGCGTGACCACGGGTAAGCCCTTTTGTTTGAGTAACTCAATCACGCGCAACGCCGTTTCTTTTTGCGCGGGCGTAGTGTAAAAAATTTCCGAGCGGTACTGCGGGCCAATATCGGGGCCTTGTCCGTCTGCTTGCGTCGGGTCGTGGATTTCCATAAATCCTTTGACTAATGTTTCGTAGGAAACTCGGGCCGGGTCAAACGTAATTTTGACCGCCTCGGCGTGACCCGTAGTGTGGGTGCATACTTGTTCGTACGTCGGGTTTTCCACGTGCCCGCCCGTGTAACCGGGCACAATGTCTACCACGCCCGGAAAGTCTTTCATCAAGTGCTCTACTCCCCAAAAACAGCCGCCCGCAAACAGGGCAATTTCAGTTTGTTTTGTCATACTTATAACCTAACTAAATTTGCGCGCGCGGTCAAGCATAAAAAACCCCGCACAAAGCGGGGTACGCCAAAATACAAGTAATTTAAATATTCTGTAACAGCAAAATAAACAAGCCTAAAAACACCAGGCTCAGTAGCACCTTGGTCACCCCTAAATGTTTTTTAAGAAAGTCATTAAAACCTTTGGACTCATAACCGATAAGCGCCAGTACAAACACAATAATCAGCGGCAAAATAAACATCAGGTTATAAAGCACCAAATACAACGCGGCACAGCTGCGCAGCTGCGGGTCCTGCATGATGAGCACGCACGTGGGCATATACACTTGCCCCGTACACACGGCTTCCACCAAGGATACACAAAACCCAACCGCCAACGCGGCTAGCACCAAGCGCAGCGTACTTTTTTGTTTATCGCGCAAGAAAAAGCCCATAATTTTATGGATGCGCGTTTTGTTGCCTATGGATAACTGGAGCAGCATACCGTCGGATTTTTTGGTTTTTTGGTAGATAATTAAATCGTAAATGCTCAGCACAAAAAACAACAAACAAATCGCCGCGGTTACAATATAGAATCCCTTAATCACGTACGCAAACCCGCGCATGGCATACAAAAATTGGAACACGCCCAGGCCGAGAAGTAAATACGCCGTAAACACAGCCACACAATAGGCCGAGCCGACCAAAATAATTTCACGCCGGTTATACTTATATACGGTTAAGAACGAGATAAAAAACACAATGACCGCAAACGCGCACGGGTTAATTCCATCCACCAGCCCACTGCCGATAATCGCCCAAAACGTAATTTTTTGGAAAGCCGATTTTGCCTCTTTCATCACGTCTTCTTGGGCCACAGTGACGACATTTGTTTTTTCGCCTAAGAGGCGGGCTTTTTCAATGGCGGCCTCGGCATACGCGCCGATTTCCGTCGGGTATCCCATTAAATACGTGCTCCCCACGGCGGCGGCCGGATAGCCGCGCTGGTCCGCGGGCACCCCATATGCGTCGGCCGTTTGGTTAAAAGCTAAATTGCCTTGAGGCGTAGTGATATCATACTCGGTAAAGTGAACGATTTCTTTATATTTATCTTTAAGCTGGCCCCAATACTCGGCCTTGAGCTTATTGCAATGCACGCACGACGGACTGACAAACAGTGCAAATTCCACTTTGTCCGCCGCAAATACACCCAGCGCAGCAAAACACAAAGCGGCAACGGCCAGTAATTTCTTCATAATTTAACAAACTCCGCAATGCCGCCCAGCACCATATCTACGGACATTAAAATCAAAATCATACCTGACAATCGCTCAATAGCGGTCAACCCGCGCGGCCCCAAGAGTTTGCTCAGCGGAAAAGACGACATCAAAATAACGGAGTTTACCACAGACGCACACACCACCGAACCGAGCGTAATAAATTTATTGGAGTGCTGCGCGGCAATAATCAGCACGAGCGACAGCGCCGCCGGGCCCGCCACTAGCGGAATAGCCAAAGGAACGATAAACGGCTCTCCGGTGAGGTCATTTTTGGGGGTTTCATCACCAGATCCCTTGCCAAATACCAAATCAATGGAAATTAAGAAAAGGATAATCCCCCCCGCTATGCTCAGCGAATAGGAGTGAATCCCAAACGCTTGCAAAAACCACTTGCCGCAAAATAGGAACAGCACCATAATAAGCATCGCAATGCTTAGCTCACGAATGAGCACAATTTTGCGCCGTTCGGGCGATACTTTTTTAAGCGCGGTAATAAACAAAGGGATATTCCCAAAGCCGTCCATCACTAGCGCTAATGTAATCACAGAAGAAATAAAAGAATCCATAAAAACTCCTTGGAGCCGTAAAAACCCCGAATATATACTATTATAGCAAATTGGGAAAAACGCAAGAAAGTCGTACAAACAAGCAACCCGGGATAATTTCAAAATAATTTGAGCGCAGTTCTAGGCGCATGCCGACGCAGCGTACGTCATTAAGCGGTCCAAAGGGCCACAAGTACGTAAGGAGGCTCGCAACGACGAAATGCGCCAAATTAAGAAGAAATTATGTTAGAATAGAGGAGTAGGAAAAAGACAATTTGACTCTGTTTTTGGAACTGTATGCAGAATACGGGTTGTTGCGTAAGCAACATCATAGCACGCCAATGACAGACCGTTATAAGGCATAGAATGATGATTTTTTCGCGAACTTCGTTGTTCTATGCCGAGTGTTTGTTATCTTCGGATAACAGGCCGCGGCTGTTTGCGTGAACTACGTGCTATGAGTCCACCCGGGCAGCCGTTTTTGTGCGGTTCCAACGTTAAATTGGGTCTAATAGAACTTTTTGTTGGTGACAAGGTCTAAAATAAGCAAAGGATAAACCCATGAAGGGACGTTGTAAAATGAGGATTATCCCTGAACTTGTTTCAGGGTCTTCGACGCTGGTAGTGGCTTTTAACGGCCTGC